>JAURMH010000121.1 GCA_030830805.1 Bacteroidota bacterium
AGCATGCCTATGTTGTCAATAATTAAAACCTTAGCTGCCGAAATACTGATTATATTAGCTTGACTATAACGAATGCATGTATGATTAAAAGTGGCTTCGATTTCTTGCAATCTACTTTCTTTAATTTCATGTGGTGCAATAATGAATTTAAAATTGCTGTTATTTAATAGCGATGAAATTATTTTTTCGTCGGGACTCCAAGTGCTACCTCCTAGTATTATATCATTACCTTTTACAAATTGGGCTATTATTTCGTTTTGATGTTGTTTAGCTGCATTGGCTGCAACCCTGTCAAATCGGGTATCCCCGGTTATGAGCACTTGTTCAATGCCAATGTTATTTAATAAATTTTTACTGCTTTCGTTTTGTACAAAAAAGAAACGCACTTGTTTTAAAATTTCGCGGTAAAAACCACCATACCATTTAAAAAAGATTTGCTCTTTTCTAAAAATTCCTGAAATTAAAAACAAAGGAATATTTTTTTGAGCTAAATATTGAAAATAGAAATACCAAAATTCATATTTAGTAAAATAGGCTTGTGTTGGATTAATTAAATTGATGAACTGTTTCGAGCGTTGCGCACCATCCATCGGTAAATAAAATACATAGTCTGCAGCAGCATGTGTTTTTTTTGCTTCGTATCCCGAAGGTGAAAAGAAAGTCATCACTATTTTATGGTCTGGATATTGCGCTCGAATGGATTCTTGAACGGGCCGGCCCTGTTCAAACTCGCCCAGCGAAGCATAATGAAACCATATTCTTTTTTCGTTTTCGCCTAAACTAAGCGCAATGCTATCGAAAATATTTTCTCGGCCGGCTAACCATAGTTTTGCTTTGGGATTAAAATTAGCCGCAATTCTAATGGCAAGTACATAAATGGTAATGCCTATTTGATAAATAATTTTCATTATTTGTAGTAAAATTCTTTAGGCATGCGTTTGTATAAGGGTACTATCAATCCTAATTTTAACCCAATTAAATAGTCATTTCTTTTTTGAAGATCCTGGCTTTGGGTAAAATAATCATATGACCTGCGATTTTGAGTAAAGGCTTGTGTAAATTCTGCACCTATATAAAAATTCAAAGTTTTTTGATTACTCATATGCCAGTATCCAATAAACTCATTGAATGCAAATCCATTGCTTAAACGATCGTAGCCTTTCTTATAATCATCTGTAAGTTCTGGAATATTATTTTCGATGACTTCTATTTGAATTTTATGTTGTAAAAATCCTATACCTGTTGTAATTAAAATTCCTGAATTTTGATTGGGTCCAATGATTGGAAATAATTTTCCAACTTTAAGAAAAGTGCTTAATCCGCGTTGAAATAAACGCACATCGCCTGCATAACCGCCGTCGGTTAAAATATGTCCTTTGCTATTGCGAATGCTATCTAAAATATTTGATTCGTTGATATTATTACCAAAATGATAATTTAAATCGAAACCATATACCCAGTTATTAGCCAACTTTCTGTTAAAATTTACCCCTACACTCGAACTGTTCCCAAATCGGGTTTTCATATCACCTGCAGAAAGGTACATTCCGGTATTGACCGATAAGGCAGATATGCTAATGGCTTCTCCTTTGAAACTTACGCGTTGCGCATATCCTACTGAAAATAAGCAGGAAAGAAACAAGGCTAAAAAAAGGCTAAGCGTAACAGTGTTTTTCATGGTATTTAGGCTAAGTAATTTGCAGATCAATCCGTATATTCGTAGCTAATATCGCTAAAATCGATCATTTTATTATAAACGTTCAATTTCTGCAATATTATTAGCTAATTCAAGGGTTTTAATATTTATTTTTCAAAATATGAAGATTGCAGTAGTAGGAACAGGATATGTAGGATTGGTTACGGGAACCTGTTTAGCCGAAGTGGGTATTCAGGTAACTTGTGTAGACATTGATGAAAAAAAGATTGCGGGGTTAAAAGCAGGCATCATGCCAATTTACGAACCGGGTTTAGAAGAGATGGTGATTCGTAATTTTCAAAAAGGGAAATTAAATTTTTCTACTTCATTGAAAGATGCGATTGTGGATTGTGATGTGGCATTTATTGCGGTAGGTACGCCTCCGGGAGAAGACGGCAGTGCCGATTTAAAATATGTATTAGGCGTAGCCAAAGAAATTGGCACACACATGAATAATTATTTAGTACTAGTTACTAAAAGTACTGTGCCTGTAGGAACCGCTAATTTAGTTCGTGCTACGGTTGCGCAAGCCATTCAAGATAGAAACGAAAATTTGGAATTTGATGTGGCTTCTAACCCCGAATTTTTAAAAGAGGGTGCGGCAGTAGACGATTTTTTAAAGCCCGATAGAATAGTGATTGGCGTTGCTTCTCAGCGAGCAGAAGACGTACTAAAAAAATTATATAAACCATTTGTATTAAATGGACATCCAATAATTTCTATGGATATTCCATCGGCCGAGATGACTAAATACGCTGCGAATGCGATGTTGGCCACCAAAATTTCTTTCATGAACGACATTGCAAATTTATGCGAAATTATGGGAGCCGATGTAAACATGGTGCGCCGTGGCATTGGTTCGGATCCGCGCATTGGCAATAAATTTATTTATCCGGGTATTGGTTATGGTGGATCTTGTTTCCCAAAAGATGTAAAAGCATTAATTAAAACAGCCTACGAAAACGGCTACCATATGGGCGTGCTCAAAGCGGTAGAAGAAGTGAATGATAAACAAAAATCAGTTTTATTTGATAAAGTGATGCGTCATTTTGATGGCAACATTAAAGGCAAAACTTTTGGCATGTGGGGTTTATCTTTTAAACCAAAAACCGATGACATGCGCGAAGCACCTTCTTTAGTAATTATCGAAAAATTATTGGCGCAAGGGGCAATTGTAAAAGTACACGATCCCATTGCCATGAAAGAAGCAAAACATATTTTAGGTGATCAAGTTATTTTTTGCGAACAGCAAGAACTAGCCATTGCCAGTGTAGATGCACTCTTGGTGGTGACCGAATGGGCCGATTACCGCGCGCCAGATTTAACAGAACTAAAAGCAAGTTTAGCAAGCCCAATTATTTTTGATGGCCGCAATATTTTTGATGCAAGCGAAATGCGCGAGCATGGATTCACCTATTATGGAATTGGAATAAATTAATTATGAAATCAAAAAGAGTATTAATTACCGGTGCAGCAGGATTTTTAGGATCTCATCTTTGTGACCGATTCATCAAAGAAGGATTTCGTGTAGTAGCGATGGATAATTTAATTACGGGTTCTTTAACAAACATCGAACATCTTTTTAAATTAGAACAATTCGAATTTTACCATCACGATGTTTCTAAATTTGTACATGTGCCCGGCGAAATAGATTATATTTTACATTTTGCTTCGCCTGCGAGTCCGATCGATTATTTAAAAATTCCGATTCAAACTTTAAAAGTCGGATCATTAGGAACCCATAATTTATTGGGTTTAGCAAAAGCAAAAAAAGCTAGAATGCTGATTGCTTCTACCTCTGAAGTATATGGCGACCCAACGGTTCATCCACAAACAGAAGATTACTGGGGTAATGTAAATCCGGTTGGTCCTCGTGGTGTATACGACGAAGCAAAAAGATTTCAAGAAGCGATGACCATGGCATACCATACATTTCATGGTTTAGAAACTAGAATTGTAAGAATATTTAATACCTATGGTCCACGCATGCGACTCAACGATGGTAGGGTATTGCCTACATTTATTGGTCAAGCATTACGCGGCGAAGATTTAACTGCTTATGGCGATGGTTCACAAACCAGGTCTTTCTGTTATGTCGATGATTTAGTAGAAGGTATTTATCGTTTATTATTTAGCGATTACGCTTATCCTGTAAACATTGGTAATCCCGACGAAATTACCATTGCCCAATTTGCGGAAGAGATTATTAAATTAACGGGTGCAAAACAAAAAATCATTTTTGAGCCATTGCCTCAAGACGATCCAAAACAAAGAAGACCAGATATTTCAAAAGCCATTGAATTATTAGATTGGCAGCCAAAAGTAAACAGGGCCGATGGTTTGAAGATCACCTACGATTATTTTAAATCTTTACCCGATAAAGAATTGAAGCCTAAAGATTTTGTATCCTACAATAAATAAGATGAAAAAGATTTTAGTAACTGGTGGTACAGGTTATATTGGTTCGCATACGGTGATCGAATTAATTAAATTAGGTTACGAAGTGTTAGTGATCGATAATTTATCGAATTCTAAAGCCGAAGTAATTGATATTATTGAAAGCATTACCGCTGTGCGTCCGCATTTTGAAAAAATAGAAATGTGTGATAAAGCGGCATTAGCTAATTATTTCAGTAAGCATTCCGACATAGCTGCAGTGATTCATTTTGCAGGCATGTTGCAAGTGGCCGAGTCGGTCGAAAATCCGCTGAAGTATTACCACAACAACATGTTCTCTACCATTAATTTATTGGAATGCATGGTAGCTTATAAAATTAAAAATATTGTGTTTTCTTCTTCTTGTACTGTTTACGGAAATCCAACGCAGTTGCCAGTTACAGAAACAGCACCAGTACAAAAAGCAATGTCTCCTTATGGAAACACCAAACAAATGGGCGAAGAAATTTTAGAAAATGTAGCCAAGGCAAATGACATAAATGTGATTACGCTTCGTTATTTTAATCCAATTGGCGCACACGAATCGGCAAAAATAGGAGAGATACAACATGGCGTGCCGCACCATTTAATTCCATACATTACCGAAACAGCAGCAGGCATAAGAAAACAATTAAATGTTTTTGGAGGCGATTACCAAACCCACGATGGCACTTGTGTACGCGATTATATTCATGTGGTCGATCTTGCAAAAGCACATATAGCTGCTATTTCGAGGCTACTCTCACATAGCAACGAAGCAAAATTAGAAGTGTATAATATTGGAACTGGCTTAGGCTATTCTGTTTTAGATATTATTAGCGCTTTTGAAAAAGCAACCAACATTAAAATTAATTATCAAATTGTAGATAGAAGACCCGGCGATGTAGAAGCGGTTTACGCAGATACAACTTTAGCCGAACAAAAATTAAATTGGAAAACGGTATTGAGCATCGAAGATATGATGCGCAGTGCATGGAATTGGGAACAAGCGCTAGCCGCAAAAAAATAAATTATGCAAAATTATTCTCACGTAGTAATTACCGGAGCAGCCGGTTTTATTGGTTCACATGTTATTCGTTTGTTTGTTAATAAATATCCGAATACGCATTTTTATAATTTAGATAAATTAACCTATGCAGGTAATTTGGCTAACTTAACCGATATCGAAAACAAATCGAATTATACTTTTATTAAAGCAGATATTACAGATGCGGTGCAAATCGAAGCATTGTTTCAACAATATCAATTTGATGCGGTGATTCATTTAGCTGCGGAGTCGCATGTAGATCGTTCTATTACCGATCCAACAGCTTTTGTAATGACCAATGTAATTGGTACGGTAAATTTATTGAATAGTGCCAAAGCATTATGGAAGAGCGATGCACATAAAAATGCGCCTCATCGTTTTTACCATGTTTCTACCGACGAAGTATATGGCACCTTAGGCGAAACAGGTATGTTTACCGAAACAACCAGTTACGATCCGCATTCTCCTTACTCTGCTTCTAAAGCAAGTTCGGATCATTTTGTGCGTGCATACCACGATACTTATCAAATGGATTGCGTGATTTCCAACTGTTCTAATAATTATGGATCATTTCATTTTCCAGAAAAACTAATTCCATTATCCATCAACAACATTAAGAATAATTTACCTATTCCAATTTATGGTAAAGGAGAAAATGTACGCGATTGGTTATGGGTTGAAGACCATGCGCGTGCAATTGATGTAATTTTTAATGGCGCAAAGCCAGGTGCTACCTATAACATAGGCGGACACAACGAATGGACAAATATTGATTTGATTCATTTATTGTGTAAAATAATGGATGAAAAATTAGGACGCGAAGCAGGAAGTTCTGCAAAATTAATTACTTATGTAACCGATCGCGCTGGCCACGATTTGCGTTATGCCATAGATTCATCGAAATTACAAAATGAATTAGGTTGGAAACCAAGTTTACAATTCGAAGAAGGTTTAGCGAAAACAGTAGATTGGTATTTACAAAACGAAGATTGGTTGAACAATGTAACTTCTGGTAATTACCAAAACTATTACGCCAAACAATACGATCATCGTTAAATATTATTCGTGTCGAAGTGCTTCGACAGGATCTAATTTAGAAGCTTTTAAGGCAGGGTAAAATCCTGCAAAAAGCCCTACGAGCATGCAAAGCGCGACGCCGCTAAACATCCACAACCAGGGCACGATAAAGCCTCCGCCAATAAACATTGACATCAAGTTACCGATGGCGATGCCCAAAATAATGCCACCAATGCCACCGAGTTGGCAAATAACAATGGCTTCAATTAAAAATTGTCTGCGAATAACACCAGGCGTTGCGCCCATTGCTTTACGCAAACCAATTTCTTTGGTTCTTTCGGTAACCGATACCAACATGATATTCATTAATCCAATAGAAGCACCTAATAAAGTGATGATACCAATAATGGTTGCCGCAATGGTGATGAATTTTAAATTATCGATGAGCGAACTGGCTAAACTATCGCTTTGCGTAATCTGAAAATTATTTTCGTCGCTGGTATTTATTTTTCTAATATTTCTAAAAATTCCTGTGCCTTCCGATACTGCGCCGTCGAGTAAATTACCATCGTTTACCATAACGGTAATGGTATAAGATGTATTTGGGTTAGTATTGATTAATTTTCCTTTGACTAGTGGAATTATACAAACCTTGTCGCCGCCAAAGCCCATGCTGCTGCCCTTTTCGGCGAGTATGCCAATGACTCTAAATTTATCACTGCCAATGGTGATGATGTTGCCTTCTGCAGGGCCGTCTTTAAATAAGGTTGTTTTAACTTCGCTACCGATAATTGCAACTCCGGTGCCAAATTCTTGTTCGCTGTTCGAAAAATTTCTACCATCGGCTAATTTGTAACCAGCCGTAAATAAATAATTTGCATCTGATGCAATAACAGAAATATTTGGGTTGGTTTTGTTTGTATTGTATTTTGCTGTTGCCGCAAAAGAGGCAAATGAAGAAACAGAAACGGTTGCAGGAAATTTAAATTTGCGTTTAAAATCGGCGGCTTGGTCAAAGGTAATATTATCGAATCTTTTTTGTTTTGCTCTGCCACCGCCTATACGAATACTGCCCGAGCCTCTGTTTCGGATACTGTAAGAATTTGCACCCATGCTGGCAAAATTATCATTGATTGATTTTTTCATCCCATCGATGGAAGTTAAAATGCCAACCAAAGCCATAATACCAATAGCAATAATTAATGCGGTTAAAACGGTGCGCAGTTTATTATCATTGATGGAGCCAAAGGCTACTTTAATATTATCTTTCAGTTTCATGATGCAAAAAGTACAAATTTGGTTTTAAAAAGGCGGCTTTTCAATAAAATTGTTACGCAAAATGGGATAAAAAAAGGAGCCATTGGCTCCTTTTAAAAAATTGTTAAGCTGAATTAGGCGCTAAACGAACTGCCGCAACCACAAGTGCTGGTTGCATTTGGGTTATTAAAGGTAAATCCTCTGGAGTTTAAGCCATCTTGAAAATCTACTTCGGTTCCTAATAGGTAAAGTCCATGCGATTTGTTCATGAATACTTTTACGCCGTCTATTACAAACTCTTGGTCTTTATCTTGTTTCTTGTCGAAGCCAATGGTATAGCTCATTCCTGAACATCCACCACCATCTACGCCAACTCTTAAACCAAATTCTTCGCTGAGTTCTTTTTCAGAAATTAACTTTTTTACTTCTTTTACCGCATTAGCCGTTAAGGTAACTGGGGTAAAAGTTTGAGTTGGGTTTGCTACTGTTTCCATTTATTGTTCTTTCTTAATTATACAAAAGTACATCTATACTATGTTATTACAAACACCTAGCAGTTTTTGTTTCAGAAAAATCTAAAAAATAATATGGCCTATGCTAAATTAGAGCGTTTTAAGCCGAAATACCTCCAATTAAATATTGCTCCTTAAGCCTATTTTTTGCACATTTGTAAGCATATAAAAACAATCAAAATGAATTGGTCTATCTTTTTTCTGGAGTTATTAAAATTAATCATTCCTTCGCTAATCGTATTTTTAACCGCTTATTACATTATTACTTCTTATTTAGAAAGTGATTACAATAAAAAAATGTTGGAATTGAAACTAGCAAATCAACAAAGCATATTGCCATTGCGTTTACAAGCCTACGAAAGATTGACCATTTTTTTAGAAAGAATTAACCCAAGTGCCATGATTCTTCGCACACATGTAAATGGATTAACTGCCCGCGAATTTCAACAAATATTAGTACAAGATATCCGTTCTGAATTTGACCATAATGTTGCGCAGCAAATGTATGTTGCACCACAAACATGGACGATGATTAAAACAACCAAAGAAGATACTATTAACCTTATTAATTTTGCATATAATTCCTTACCTGCAGATGCAACAAGTGTTGATTTAAGCAAAACGATTTTTGAAAGTTTAGCAGTGGCTGAACGCAATCCACACGAAGTAGCAATCGGAATGATTCGCACAGAAGTACAAACACTTTTTTAATTTATGGCAGCTTCGAATTCTAAAAAAACATCATCGGGTATTACCATTAAAACGGTTTATTGTACACCAACCGAACATAAAGATTTACCTGGCGAATTCCCTTTTACTAGAGGGATACAGCCCGACATGTATCGCGGCAGGTTATGGACAATGCGCCAATACGCTGGTTTTTCTACCGCCGAAGAATCTAATAAAAGATACCATTATTTATTGCAACAAGGCACCATGGGTTTATCGGTTGCTTTTGATTTGCCAACTCAAATCGGTTACGATTCCGACCACGATTTTGCTGATGGCGAAGTGGGTAAGGTAGGCGTTGCGATTGATTCATTGCAAGACATGGAAAATTTATTTGATGGCATAAAATTAGAAGATATTACTACTTCGATGACCATCAATGCTACTGCATCAATTTTATTAGCCATGTATTTAGCATTGGCAAAAAAGCAAGGAGCCGATTGGGCAAAAATTTCTGGTACTATTCAAAATGATATTTTAAAAGAATACGCCGCACGCGGCACTTATATCTATCCTCCAAAGGCTTCTATGCGTTTGATTACAGACATTTTTGAATTTTGTAGTAAAGAGGTTCCAAAATGGAATACGATTTCTATTTCTGGCTATCATATTCGTGAAGCCGGATCTACTGCGGTGCAAGAATTGGCTTTTACTTTAGCCAACGGAAAATCTTATTTACAAGCGGCCATGGATAAAGGCTTAGCCATCGATATTTTTGCCAAGCGTTTATCTTTCTTTTTTAATTGTCATAATAATTTTTTTGAAGAAATTGCCAAGTTTAGAGCTGCGCGTAGAATGTGGGCAAAAATTACTTCCGATTTAGGGGCTAAAGATCCACGTGCTATGCAATTGCGTTTTCATACACAAACAGGAGGTTCTACGCTAACTGCGCAACAACCCATGAATAATATTGTGCGCGTAACGAATCAAGCCATGGCGGCTGTATTAGGCGGCAC
>JAURMH010000122.1 GCA_030830805.1 Bacteroidota bacterium
ATTTTTTCGAAATAACCTTTTGATAAAACAATAATAAGAATAGTGGTAATTATGGTAAGGCTCGAAAAAACAATGGAGAAATTATCAAATAAAACCATTTGATTGAAATAATATAAATTGGTATTCCAAGTGGCAATTTGCGAAGCCAAGGCGCCTAAAAGCCCTAGAACTGCTACAGGTAAAAGAGCCGATGCTTTTTTGTAAACACCCAAAAATAGCAGCACAACTGCAAGTATGGTGATAATAATTATACTGTTCATTTATAAAAAAATTTAATATTAATTTAGTTGATCGCTACTAATTTTGAATTAACAATAGAGATTAAATTTTGAATGGCTGCATCCGAAATGCTTAAAATTGTATTTGGCATAACTCCCATTACTACAACTAAAAGCACAACGATATATAAAATAGTTTTTTCGTTTCCATGTATATCTTTAAAAGGATTTGTGAGGTTATTTGCTTCGCCTAACATAACCCTTTGATACATTCTTAACATATATACTGCGCCTAAAATAATAGTTAAGCCAGCAAATGTAGTGGCAATTGCGCTGTATTGATATAAGCCCATAAGTAATAAGAATTCGCCTACAAAGCCATTGGTTAAAGGCAATGCAATAGATCCCATCATAATAATAGTGAAGGTGATGGCTAGCTTAGGTGCCGAATGTACAATGCCTCCTAATAAATTCATTTGTCTGGTATCGGTACGCGATTCAATTAAATAGATTATATAAAATAAAGCGAAAACATTCACACCGTGACTCAACATTTGAATCATGGCACCTTGTAAAGCTTGTGCATTAAACACAAATACTCCCGCCGCAATTAAACCAACGTGGGCAATAGATGAGTAAGCAATTAATCTTTTTAAATCTTTTTGATTGAATGCAATGATGGATGCGTATACAATTCCAATAATCGATAAAGTAATTGCTAACCACGACCATTGTTGAAATCCTTGCGGAACAATAGGAATCATCCATCTAATAACACCATAAATACCCATCTTTAACATAATAGCCGAAAGTAGCATGGTTGCTGGCGTTGGTGCTTCTGTATAGGTATCTGGTTGCCAAGTATGGAATGGGAAAACGGGCATTTTTATGGCAAATGCTATAAAAAAAGCCCAAAATAAATAACCTTGTGCTGAGTTGTTTAAAACAGTTTGATAGAATACATTAATATCGAAGGAATGTGTTCCAGGTGTTTGTAAATAAATATATATGATGGCAGCTAACATCAGTAAGCTACCTAAAATGGTATACACAAAAAACTTTAAGGTTGCTTGTATTCTATCTGCACCACCCCAAATTGCTGCAATAAAATAAACTGGAATTAATGCTGCTTCCCAACAAGTGTAAAATAAAAATGCATCTAGAGAAACAAAGACGCCAATTAATCCTGCTTGCATAAACAACATCAATGCATAAAAAGATTTTTCTGCGGTGTATGTTTTATTAAAGGTCGACAGGATAATCAATGGGAATAAGGCAGTGGTAAGCATGACCATTAACATACTAATGCCGTCTATGCCAATTTTAAAATGAATGCCTAAAGAACTTACCCAAGCAGTATCTAATAAAAATTGTGTGCTTGCGTCTTTTTGAAAGTTTAGCAATGCAAATAATGCAATCGCCAATTCTACGATCGAAAAAAGCATTGCTGCGCGTTTTGCATCTTTAGTATTTAATACTAACAAAGCTAATGATGCTAAAGCTGGGAATAATAAAAGTAGTAGCGTAATCATTTATCGAATATTAAATAAAAAAGTTTAACAACATGATGAATAAAATACCAAGGACCATGGCAAAAATATAAAATCCGGTATAACCTGTTTGTAATGTTTTAATTCTTTTAGATCCAGCCAAAGCCAATCTACCTGAGCCATTCACGAGGCCATCTATGCCAGCTCTATCTACAATTTGGTGTAAATAAACTGCCAATTTATTAATTGGATTAGTAATTAAAGCGAAATAAATTTCGTCTAAATAAAATTTGTTATAAGATATTTTTTGCCAAACCGAAAGTGCTTCTTCTTGAAATGGTAATAAATAAACTTTTTTGCTGTATCGATTAAAAGCATAATACGCTACCGCTAATACCGCAATTAAAGATCCGATCATGATACCGTATTCTACTGCATGCGACGGAGCATCTACCAGCATTTTTGCATCAGATAAAATAAATACTGGCGCTAAAAATGATTTTAATAAATGATGTTCAGAAAAAACTTCTGGTAAGCCTAAAAATCCTGCAAATGTAGAGCAAACAGCCAATACAATTAATGGAATGGTCATGTTTTTAGGGCTTTCGTGCAAGCGTTTTGCTTGTTCGCTGCTGCCTCTAAACGAACTATAAAAAGTTAAGAATAACATTCTAAACATATAGAAAGCTGTTAATACCGAAGTAATAGCCATTACCGAAAATACGATTGGCGAATAATTAAATGTTGCTGCTAATATTTCGTCTTTCGAAAAGAAACCCGCAAATGGAGGTAAGCCCGAAATAGCTAATGTGCCAATTAAAATAGTTAAAAATGTGATCGGTAATGTTTTCTTTAGTCCGCCCATGTTGCGCATATCTTGCTCGCCAGACATAGCGTGTATAACACTTCCAGCACCCAAGAACAATAAGGCTTTAAAAAATGCATGGGTCATTAAATGAAAAACGGCGCCTGTAAAAGAACCTACACCTAAAGCCACAAACATATAACCTAATTGACTCACCGTTGAATAAGCCAAAACTTTTTTAATGTCTGTTTGGGTTAAGGCAATAATAGCTGCTATAATTGCAGTAAGCATACCCACAATGGTGATGGTTTGCATGGCAATTGGCGAAAGCACATATAATAAACTAGAGCGTGCAATCATATAGATACCTGCAGTTACCATGGTTGCTGCATGGATCAAAGCCGAAACAGGTGTTGGTCCTGCCATTGCATCTGGCAACCATGTATATAAAGGCAGTTGTGCACTCTTACCCATTGCACCTATAAATAATAATAAAGCAATAGCAGTAATGGTTACATCGCCTGTGGTAAAACCAGCAGCTTGTACCATCACCGATTTATAATTGATAGTGCCAAATGTTGTATAAATTAAAAACAAACCTAACAAGAAACCAAGGTCGCCAATTCGATTCATGATGAATGCTTTTTTAGCAGCATTATTATAGGCAGTATTTTTAAACCAAAATCCAATCAATAAATAAGAACACAAACCAACACCTTCCCAACCAATAAACATAATGGCATAG
Source organism: Bacteroidota bacterium (assembly GCA_030830805.1). Lineage (GTDB taxonomy): Bacteria > Bacteroidota > Bacteroidia > Sphingobacteriales > Sphingobacteriaceae > CAIKLP01. The sequence continues at coordinate 3,259 of JAURMH010000122.1, forward strand.
TTAGATCCTAATACCAATAATAACATGAAAAACACGAATAAATTGAGGTAAGCAAAATACCTTGCAAAGCCCTCGTCGTGGTGCATGTAGCCAATCGAGTACACATGAATTAAAAACCCTACGCCTGTAATGATCAACAACATGATCATCGATAATGGATCTATTAAAAAGGAGAAAGGAATTTGCAATCCTGCAACATTTATCCAGCTAAATAAATCAAAGGTGTTTACTTCGCCGTTGGGTGTGCTCAAGAAAATTCCCAAACTAATCAAGAACGAAAAGAAAATGGATGCGCTACCTATTATTCCTACCCATGCTTTGGGCATACGCTTATTTGCAATGCCATTGATTAAAAACCCTAGCAATGGAAATAATGGAATTAAGCCTACTAATTTTAACATAATATGATTTGCTGAATGAACCTATCCTTTTAATTTATTTAAAATATTAATGTCGATTGATCTAGTATTTCTGTAAATCATAACAATGATAGCCAAGCCAACCGCCACTTCTGCGGCAGCTACTGCCATAATAAAAAATACAAATACCTGACCGCTTGCATCACCTCTATAAGCAGAAAAAGCTGCCAATAAAATATTTACTGCATTCAACATTAATTCAATTGACATAAAAATTACAATTGCATTTCTTCTAACCAATACACCCATTACGCCAATTGTAAATAACAAAGAGGCTAATAAAATATAATGATTAATTGGTACTGCTTGAATTGTTTGTGTTACTGTTCCCATTAGTTAATATCTTTTTTAGCTAATAATACTGCGCCAACCATAGCAGACAATAATAATACCGATGCTATTTCGAATGGCAATAAAAATTCGTTGAATAAAACTTTTCCTAAGTTTTTAACCAATCCAATGTCTGGTTTAATTAATTCAAATGGCACATCGCCTCCACCTGTTTTTAAAATAGCGCCAACCAGCGTAAGCATTAATAAACCTGCAGAAATTACACCTGCAAATTTTAAAAGGCTAGATTTTTGTGGCTCGGTAGCTTGGTTTAAATTTAAAAACATGATAGAGAAAAGTATCAATACCATAATAGCCCCCATATAAACAATAAAGTTTACGATGGCTAAAAACTGTGCGTTTAGTATTAAATACTGACAAGTAATTGCAAAAAATGTCATCACCATATACAAGGCGCTGTGTATAGGATTTTTTGCGAATACCACTAGCAAAGCAAAAAATAAGGTGATGAATGATAATAAGTAAAATAATGAATGACTCATTGAATATTATTTTATTGAATAATTATTTAATAACTGGTTCCGTTAATTTATCCTTACCGAAAATAAACTCGTCTCTAATATATCCTGCTTTAGCAATGTCGCCATCTAAAAAAATAGCTGCTTTAGGACATGCTTCTTCGCAGAAGCCACAAAAAATGCAACGCAACATATTAATCTCGTATACCGAAGCGTATTTTTCTTCTCTATACAATAGCTCTTCTCCTGGTTTACGCTCAGCAGCAGTCATGGTAATGGCTTCGGCTGGGCAAGAAAGCGCACAAAGGCCACATGCCGTACAACGCTCCGCACCATTTTCATCTCTTTTTAAAGAGTGCAAACCCCTAAAATTTTCGGAAAAAGATCTTTTTTCTTCTGGATAATAAACAGTGGTTCTTTTTTTGAAGAAATGTTTCATAGTTATGCTTAAGCCGTTAATGATTGCTGGAAGGTAAATACGCTCCCAAAAATTCATTTGCTTAGATGCTAAAACTTTTTTTCGATTCGTTAACGAATTCATATTTTTCAATGCTTTTAATTAAAAATTTATTTCCAAAAAATTAAAATGCCAACTCCCGTTAATGCTATGTTTACAATTGCCAATGGAATTAAAACTTTCCATCCTAATTTCATTAATTGATCATAACGGAAACGTGGCACTGTCCATCTCACCCAAATAAAGAAGAATATAAACAATAATATTTTGGTGAAAAAGGCTGCAACGCCTATTAATGCTGCAAGATTTGGATTGCTAATGAGGTGCATGAATGGGTAATTATAACCTCCAAAATATAGAGAAGCCATAATTGCAGAAGAAACAAACATATTGATGTATTCTGCAAATAAATAAAAACCTAATTTCATCGAAGAGTATTCGGTATGGTGTCCACCTACTAATTCGGTTTCGCATTCTGGTAAATCAAATGGCGTTCTGTTGGTTTCGGCAAAAGAACAAATCATGAATATTAAAAAGCCTAATGGCTGATAAAAAACATTCCAGTTCATGCCAGCTTGTTGCTCCGAAATTTCTCTTAAACTTAAAGTGCCTGTCATCATTAATAATGCAATGATAGATAAGCCCATCGCAATTTCGTATGAAATATTTTGAGAGGCAGAGCGAACCGCAGCTAATAATGAAAACTTATTATTAGAAGCCCAACCACCAATCATTACGCCATATACACCCAATGAAACTACACCAAATACATATAATACACCAACATTAATATCTGCTACTTGCAAAGAAACTTGCCTGCCAAATAAAAATAAATCTTGACCCCAAGGAATTACCGCTGTAGTAATACAAGCAGTAAACATACTGAGTGATGGACCGAGTACAAATAAAAATGTACTGGCATGCGTTGGAATAATTTCTTCTTTAGTAAATAATTTTACACCATCGGCAAGTGGTTGCAATAAACCCCAAGGACCAGCTCTGTTAGGACCTACACGGTCTTGGAAAAACCCAGCAAATTTTCTTTCTGCAAGGGTAGTATACATAGCAATAACTAAACTAATCCCTAAAATGGCAGAGATTAAAATTAATTTTTCAATAATAAATGCGATATCCATTTTTATTTAATTTTTTTATGAAACATTTTTTTATTTGCTTCAATTAAGGCCTCATTTTTTTCAATAACAGGTAGCGGATGCGCCATTTCATAGTGGTTTGAAGAAATTACCGAGGTCTCTTCAATTTTTCTTGGTCCTTCAATAATCCAATCTGATGTTGCTTTTTTCTCAAATCTGCAGGTATTGCAAATAAAAGATTCTACTTCGCCGTATTGATCTTTACGCGCGGTTACACGCAATACATCCTCTCCTTTGTACCACAATACTACATTGCCCGAACATTTTTCGTGATCGCAATCTCTATGTGCATCTACTGGTTTGGTAAACCAAACCCTATTTTTAAAACGGAATGTTTTATCGGTTAATGCACCAACTGGACAAACATCAATCACGTTTCCTGAGAAATCATTATCTATTGCTGCGCTAATATAAGTTGATATTTCTGATTGATCTCCTCTATTTAAAACACCATGAACCCTGCCTTCTGTAATTTGATCGGCTGTGTAAACACAACGATAGCAAAGGATACAGCGATTCATGTGCAATTGAATTTTATCTCCAATATCCACTTTATCAAAAGTTCTTCTTTCAAATTCGTATCTAGAATTAGACGCGCCGTGCTCGAATGATAAATTTTGCAAATCGCATTCGCCTGCCTGATCGCAAACTGGGCAATCAAGTGGATGATTAATCAATAACATTTCTACTACGCCTTTTCTTGCTTCTAAAACTTCTGGTGAAGTGGTGTTTTCTACCACCATACCATCCATCACTTGCGTCTGACAAGAGGCAACTAACTTTGGCATTGGTCTAGGATCTTTTTCGGAACCTTGTGCCACTTTTACTAAACAAGTACGGCATTTACCGCCGCTACCTTTTAGCTTTGAATAATAACACATAGCCGGAGGCACAATGTCGCCGCCTATTTGACGCGCTGCATTTAATATCGTGGTTCCCGGTTCTACTTCAACAGACTGTCCGTCGATGGTTACTTTTATTTTATCTGCCATTTTATTAAAATAATTATTTTACTAGCGCTTCGTGAGCAGCAAGTAATCCAAAATTTCTTGTTTGACTTAAGGTTGCTTCTTTAATATGCCATTCAAACTCCTCGCGGAAATGACGAATAGCACTCGCCACAGGCCATGCAGCTGCATCGCCTAACGGACAAATTGTATTACCTTCTATTTTTTTAGAAACTTCTACTAATAAATCGATATCGCTTAATTTTCCGTGACCGTATTCGATGCGATGCAATACTTTTTCCATCCATCCAGTTCCTTCTCTACATGGAGAACATTGTCCGCAAGATTCGTGGTGATAAAATCGTGCAAAATTCCAAGTATTGCGCACAATACAACTGTCTTCGTCGTATACTACAAAGCCACCAGATCCAAGCATAGTGCCACTTACAAAGCCACCGTCAGAAAGTGATTCGTAACTCATTAATCGCTCTTCGTTGTTTGCGGTTTTTAAAATTAAATTAGCTGGCAAAATTGGCACCGATGATCCACCTGCAACAACTGCCTTTAATTTTTTTCCATTTTTAATGCCGCCACAATATTTGTCTGAGTAAATAAATTCTTCTACAGGTAAGCCTAATTCGATTTCGTAAATGCCCGGATTATTGATATGTCCACTTGCCGAAATTAATTTTGTTCCGGTGCTTCTTCCAATTCCGATTTTTGCATATTCGTCGCCACCCATATTTACAATAGGCGCAATAGCTGCAATGGTTTCTACATTATTTACAACTGTTGGACAAGCATATAAACCAGCTATTGCAGGGAATGGAGGTTTCACTCTTGGGTTGCCTCTCTTGCCTTCTAAAGATTCTAATAAAGCGGTTTCTTCGCCACAAATATAAGCGCCTGCACCAGGATGAACATATAAATCTAAATCGTAGCCCGAGCCTAAAATATTTTTTCCTAAAAAGCCATTCGCGTAAGCTTCGGCAATTGCTTTTTCTAAAATCCTCAACACATAAAAATACTCCCCTCTGATATAGATATAAGAAGTGTTAGCGCCCAATGCATAACTCGAAGTAATCATTCCTTCGATCAAAGCATGTGGAATTTTTTCCATTAAGTAACGGTCTTTGAAAGTGCCTGGCTCCGATTCGTCTGCGTTGCAAACTAAATAACGCGGCACACCAACTGGTTTAGCCAAAAAGCTCCATTTCATTCCCGTAGGAAATCCTGCTCCACCTCTTCCGCGCATACCAGATTTCTTCACCTCTTCTACCACATCGTCTGGAGACATTGTTTTCAAAGCTTTTTCGACAGAACGATAACCGCCCATTTTTCGATAAGTATCAAAAGTATTTATTCCTGGAACATCAATGTGTTCTAATAATATTTTGCGTGACATATTATTTTATTTCTTCTTTATCAATATAAATTCTGCAAAACCGAAAAAATCCCAAAAAATACTGGGTAATATTTTTCCGTATTTAATTAAATTATGAATTACCTTCAATGGCATCATTAATATATTTGGCATATACCTTCGCGTGCCACCTTTAATAATTTCTGTATTATTTTTTAAAAATAAATTGTACAGTTCTGTTAAGGAATACACCCTAACATGTGTTTCGTCATCAAAAAAATTCAAAGTGCCATTCATGCGTGGCAATTGAGTTGATTTAATGCCTGGGTACTCCACATATAAGTAGCCTCCGGGTTTGAGCTTTGCTAATAATTTAACCAAAACTTCTTCGCCGTTTTTTAAATGTTCAATTACATGCGCCATCATAATAAAATCGAAGTGTGCATTAGGAACACTATCTAAATTTAATTCTTCCAAATTTAATTCATAAAACGATTTCATAAGTTTAAAATCGTTTTCGTCATTATTATAATTTTTATTTAAATCTAAACCATGGTACTCACAATTTGGAAACCATTTTTTTGTTTTTGATGCCGAATGATTTCCTGCGCCTATATCTAACAACACAAATGTTCCTTGCTTAAATAATTTATTTAAGTAACGATATTTTGCAGGTAGGGTTAGGGCGCTTAACATCAAATTTTTTATTTTATATCTGTATAAGATTGTAAGCGGTTTTCGGAAGTTAATTTATTGATTAATTCGTCTGCCTTTTCGTTTGTTAAATTTTCGTAATAGTTTACTCCGCACTGTAACATCGGTGCTGATCCACAAGAGCCCAAACATTCTACTGCCTTTAGCGTAAACATGCCGTCTGCAGTAGTTTGGCCAAGTTTAATATTCAATTTGTTTTCTAAATAGCTAATTAAACTTTCGGCACCATTTATTGCGCATGGGCCAGTATGACAAACCTCTAAAGAGCATTTGCCAACAGGTTGCATATTAAACATGGAATAAAAAGAGGCAACCTCATAAACTTCAATTGGTTTAATGCCAATAATGCTTGCCACATAATCCATTGCATCCGAACTTAACCAACCATTAAATTCTGCTTGCGCAATATGCAAGATTGGAATCAATGCCGATTTATGTTTTCCTTCCGGATATCTTTTCATTAACGCTTTTGATAGGGCTAATGCTTCTTCTGAAAATGCTAAATTCATTTATTTATTTTTTATGCTTTTAAAAAATATATTAAGCGTCTAACTCGCCTGCAATTACATTCAAACTACTCATCGTAACAATCGCATCAGATAACAAAGATCCTTTCGCTATTTCTGCAAATGCTTGATAAATAATAAAACATGGTCTTCTAAAATGCAGTCGGTACGGCGATCTGCCGCCTTCTGATATTAAATAAAATCCAAGCTCGCCATTTCCACCCTCTACTGCATGGTATAATTCGCCTTTCGGCATATCCACTTCACCCATCACAATTTTAAAATGATAAATGAGTGCTTCCATGTTGGAATACACATCTTGCTTTTCGGGTAAGTAATAAGCAGGTACATCTGCATGGAAAATTCCTTTGGGTTCTTTTTCCATTTTTGCTAAAGCTTGTTCAATTAATCTTAAGCTCTGCCAAATTTCTTCGTTCCTTACCATATACCTATCGTAAGTATCACCGTTAGTTCCCACCGGAATTTCAAAATCAAATTCTTGATAAGAACTATATGGATTAGCCGTACGCACATCGTAGTCTATACCAGTTGCTCTTAAACATGGACCAGTAAAGCCATAGTTTAAAGCCTTCTCGGCGCTAATGGCACCGACACCAACTGTTCTATCAATAAATATTCTGTTTCTATTAAATAACTCTTCGAAAGATCTCATCACCTTTGGGAAGGTGGCTAAAAACTTTTTGGTTTTTAAAATAGCAATGTCGTTGAAGTCTCTTTCAAAACCTCCCACACGACCAAAATTAGTAGTCAATCTTGCGCCACAAATTTCTTCGTAAATTTCATAAATGTTTTCGCGCTCTTGCATCAAATATAAGAAGCCAGTAAAAGCGCCGGTATCTACTCCTAAAATTCCATTACAAATTAAATGATCCGAAATTCTCGCCAATTCCATAATGATGATGCGCATGTAATCTACACGCTTAGGCGTTTCAATATTCAAAAGCTTCTCCACTGTTAAATGCCAACCAAAATTATTGATGGGCGACGAACAATAGTTGAGTCTATCAGTTAAAGGGGTGATTTGATAATAGGGGCGGTGCTCTGCAATCTTCTCAAATGCCCTATGTATGTAGCCAATAGTAGAAACAGCGCTAACAATTCTTTCACCATCCATTTCCAAAACGTTTTGGAATACCCCATGTGTTGCAGGGTGTGTTGGACCAAGATTTAAAGTTGTGGTTTCTTTTTCTAATGAATCGTTGCCAAGTTGAATATGAGCCATAATTCTATGTTAATTTTTTATCTGCCGAAATAAGTATCGTTTTTATCAATTCTGTTTGGATCTTCTAGTGGATGTTCTTTTCTCATTGGAAAAGCAACCATGTCGTCCACATTTAAAATTCTAACCAAATTTGGATGTCCTTCAAAAATTACTCCGAAGAAATCATAGGTTTCTCGCTCTTGCCAATTTGCAGATTCATACAAAACTGTAGCGGTTGGAATTTTCGGATTTGATTCAGGAATAAAAACTTTTATTCTTACACGAAAATTATTTTCCATGCTTTGCACATGGTAAACAACTGCCAACTCTTTAGTTGCAGGATAATGAACTGCACAAACATCTGTTAAAAAACGAAAGCGATATTCCTCGTTTTCGTTTAAGTATTTCAATACAGGAATGATGCTGTCTTTGTTGGTTTGAAAGGTTAACAAACCATAAGGCTGTTCAAAATTGCTCAATGCAGTTCCAAAAGTAGACTGCAAATCTGCGATCAATTTTTCTGTTGCTATTGCCATTTTATTTAATTCCGTAATTAGTCATAAGGGCTTGGTACTCTGGTGTATTTCTTCTACGCATCGATTCAGATTTTACTAAATCTTGAATGCGATTGAAGCCATCGATGATTGCTTCGGGGCGCGGCGGACAACCAGGCACGTAAACATCTACAGGAATAATTTCGTCGATACCTTGCATTACACTGTAAGTATCGAAGATACCACCAGAAGATGCACAAGCACCAACAGCAATTACCCAGCGGGGTTCAGCCATTTGTAAATAAACTTGTTTTAAAACAGGACCCATTTTTTTTGCGATGGTTCCCATTACCATTAATAAATCTGCTTGACGAGGAGAAAAACTTGGACGCTCAGAACCAAATCTAGCGAAGTCATAATGAGATCCCATGGTAGCCATAAACTCAATTCCGCAACATGAAGTTGCAAAAGGTAAAGGCCATAATGAATGTGATCTTGCAAGACCTACCACTTTATCTAATCGCGTTGCGAAAAAACCTGCACCTTCTATTCCTTCTGGTGCCGAAACAATTTTGATATCACTCATAAAAATGCTTAAAAACAAAACGCACATCTTACCTGAAGATGTGCGTCAAATGTACAATAAATATTACTTTTTAAGGGTTTAGCGACAAGAAAAATCTTAATTATTCCCAGTCTAAAGCACCCTTTTTTAATAGGTAAAAGAAGCCTGCTAAAAGGAAGCCCACAAAGGTGAACATTTCTAAAAAACCAGTGATTCCAAACTCTCTAAAATTGACTGCCCAAGGATACATAAAAATTACCTCGACATCGAATAACACAAACAAAATGGCAACCAAAAAGTACTTCACAGAAATAGGAGACCTGGCATCGCCTTGTTGCTCAATTCCGCACTCAAAATTGGCCAATTTATCGGCTGTTTTGCGCTTAGGGCCAATGTAATGAGTAGCCAACATAGTAACAGCAACAAAGCCAATGGCCGCAAACAGTTGTAATACGATTGGGAAGTAATCGGCTGGTATAAATGAATTTCCCATATTTTTAATGTTTAATTAGGTGGTAAATTTAATGATTATTTCTTTGACTCTTTAATTAAACCCTCTATATTCAATTTAGCGTCTTTGTCATTAGGGTCAATTTCAATTACTTTCTGGAAATTACCAATTGCTGCAGTATAATCTTTCAAAATAGTGTAGTTATAATCACCCAAATACTTATAAGCCTCAATCAATTCTTTACCCGATTTTTTGAGGTCTAATTTTGGATCTGCAATAGTTAGTTCAATAAACTTTTCGTAGAAAGGTTTAGCTAAACCATCATTAATTTTATCGACATTATCTAATTGCACATTGTTTCTAGCGCGAAACAAATAAGCTGGTTTGTATGCTGCATTTAATTCCAAAAGTTTAGCAAAAGAGGAATCTGATTTAGCAAATTCTAATCCGAAATAATATTTTCTACCTAGATTAAAATAATCTACCGCTGTTGGTTTGGTGTTCAATATTTTTAATTCGTAGGTTTCTGCAGATAATTTATATTGCTTCATCGAGAAATAGGCATCCGATAAATCTCCATATAAATCTCTGCTAGTCGTATCGAGCGCAATGGCGCGTGTAATAGTGTTTACACCCAATGAGTCTAATTTATTTTTTACTTGCAGTTTGCCTAAATAAGCATAATCTTGAGGTAAAATTTTTGCCGGATTCATCGAGAAAAATTTATTCATTGCGCTTAATCCGGCTTTGTAATCTTTAACCTCGTAAGAAGAATAACCTAATAATCGGTAGTTAATATAATCACTAGAATCTTTCGCTACAATTTGTTTGATGATATCGATAGACTCTTGAAATTGTTTTCCGTAAAATAAAAACTTAGCATAACGCAATTGCGAATTCAAAGATTTATCGGTAAGCAATAAATATTTTTTATAATTTTCGACGGCACTTTCAAAATGTTTAGCAGTTAATTCTAATTCACCGTATTCTCTATAAATTGGCGCAAAAGTAGAGTCTATTTTAATCGCTTTATCGAAAGCAATTTTCGCTTCTGCGTAATTCAAAGATCTGGTCCAAAGCTTTCCTGTGCGGACATGTGCGTTCACATAGTTAGGGTTTAACTTAAGTGCTTCTGTGTAATATTTAACCGCTTCCGAACCGTTGGCTTGCTCCATATACACGTCGCCGATAGCTACTAATAATTCGGGGCTCTTTTGGTTAATCGCTTTTGCTTTTAAGAAATAACTTAATGCTTCTTCGAAATTTCGTACGCCTAATTCGCGGTATACTTCGCCAATGCTAATATAGGTTTGAAAATCTTTTCCTAATGAAATAGCAATTGCTTTATCGAAATTTACTTTAGCTTCTGTTACATTTCCTAAGTCGTAATCTACCGAACCCAAACCTACTATGTTTAAGGTAGAGTTAGGGTTTGCAGCCAAACCTTGTTGAAAATAAAACTTAGCCGAATCAATTTTATCTTGCTTATAATAAGCTTTTCCTAAATAATAATAATTGTCGGCGTTGCTTGGATTTTCTAGTATTAATGTGCTAAAAATTCTTTTTGCTTTTTCAAATTGCTCTACTTCAATTGCCCTGATTCCTTTTACTGCTTCTTGCGCCTTTACAATTGTAAAAGTGGAAACCACTATAATGGCAACAAGACAAGCGTTCTTTAAACTTCGATTCATGCTAAATTTTTTAATTTGTTTGTATAATTCTAATAGGTGCATTGGCTGGCAATAAGCCAGATTTTAAAATAATTTTTTGGCCTTTATCGCTTGATATAAACGATGCAAACCCAGTGGCAAGGCCTGCCCTAGGCTCTCTGCTAATACTGTATATTTCGCGCAATAATGGATATTGTTTAGTGGCAAAGTATGCTTGGTAGGGTTGGTAATAATAATCATCGCCCAAATCGCCTGGGTCGCCCATAATACCCACTACATTTATACCGCTTTTAAATTTCATGGCCTTTGGATCGTCTTTGTCGCTAATCCAATTTACACCTACAATTCCTAATGCGTTTTTATTTTCGCTAACATATTTTATAACTTCTTCGTTTGATTTTAATGCATAACCTGGTATCGCTTTTTGACCTACTAATTCGGCCATGTATCTAACAGTTCCGCTGTTCTTATTATCAAATACAAGATTTATTTTTGCAAGCGTAGATTTTTTATCGAGTGTATTCCAATCAGTAAAATTTCCGCGCATAATTTCGCGCACTTGTGCTAATGTAAAAGTAGTATCAGTATTTTGATTATTTACAATCAAAGCAATACCATCAGTTGCTATTTTATTTTGCGTATAGCTGTGTTTCCCTTTAAAATAAGCTATTTCGGAAGGGTTTAAGCCTCTAGCAGCAATCACTAAAGAGATGCTGTCTTTGACAAACAAATCCATCATGTCTAGCTCAGGCAAATAAACTGCGCTTACGTTTGCTTTAGGATAAATGGTTTCGAAAACTTGTTCTTGCGCATCGATGATAGAAAGTAGTGTTTCGTCTGCTGCAATTTTAACTTCACCGGTAGTAGTGGTGCTGAGCTCTTTTCGGTTTTTATCTTTATTGTTTGAGCAAGCAGAAAAGCAGATTCCAATTAGGGCAAATAATAAAAATTTATTCTTCGTCTTCATTGTTGCTTTTTTTCCAATTAGTAAATGCTCTCCACAATCTAAAAAAAGAATAGGCTATAAAAATACAGCCTATTCCAATTTTAACTATTTTATCATATTCAGCTAAGAAATTTCCTATACTGAGTAAACTCAATCCGATTACTAAATAAACAAGCGACATGATTATTCCAAATACGAAAATCACTTTTTCTCGCATGGACCATAAATCCGCTGGTTTATTCATTTTTATTACATCAATTTAAATTTCACTGGCACGTTAAACTGCACACGCACTGGTCTTCCGTTTTGTCTACCAGGTGCAAAGTTTGGCAAGTTTTTAATTACGCGCTTTGCCTCTTCGTCACAACCGCCACCAATGCCTCGTAATATTTTTACATCAGAAACGCTACCATCTTTTTCTACAACGAAAGAGATAAATACAGTTCCTTCAATATTGTTTTCCCTAGCCATAGCTGGGTATTTTGTATTCCTTGCAATGTAAGCGATTAATGCGCCTTCGCCTCCTCCTGGAAATTCTGGCATTTGCTCAACCGAAATAAATGGTGCTTCTTCACCTGTAATATCTCCATCTAAACCACTTAGATCAACTTCTGCGTTTGGATCACCTTGAACAGTTGTTAAACCAGCATCCACTTTTTTTAATTCCTCTTGAATGGGAGGTGGTTCATCAGGTACCTGATCATCTGGTTTAATTACCGGAGGAGTAAATTTAATCGTCGATTTTAAAGGTGGTGGTGGAGGTGGTGGTGGCGTTGGTTGGTTTTTATCAACCGGCGGCACATCCTCTAAAACGTTGGTTTGGTCTACCTTTACAATTTTCTCGTCTGGAAGTGCATTGGATATTAAACGAATAATTAATGGTGCACTTACCGACAAAGTAAAAGCAACTATTGCCAAAACAATACCTAAAAATGCATGTTTTGGATAACTTTTACGAATTTCAAAAGCACCATACTCCTGGTTTCTACCACGGAATACGAGCTCTATCCATTTGCCATCATATAAATCTATTTTACCTGCCATTTGCTAATTTCTTTTATAGAATTATAATGTGGTTTTACTTAATAACGCTAAATCAATTGGCGTAATATCTACAATTGCATAACGACCAATATTACAGATATTCATTTCATCTAAGATGTCAACTAAATTTCCGTATCTCGAATTATCGTCTGCCTTAATAATAACAATTAAACCATCTTTAAAAGATTTAATGGCATATACTTTTGCTCTGAAATCTTCTTCTGTAATTTTATTGGTTTGTAATTGCCCTTTGTAAATTCCAATAGAGTCTACGCTTGCATTTCTAATTTTGTTTTCTTGTAATAAAACTTTACGAATGCCATCTTTACCATAGTCTGTAACTGTTGTAAGACCTGGCTCACCAGTTTTTTCATCAACAAAATAATAAACAACTTTATTTTCTTTAGTAAGCAACACCGTCAAGGTTTGAGATGCTTTTACTTTAGTTTGTTGATCTTCGGTTAAGTTTTTATCCTTAACTGGCATATTGATTTCCATGGTTTGCGGCTTATTCATGGAAGTGGTTAACATAAAGAAAGTAATCAATAAAAAACCTAAGTCAACCATGGGTGTAAAATCCACCCTTGTTGACATTTTTTTACCTTTCTTTTTGCCTTTATGGGCTCCACCGCCACCGCCACTTTCTATATCTGACATCGCTAATTTTTTTTATGAATTATTAATTCTCAGCTTTTTCCAAGCTTGTAATAAAGTTGAAACGGTCTACTTTTTTGTCTTGCAAAGTTGCTATTACTTGCTTTACTACAGGAAATCCTGCATTTTGATCGCCTTTTACAGCAACCCTTAAAGCCTTATTCGTAAAACGTGCTTGCAATACCCAATCAGCTAATTCGTTGTTCGTAGAATCCGAAGGAATTCCAGTTTGAGCGAATTTTTTTCTGCCTTCTGAGTCTAAGTCTAAATACTGTCCTAGATTTTTAACCGGCACACCAAATGAACTCAATAAAGAGAATTCTTTTTTCTGTTTGTCGTTAAAAGTTAATTGATATTTAGTAGCCATTTTATCTAACAATTCTAATCTATTCGCTTCTCCATCCATTGCAAAAAACACACGCGAATCTTTGTCTATTGTTAATAATAAAATGTCTGTTTCTGGTAACTTTATTTCTGAGATCGAGGATGGTGTTGTCACCGTCACAGGTTCATCAGGTTTAAACTTGGTAGCCAACATAAAGAACGTAAGAAGCAAGAACGCGACGTCGGTCATAGCCGTCATGTCTACTACTGTACTCTTACGAGGAACCTTTACTTTTGACATTGTATTTGTTATTAATGTTTAAATATTGCTTATCAATTATTATCTGTTTTTAGCAGCAAACGTTTGTACGATACTGTAACCTGCTTCATCAATTGCATAAGTAATTGCATCTATTTTACTAGTAAATACATTGTACATAATTGTTGCAATAGCAGAGTTACCAATACCTAAAGCCGTGTTGATTAAGGCCTCAGAAATACCTGTTGCTAAAGCTACAGAGTCTGGAGAACCTGCGGTTGCTAATGCAGAGAACGCTTTAATCATACCCAATACCGTTCCTAATAACGCGATTAAGGTAGAAACCGAAGCCATGGTTGCAATAACAACTAAGTTTTTTTCTAAACCTGGTAATTCTAAAGTAACCGACTCTTCAATTTCTTTTTGAATAGAGATGATTCTTTGGTCTACCGGCATAGAAGTTAAGCCTTGCATTTCTTTGTATTTAATTAGCGTAGAACGCATTACATTCGCAACAGAACCTCTTTGTGCGTCACACTCTTTAATAGCGCCATCTACATCATTTTGGTCTAATTTTGCTCTGATTTTTCTAACAAATGCTTCTGCATTTCCTTTTCCTTGTGCTTTACCAATTGTTAAGTAACGCTCAATAGAAAAAGTAATGTTCATTAAAACCAATGACAATAAAATAGGTACAATGTAACCACCTTTGTGGATCAAACCTAATACGTGTCCTGCACCTTCTTGAACTGGGTGATTTGCTGGATCATTTCCTTCAAAGTTTGAAGGCGCACCCATCACAAATGTATAAATTAAGATGCCCACCAATAAACATAGTGGAATAGTGAATGATGCGAAAAAAGAACTTAATCCATTTCCTTTTTCAACTTTTGCAGCAGCAGCTACTTTTGCTTCGTTTGCCATTGTTTTATTAATTAGTTTTTATTTTAAGATTTAACGATACTATTTAGATTAAAATTGCCCAAAATGTATTAAAGGCACACAAAAATAGAATTTTTTAGGGATAAAAAAATTTTGAAATCATTTATTAACGTAAAATTAACTTAAAACCATATGTTTAAAGCTAAGTAAATGGTATTCAGAATTTTATACCTAAAACTCCTTTTTTAAAACGGAAGCGAATCGTCTGCTCCGTCTGCAGTTCCAATATTAAATGCAGGTGGTTCTGTTGGCATGGGAGCTACAGATGCACTAGCTCCTGCGCCCACACGCTCTAATCTCCATGCAACCACATTGGTAATATAATCTAGTTCGCCTGTTTTACGAGTAAACTGGCGTCCTGTTAAATTAAAAGAAACTTTAATTTGATCACCAATTTGATAGGCATCTACTAAGCTGCATTTATCTTGATTCAATTGAAATTTTACATGTTGCAAATAACCATTGTCATCTATTTCCACTACAAATTCTCTTTTTTTGAAACGCTCTGTAATTTGTTGCGGATCAAAAATTTCATGTAATTTTCCTTGTGTTTCTAAAGCCATCTTTTTTATTTTTTGATTATTTTTTTATGATTTTGCAATTGGTGCTGCTGCTAATATTTCGGGAGAAACACCTTCTGCATATTGTTCGAAATTCTTAATAAATTTTTGAGCTAATTCATTTGCCTTTTGATCGTAATCTGCTGCGCTGCCCCAAGTGTTTCTTGGATTTAAAATTTCTGAAGGCACATTTGGACAAGTAGTTGGCATTTGCAATCCAAAAACTGGATGCTGCTCAAACCCAACGTCAGCAAGTGCTCCGTTCAATGCCGCAGTAATCATTGCACGTGTATAACTTAATTTCATTCTTGAGCCAGTGCCATAAGCACCTCCGGTCCAACCGGTATTCACTAACCAAACATTCACTTGGTTTTCTTTCATTTTCTTACCCAACATTTCTGCATATTTTGCAGGGTGTAATGGTAAAAATACTTTTCCAAAACAAGCAGAGAAAGTAGTTTGTGGTTCGGTAACTCCTGCTTCTGTTCCTGCTACTTTTGCAGTATAACCAGAAATAAAATGATACATCGCTTGGCCTGCATCTAACTCCGAAATTGGTGGCAAAACACCATATGCATCACAGGTTAAAAAGAAAATATTTTTAGGATTGCTTGCTATAGAAGGTTCTACCGCATTCGCTATGTGGTGGATTGGATAAGCAACTCGTGTGTTTTCTGTTTTAGAAATATTTGAAAAATCTACCGTGCTGGTTTCATCGTAACAAACAATATTTTCTAGTAAAGCGCCAAATTTAATAGCCTCCCAAATTTCTGGTTCTTTTTCTTTGGTTAAGTCTACGCATTTTGCATAACAACCGCCTTCTAAATTAAATACCGTGTCGGTTGCCCATCCGTGTTCGTCGTCGCCAATTAAACCTCTGTTTGGATCGGCAGATAAAGTGGTTTTACCTGTACCAGATAATCCAAAGAAAATAGCCGTGTCGCCATCTTTGCCAATGTTTGCAGAACAATGCATTGACAACACATCTTTATCATGTGGTAATACAAAATTCAATACACCAAAAATTCCTTTTTTAATTTCACCCGTATAACCAGTTCCACCAATTAAAATAATTTTTTTAGTGAAATTTAAAATGGCGAAGTTGTGTTGGCGAGTTCCATCAATGGCTGGATCGGCTTTAAAACCTGGGGCGTTAACGATGGTCCACTCTGGCGAAAAGTTTAATACCTCTTCTTTTGTTGGACGTAAAAATAAATTATTCGCAAAAATATTATGATATGCTTGCTCGGTAACAACACGAATATTGGTGCGAAATTTTGGATCCGCACAAGCATAAGCATCTCTTACAAAAATTTCTTTGCCTGCTAAATAGGCACAAACTCTATGGTATAATAAATCAAATTTTTGGCTATCAAATGGAATGTTTACATCTCCCCACCAAACTGCATTTTCGGTAATGCTATCTTTAACAATAAATCTATCTTTAGGTGATCTTCCGGTAAACTCACCAGTGTCTGCGGCTAATGCGCCAGAATCAACTAACCTGCCCTCGCCTCTTACAATAGCCTCTTCCACTAGTTCTGCGGGTGACATATTCCAATATGCTGCAGCAACATTTCCTAATCCTAAAGAAGCAACACTTGCATTGCTTGCTCTCAATCCAAATTCGTTATTCATTTAATGTTGTTTTTCGATATTAATAGATAAATAAATAGGTGGTGCAAATTACTAAAAACAATGTTTATCCGCCAATTCTTTTTACTTTATAGCCTTCCGATTGCAGTATTTGAATGATTTTTTCTCTGAAATCTCCTTGTATGATAATTTCGCCATCCTTTACCGTACCACCTACGCCACATTTCGATTTTAATTTTTTGCCCAAATCAAGTAGGTCGGAGCCTAAACCAACAAAGCCGGTTATTAAAGTAACTGCCTTGCCAGCCCTTTGCTTTTTATCTAATTGTACGCGTAAGTCTTGTTGGTTGTTTGCTGGTGTACTACTTATTTCTTTCGATTCTTGTTGAAATTCGAAATCTGGGTTGGTAGAATACATAATGCCTCCAGTGCTATTTTTTTTTGACATGTTATGGAACAATTATATTTATGGCCTTCGCTAAAATTTGAATTTGAATATTTTCGCTTACCAATTTTGGTTCGCCATCTAAATGAATTACATTGTTGTTACGATTAATTAATATCGATTTACCTTGTAAACTAATGAAGTATTTCGATTGATCGGCTGTCTTCAAAAACATTCGCAGTGCCAACAATGGCATTAAGTATAATGGAAATGGTTTTACAATTACTAAATCTAATAAGCCGTCTTGTAATTGAGCCCGAGGTGCTATGTGGGCTTCGTTTCCGTATTGGCTAGAATTGGCCACACTTAAAATAAAAGCTTCTTCTTTTAATGTTTTACCGTCAATAATAATTTCGTAATTTTTACTGCGGTATTTTTTTAATTCACTAAAAGTAGCTTTAATGTAACCCAGCAAACCTCTATTTTTATCCTTTGCAAAAACATGACTAATGTGCGCATCAAATCCCATACCCGACATATTGAAAAAATAATGTTCATTCAGTTTTGCGGCATCAATTTTAGCTGTTTGAAATTGATTAATTAATTTAACGGCTTGAATGGTGTTCATTGGAATTTTTAAAGACCTTGCCAAACCATTACCAGATCCATAAGGTATAATGGCTAAGGTACATGTACTACCTATTAATGCCGATCCAATTTCGTTGATGGTACCGTCTCCTCCAACAGCAACAACTACCTCAGCGCCATTTAATATTGCTGCCTTAGTTAATTCGTAGGCGTGCTTTTCACTTTCGGTTTGAATAAGTTCATACTCAAATTTTGATGTGTTTAATTGACTTGCAATTACTTTAGAGAAACGATTTTTATTTTTCCCTCCAGCAATAGGATTAATGATGAATACTATTTTTTTCTTCAATTGTTTGGTACTTATTTTCTATTAATGCGTCATTAAACTGTTGTATATATGCCGCTGTAAATTCTTTCATTTTATTTTCTTTCGCATCTGTTTTGTTGCGCAAATTATTTTTTAAATAGGGGTCTTTTTGATAATTATAAAATGCCAAAGTTTGATTTTCAGCAAACTGTATAACATGAGTTGAATCAATGGTTTGATAGATTCCATCTCTATAGTTTATGGCGTATGGATATTGTTTTTTTCGCAAAGCGCTTTCCCCAAAAGCCATAAATGGATGATCGAAATGTAGGTAATCTAATATAGTTGGCATAATATCTATTTGCTGTGTTACTTGAGTCGATTTGCCAATTAAATTTTTACTCGAAGGGTCGAATAAAATAATCGGAATTTGATAATAGGCTACCTTTGTATCATAAGCAATTGCATCTGCATCTGGTGTGTGGTCGGGGACAATTACAAATAAGGTGTTGGTATACCAGTTTTTAGTTTTTGCATATTCAAAAAATTTCTTCAAAGCTAGATCGGTATATCTAAAACTCTTTTGCTTCGCGGTTGCCATCTCTGCAAAATCATTTTTACGAGTTTCTGGTAAATCGTATGGTGGATGTGATGACAAAGAAAATATTCCGGCCATAAATGGTTTAGGTAAAGAGCCCAGTTCATGCGATACGTATTCAAAATAAGGCTCGTCATAAATGCCCCAATGTCCATCATAATCAGCTATAGTAGGGTATTCGTTCATGCCAAAATATTTATCAAAGCCTGCTTTTTTAGCAAATGCATCAAAATTCATAGAACCATTAATTCCTCCATGGTAAAATGCGGTATAATACCCTTTCTCTTTTAATAAATTAGGAAGGCTGCTTAATTCGTTGTTTTGATAAATCGTATTGATATAAGATTCGTTTAACAAAGAGGGCAAAGAAGCAAAAATACTTGGCATGGCTTCGTTCGATTTTTTGCCGTTGGCAAAAGCATGTTCCAATAAATAGCTTTCTGCTATTAGACTGTCTAAAAATGGAGCACAGGTTTTTTGATGACTCATTGTTCCTATATATTCGTTGGAGAAACTTTCTAATATAATTATAACAACATTTTTTTTATCAAAAACAAATTTACTAGTATAATCTCTTTGGGTATTAAAAATTTTATCTGCTTGTGTTTCTGAAAAATATTTTTTTCGACTTAATGGTTTTTTATTGATACTTTGGAAAATGGTAAATGGGGTGTTTAATACCAAAGATGCGTTGTTAGGGCTTCCGTAGTAAGATGCCGCAATCATCTGTAGGGGCTTAGTTTGAAGGCCTCCGCGCATGCCAATAATAGCAATACCAAGAAAAATTAAAGAAGCAACTGTTTTTAAAACATAGAATTTCTTTTTTTCTTTTTGAGCATTTGCTTTTATTTTATCGTATCCTTTTATTAAAAAATAAATTAAAACCCCGGTGATTAAAAAAAGGTACCAATAACTTGTAATATAAGATGGTATTAATTTTATAATATTATTTTCTCCGGAGAATAATTCGAAAGTGGTTCTCTTTTTTTGAAACTCATAAAATTTTACATCGATTAAGTTGCTTAAAATTGCAAGCGAGTTAACCACAATAAATATAATTTTTGTAGCCGAAAATGCATGTTTAGCATTTGGCTTGAAATCGGCATAAATAGCAAACAACATAAAAGGGATGTTGCTATACATAATGGCCGACAAATCAAATCGGATGCCATGCAAAAATGCTATAAGTAATTGTTCGGTTCCAGTTTGATTAAAGCTGCTATAATTAAAAACGAAGAATAACAACCTACAAGCACTATATAGCAAGGTAACTAATAGTAATTGTTTACATATCTGGCGAATGGAATGAAAACGATAGGTCATTGAGCTATTATTAATAGGATACAATATTATCTCAATTTTTCTTGAATATTGAATGAATATTAAAATTTATTCTATTTTTGTGCTACGAAAAGTGGAAAATTTGCCTTGATTGCAACCACGTAAAAAAATTGCTAAAAACAGATCTTTTTACCCATATCTTTCTTTTCGATATTTTTTTAAAACTTATTTATAAACTATGTCTTATTTATTTACATCAGAATCGGTTTCTGAAGGGCACCCAGACAAGGTTGCAGATCAAATTTCAGATGCACTCATCGACAATTTTTTAGCTTTCGACCCTACTTCAAAAGTAGCATGCGAAACTTTAGTAACTACTGGTCAAGTGGTATTAGCTGGCGAGGTTAAATCTAAAGCCTATTTAGATGTTCAATCTATCGCAAGAGAAGTAATCAAGAAAATTGGTTATACAAAATCAGAGTACATGTTCGAAAGTAACTCTTGTGGAATTTTATCTGCTATTCATGAGCAGTCTCAAGACATTAACCAAGGTGTTGAGCGCAAGAAGAAAGAAGATCAAGGCGCTGGTGATCAAGGAATGATGTTTGGTTATGCAACTAACGAAACCAATGATTACATGCCTTTGGCTTTAGATATTGCACATAAATTATTAATTGAATTGGCTGCCATTCGCAGAGAAAACAAAGAGATTAAATATTTAAGACCAGATGCTAAATCACAAGTTACATTGGAGTACGATGATAACAACAAACCTGTTAGAATTGATGCAATTGTAATTTCAACACAACACGATGATTTCGATGCAGATCAAAAAATGCTAGCGAAAATCAAAGCGGACTTAATCAAAGTATTAATTCCACGTGTAATGAAAAAATATCCTAAATATAAGGCATTATTCAACAATAAAATTCAATACCATATTAACCCAACTGGTAAGTTTGTTATTGGTGGACCACACGGCGATACCGGTTTAACTGGAAGAAAAATTATCGTAGATACTTATGGTGGTAAAGGTGCTCACGGTGGCGGTGCGTTTTCTGGTAAAGATCCTTCTAAAGTAGATAGATCTGCTGCTTACGCAACAAGACACATTGCAAAAAATGTAGTTGCAGCAGGTCTTTGCGACGAAATTTTAGTACAAGTTTCCTACGCAATTGGCGTAGCTAAACCAATGGGTATTTATGTAAATACTTATGGTACTGCAAAAGTGGCTTTAACAGATGGCGATATTGCAAAGAAAATCGAAAAGATTTTTGACATGCGTCCATATGCAATTGAACAACGTTTAAAATTGCGTAATCCTATGTATTCTGAAACTGCTGCATACGGACATATGGGTCGTAAAAACGAAATGGTAACTAAAACCTTTCAATCGCCCGATGGCAAAGTGAAAAAAATGAAAGTAGAATTATTCACTTGGGAGAAATTAGATTTCGTAGACAAAGTGAAAAAAGAATTCAAATTGAAATAATTTTCAGAAACAAAATAAAAAGCCCCAATCAATTTTGGGGCTTTTTATTTATATTTAAATATTAATTAAAAAACGATTATGAAAAAGAAACATTTAGTGGTGTTATTTTGCTTGTACGGGAGCTTAAGCGCTTTTGCTCAAAATAAAATGGCGCCAGAAACATTATGGCAAATGGGAAGAGTTTCAGAGCCACTGAGTGCGCCAGATGGCAAGCTAGTAGTGTATTCGGTAACCCGCTTTAATATTCAAGCTAACAAAGGCAATGCAGATTTATTTGTTGTGCCTGTTGCAGGTGGAGAAGCTAAACAAATTACGAACTCTTTTTCGTCCGAAAGTAATGCCAGATGGAGACCCGATGGTAAAAAAATTGGTTACATAGGAATGGAAACTGGTACGCCGCAATTATGGGAAATAAATCCAGATGGTAGCGACAATAAACAAATTACGAATTTCAAAAATGGCGTCACAAATTTTAATTATTCGCCAAAAGGAAATATGATTTATTTTACGCAAGATATTAAAATTCATGAAACGCTAGCAGATCGTTATCCAGATTTACCTAAAGCAAATGCATTGGAATATGATGGCTTAATGATGCGTCATTGGAATCAATGGGAAGATGAGCATTTTTCTCATATCATGGTAAGTACTTATAACGATGGAAAAGTTGCACCGCCTAGAGATATCATGCCCAACGAGCCCTATGATGCGCCCAACGGGCCTTTTGGAGGAGAAGAAGAAATTAATTGGAGCCCCGATGGAAAGTTGATTGCTTATTCATGTAAAAAAGAAGAAGGCACCGCTTACGCTACAAGTACCAACACCGATATTTATATTTTTGATTTAGCAACAGGCAAAACTGAAAATATTTCTTCTGATAATAAAGGCTATGATACGCAACCTAGATTTTCTCCAGATGGAAAATCAATTGCTTGGTTAAGTATGGAACGTGCTGGATTCGAAGCAGACAAAAATAGAATTGTAGTGTTGGACCTAGCCACTAAAACCTTAAATGAAATCACTAAAGATTTAGATCAAAGTGCTGATGAAATGATTTGGTCGCCAGATTCAAAAACAATTTATTTTGCAAGTTGCACCAATGCGGTTCATCAGTTATATGCTTATGCAATCAATGCTAAAACAGCAAATTTGGTTAAAATTACCAATGGCTTAACCGATATGGGCGCTATCAGCCTTGCAACAGACGCCAAAAGTACCTATCTGATTGCTACTAAAACCAGCCTATCCAGACCAGCAGAAATTGTAAAAGTAGATGTATTAAAAGGTAAAATGGAAACGCTTACCACTACAAACGATGCGCTTTATGCAGGTTTAAAATTAGGTAAAGTAGAGAAAAGATTGATTAGTACTTCTGATAATAAAGAAATGTTAACCTGGGTAATTTATCCACCCGATTTCGATCCAAAGAAAAAATATCCAACTCTTTTATATTGTCAAGGTGGGCCACAAAGCACCATTAGTCAAAGTTTTTCTTTCCGTTGGAATTTTCAGTTAATGGCTGCTAATGGTTATATTATTGTGGCACCAAATCGCAGAGGCTTGCCTTCATTTGGACAAGAATGGAACGATCAAATTTCTGGTGATTGGGGTGGACAAGCGATGCGAGATTACTTAGCTGCTATAGATGAATTGAGTAAAGAACCATTTGTAGACACAGCCCGCAGAGGTGCAATAGGTGCTAGTTATGGCGGATATTCAGTTTACTATTTAGCAGGTCATCACAATGGTAGATTTAAAACATTTATCGCACATTGTGGGGTGTTTAATTTAGAAAGTATGTATGGTGCAACCGAAGAAGTTTTCTTTAGTAACTTCGACATGAAAGGTCCTTATTGGAAATCGCCACAACCAAAATCATACGAACAATTTTCGCCACATAAATTTGTACAAAACTGGAATACGCCAATTTTAGTAATCCATAACGAAAAAGATTTTAGAGTTCCGCTTGGTGAAGGTTTGCAAGCATTTAATGCAGCGCAACTAAAAGGAATTAAAAGTAGATTCTTGTACTTTGCAGACGAAGGCCATTGGGTGAGCAAACCTCAAAACAGCCTTTTATGGCAACGAGAGTTTTTTAGGTGGTTAAAAGAAACTTTATAAGATAATTACGCATTAGTTTAAAGCAGCTGGCCCAAATGGCCGGCTGTTTTTAGTTACAGCCTTTTGCAGCAAAATAAAATACCACTAACCAAGCTATTCCTTTTATTAAAAAGAATAGGAAACCTGCAATTCCAATTCGCTTGAGCCAGTTTGAATATTTTGTTTTCATAAAAATATGCGCAAGATATTAATAGATTTTAACTCCAAAGAATATCCATCAAAATATTGAACAAAGAAATGGTATAGTTGTTTTGCACTTACCTACTATTTAGTAATTTGCGTTATAATCTACACAAATGGACACAAATAAAAATCCCTGGCAAATCTTAACCGAAAAAGAAGTTTATGATAATCCTTGGATCAATGTAAAAGAATTCGATGTCATTAATCCTGGTGGAGGAAAAGGCATTTATGGGAAGGTGCATTTTAAAAACTTAGCTATTGGTATTATCGCGCTCAACGAATACAATCAAATTGCCTTGATAGGCCAATATCGCTTCCCAATTGAGCAATATAGCTGGGAGATACCCGAAGGTGGCGGCTTACATGGTATTGATCCTTTAATATCTGCACAAAGGGAGTTGCAAGAGGAAACCGGTTTGGTAGCAAATAATTGGACAAAAATATTGGAAATGCATTTATCTAATTCGGTCAGCGACGAATTAGCTATTGTTTATTTAGCCACCTCTTTGGAACAACAACAAGCCAGCCCCGAAGAAAGCGAATCGCTCGAATTTAAATGGGTAGCGTTTGAAGAGGCCTTACAATGGGTAATGGAAAATAAAATTACCGATTCAATAAGTGTAGCAGCAATTTTAAAATTAAAAATATTACAAACAGTTAAAATTTAAAATTATGAAATTTAAAATCCTAGGATTTGTTTTTTTAATGAGCGTTAGCTGCTTTCAAAGCCTTGCACAGCTTATGGATGGACAACCTGCTGTATTTACTCAAAAAGATAGTTTGCGAGGCACGCTTAGTAGTTTTAGAAATTGTTACGATGTAACATATTACCATTTAGCTGTAAAAATAAATGTGGAAGCAAAAACAATTCAAGGATCAAATAGCATTTCATTTAAATGCCTAACAGATTTTGAAGAGTTTCAAATTGATTTATTTGAAAACTTAAATATTGACCAAATTCTTTTTCAAGGTAAAGCTTTAACTTTTAAAAGAGTTTACAACGCTGTTTTTGTTAAATTTCCAAACACACTTTTAAAAGGACAACAAGAAAAAATAACGGTGTTTTATAGTGGTGCACCAACTATTGCTAAAAAAGCACCTTGGGATGGTGGCATTGTTTTTAGCAAAGATGAAAATGGTGAACCATGGGTAGCCGTTGCCTGTCAGGGTTTTGGTGCCAGTTGCTGGTGGCCAAATAAAGATCACCAAAGCGATGAGCCAGACAGCATGCTCATTAGTATTACCTGTCCGAATCCATTACTAAATATTTCTAATGGGCGCTTAAGGTCTGTTGTAAAACAAAGCGACGGTTATAGCCAATACAATTGGTTTGTTGCCAACCCCATTAATAATTACGATGTCACTTTTAACATTGGTAATTATGTTCATTTTACAGACACTTATCTAAGTCCAATAAAAAATCAAAATTTGACTTTAGATTATTGGGTAATGAAAACCAACGAAGCCAAAGCTAAAAAACAATTTGAACAGGTTAAACCAATGTTAGCCATTTTTGAAAATAGATTTGGACCTTATGCATTTTACGAAGACGGCTACAAGCTAGTAGAGTCTCCTTATTTAGGCATGGAGCACCAAAGCTGTGTTGCATATGGTAATGGTTATAAAAACGGCTATAGGGGCTTTGATTTGTCGGGTTCTGGCGAGGGCAAAAAATTTGATTATATCATTATACACGAGAGCGCACACGAATGGTGGGGAAACTCTTTAACCTCATACGATATTGCCGACATGTGGATTCATGAGGGATTTGGTCAATATGCAGAAGCAGTTTATTTGGAAGATATGTATGGTAAAGCTTCGGCAGCTAAATATTTGAATGGATTAAAAAGAGGTGTGGGTAATAAAGAAACTATTATAGGACCATACGGTGTTAACCAAGAAGGCGCAGGAGATATGTATGCGAAAGGCGCTTTGTTTTTAAATACTTTAAGAAGCGTGATACATAACGACACCATTTGGTGGGACATTGTAAAAACTTTACAACTAAAATATGCGCGTAAAAATATTTCGACACAAGATGTACTATCATTAATGAATGAAAAATCTAAAATGGATTTATCTGCTATTTTTCATCAATACTTAAATGTGGCTAGTTTAGCTAAATTAAATGTACAATTAAAAACCAGCAAAAGTGGCTTAAATGTAAGCTATAGTTGGGATTGCGCGACTAAAGATTTTGATATGCCCATTACTATATTTATAAAAGGCAAAGCGGTTATTATTCAGCCTAAAGCAAATGAGCAAAATTTATTTTACGCAAATACAGATGTAAAAGATTTAGTCTTTGACGGAACAGGTTATTACTATCAATTGAATTTAAAATAAATTATTGCAAATTTTTAAAATGCGCTAATACTAATTTAATTTCATCGTAAGTAATATCTTCTTTTACTTTTGATTTGATGTCATTTAATTTTTCGGCTTTTGAATTGTTAATGGCATCCATCACATAATCTAATCTGTGTTTTGAAATAACTTGCTCAATAGATAAATCGCCAAGGGCAATTAATTTAGCAAGATGGGTGTTTACGGTGCCTATAGTAATATTTCTAATTTCAGCTACCTCTTGGGGGCTTTTGCCTTCCTTAATTAAACGAAAAGTATGGGTCTGCGTTGGCTCTTTATCATTGTTTTTGGGCTTCTTAGCCTGCTTCGTTAGGCTATACCAATAAGTTGATTGCTGAGTAGACCAAGCTTCACTATCAAAAGATTTATTAGAAAGCAGACCATTGGTTAAAAAACTAAATTTATTAATCTGTTGGTATTGATGAAATAAATCTAATAAGGTTTCGGTTACAGAAACTTGTTTTTTTGCTTTTGCAAATGCTATTGCTTGTATATAATCGCAAGCTTTTTTAATATGGGTTTCAAAATATATTTGTGCGTCGTTTAATCTGCTTGCAATTTTTTCAAGTTCTTTTGCAGTAAACAATGGCGAAATTTGTTTTTGAAAATTGCCTGCCACTTGTTGTAAATCATTTAATGCATTAGAAAATTCAGTGATTTTTTCTTGATCATTAGCACTTAAAGCAACAAAATCTTTTGCGTGATTTTCTATCAAAAGTCTCCAGTTCGCAATGTGTTTATTAAAGTCAAATGCCGTACGAAGTAATTTTGCTAAATATTCCCAAGATGCCTGTTTTATTTGGCTTTCAGAGATTCCATTTTCTGCAGTTTCCTGTTCAAAATGAAGTACCGCTGGCTCGCTAGCAATTCCATTGGTGGAAATTTCCGAACTCAACACCAAACCACTCAAACTTCTTAATCTAGAGAGTGCCACATAGGCTTGACCCGATGCAAATACTTTTTTAATATCAACGATTGCTTTTTCAAAAGTTAAACCTTGACTTTTATGAATCGTAATGGCATAAGCTAATCGCAAGGGTAATTGCATATACGTTCCAATCACTTCTTCGTTTAGTTTTCCGGTGCTTTCTTCTACTATGTATCGAATGTTTTTCCATTCTTGAAAAGCTAATTTTATTTTTTCATTTGCAGCGCAAGTAATCCAAACTTCGTCGGTATACAAAGCAGTAACCACACCAATTTTACCGTTAAAATATAAATTATGTTGGGTGTCATTTTTAATAAACATCACCTGTGCGCCTATTTTTAAAGTCAAATTAGCTTCGCAAGGGTAAATAGATTCTGGAAAGTCGCCCGTAATTTTTGCATTATAACTAACTGGCTTACTGTTAATTAAAGCTAATTCTTTATTGTTTTTTTCTTCGACTGTTTTGTTGTGCGTACTGAGTGTAATATAACCTTCGCTTGCGCTTGGATTAAAATCTTTGATCACCCGTTGATTTAATACCGCTACATCATTTGTTGTTAATTGATTGCTGCGCAAATTGGCTAATATGTCGGTAAAAATTGGATCGTTTTGGCGGTGAATTTTTTTTAATTCAACATATACTGGTGGATTATTTCTTAAGGCTTTGGCGTCGAAGAAATACATGCTAGGATAATAGTCTTTTAAAACTTGCCAGTCGCTTTCTTGATAAATTGGAGGCAACTGCATTAAATCACCTACAAATAAAACTTGTACGCCACCAAATGCCGCCGAATTTTTTCTAACACTTCTTAAAATAAAATCAATGGCATCTAACGTATCTGCACGCAACATGCTCACTTCATCTATAATTAATAATTCAACTTCTGTTAAGGCTTTTCTTTTTATGGCATTCATTCGAAAATTACCAAGCAAGGTGCTTTCCGATTCGAATCTAAAAAATGGATGTTTGGAATAGGCTATTGCTGCTGGAACATAGGCTCCAATGGGTATTTGAAATTGGGAATGAATAGTTACCCCACCTACATTTAATGCGGCAATTCCAGTTGGCGCAACAACAATGGTGTTTTTAGCTGTGCTTCGAATTAATTTTTTTAAAAAAGTAGTTTTGCCTGTGCCGGCTTTACCTGTTAAAAAAACAGGTAAGCTGGTTTGGTGAATTAATTTTTCTACTAAAACTATTTCTGAAGAAGATTCCAATTTTTAAAATAATAATTAAGATTGAATGTCGATAAATATAAGCAATAAAAAAGGCTCGTTAAACGAGCCTTTTTTTTAATTATCTGAAGCGAATCCCGCTACAAAGTAATCTCGATTCATTCGGGCTATATTGCTCAGGGATATTCCTTTCGGACATTCTGCCTCGCATGCGCCCGTGTTGGTACAATTTCCAAATCCTTCTTCGTCCATTTTGGCAACCATATTGTGTACACGCAGGTAGCGCTCTGGCTGACCTTGTGGTAACAATGCCAGTTGTGAAACTTTTGCTGATACAAATAACATAGCCGATGCGTTTTTACATGCTGCAACACAAGCGCCACAACCAATACAAGCTGCTGCTGCAAAAGAAAGATCTGCATCTTCTTTTCCAATTGGAAGCGAGTTCGCATCTTGAGCATTTCCTGTATTTACAGAAACATAACCGCCCGATGCAATAATTCTATCAAAAGCAGAACGGTTTACTGCTAAATCTTTTACAATGGGAAATGGTGCTGCTCTCCAAGGCTCAATAGTAATGGTTTGGCCATCTTCGAAAGAGCGCATGTGTAATTGACAGGTAGTCACTCTATCTTTAGGACCATGTGGTCTGCCATTGATATATAAACTACACATACCACAAATGCCTTCTCTACAATCGTGATCAAATGCAATTGGCTCATCGCCTTTTACAATCAATTGTTCGTTTAAAACATCCATCATTTCTAAAAAAGACATATCTGGTGAAATATCTTTTACTTGATAGTTAACTAATTTGCCCTCGGCGTTATTATTTTTTTGACGCCACACTTTTAGTGTAAGGTTCATATTCCCGCTCATAATTTTTTGTGCTTATTTATAACTTCTTTGTGCAATTTTAATGTTTTCGTATTTCAACTCTTCTTTATGTAATTCGAATTGATTTTGTCCTTTGAATTCCCAAGCAGCAACGTAAGCATACTTTTCGTCGTCTCTTAACGCTTCTCCATCTTCGGTTTGAAACTCTTCGCGAAAATGTCCACCGCAAGATTCGTTTCTGTCTAAAGCATCTATACACATCAATTCGCCTAATTCTAAAAAGTCGGCAACGCGTCCTGCTTTTTCTAATTCTGGATTAAATTCATCTGCAGTGCCCGGCACAATTACATCAGACCAAAATTCTTTTTGTAATGCACGAACGTCTTCGATTGATTTTTTTAATCCCGCTTCGGTTCTAGACATACCACATTCGTTCCAAATAATCTTTCCTAATTTTTTGTGGAAATAATCTACCGATTTGGTGCCTTTAATCGCTAAAAGTTTGGTTAATTTTTCTTGTACCTCTTGTTCTGCTTTTGTAAAAGCTTCGTGATTGGTATCAATTGATTTCGTGCTAATTTCTTTCGATAAATAAGAACCAATTGTATATGGAATAACAAAGTAACCATCGGCTAAACCCTGCATCAAAGCAGATGCTCCCAATCGATTTGCACCATGATCAGAGAAGTTTGCTTCTCCTAAAGCATATAAACCCGGAACCGTTGTCATTAAATTATAATCTACCCATAAACCACCCATCGTATAATGTACTGCTGGGTAAATACGCATCGGCATTTCGTATGGATTTTCGCCAGTAATTTGTTGATACATATCAAACAAGTTGCCGTATTTTTCTTTCACTACACCTTTGCCTAATTCGCGAATAGTATGTGCATCTGGATTTTCTAAACCTTTTTTGCTCGCTTCAATTTTACCATAACGATCCATGTTAAAAGCAAAATCTAAATACACCGCCATTTTAGAAGCGCCTACGCCAAAGCCAGCATCGCAGCGCTCTTTAGCGGCTCTAGATGCCACATCTCTGGGCACTAAATTTCCAAAAGCAGGGTATCTTCTTTCTAAGTAATAATCTCTTTCTTCTTCTGGAATATCAATTGGTTTTCTTGTATCTCCTGCTTTTTTAGGAACCCAAATTCTACCATCGTTTCTTAAAGATTCCGACATCAATGTTAATTTAGATTGATGGTCGCCTGAAACTGGAATACAAGTTGGATGAATTTGTGTAAAGCAAGGATTTGCAAAATGTGCTCCTTTTTTATGTGCCTTCCAAGCCGCAGTCACGTTAGATCCCATGGCATTGGTCGATAAATAAAATACGTTTCCATAACCACCTGTACATAATAATACTGCGTGGCCAAAATGTCTTTCTAGTTTTCCAGTAGTTAAATCGCGTGCAATAATACCACGACATTTTCCATCAATAGTTACTGTTTCTAACATTTCATGGCGTGCATACATTTTTACTGCACCCATTCCAATTTGTCTCTCTAAAGAAGAGTATGCACCCAATAATAATTGTTGTCCTGTTTGGCCTGCTGCATAAAAAGTTCTTTGCACTTGTGTGCCACCAAACGATCTGTTAGAAAGCATTCCGCCATATTCTCTTGCAAAGGGAACGCCTTGCGCAACGCATTGGTCAATAATACCCGAACTAACTTCTGCTAAACGATAAACGTTTGCTTCTCTTGAACGGTAATCACCACCTTTAATGGTATCGTAAAATAATCTGTATACAGAGTCGCCATCATTTTGGTAATTTTTTGCAGCGTTAATTCCACCTTGTGCGGCAATAGAGTGTGCACGACGAGGAGAATCTTGAAAACAAAAAACTTTAACTTTATACCCTAATTCTGCGAGCGAAGCTGCAGCCGAAGCTCCTGCTAAGCCTGAACCTACCACAATCACTTCTAAATTTCTTTTGTTCGCCGGATTCACTAATGGAACCGAAGAACGAAACTTGGTCCATTTTTGTTCTAATGTTCCTTCCGGAATTTTTGCATCAAGTATTGACATATATAAACAATCTTAATTTTTAATTTATTTAATTAAACCCATGTAAATTGCAATTGGCATTGCAGCAAATAAAACGGGTAATACAATAGAAATAATAACACCAGTTTTTTCGATTATTGCATTGTATTTAACATGGTTCCAACCTAATGTTTGAAATGCAGATTTAAATCCATGTAACAAGTGATAACCTAATGAAACCATAGCTAAACAATATAAGATAACAACCCATAATTGCGAGAACACTTCTTTCATTTCATTGAATAATGTTTCTCTTCCACTGGTAATTTCGTCTGTGAATCTACTCACTACCCAAAAATGGCGTAAATGAATAATCAAAAAGATTAATAAAATGGTGCCTAATAAACCCATTGAACGGCTGTACCATTTACTATTTGCAGATGGATTACTCGCTGCATAAGCAACTGGTCTTGCTTTTTTATTTTCACGAGTTAAAATAGCTGCTTGAATAATGTGCCAAAGCAAACCGCCAAACAACACAATCTCCATTGCCCTAATCAACCAATTCTTGGCCATAAATTCTGCGCCAAGGTTAAAGGTTTCTCCGCCATCATTTATAAAGATGAGCGAATTCAAAAAACAATGAACCATTAAAAAACTAATTAGGAATAATCCGGTAATTCCCATTACCAATTTTTTTCCTAGGGAAGACTTAAACATAGATGAAGATTTACTCATACTCGAATGCGTGATTTAGTGTTGCAAATGTATTTAATAAGGTTGGGTCATTTGAATGATAAAAATATTTAGATTGATTCTAATTAGTGCTTAAACCACTTAAAGGTTTTAACAATTAATTGGCGATTTTGTTTTAAAATGCTATTAATCAACAGACTAAACTTTGTTATTTGATTTTGCCTCTGCCAGCAGCAAAATCCCTGATTTCATAATAAATTGGACTGAATTTTTTAGCGGTGTCTTTGGCTTCAATAAAAGATATAGAATGGATGTCTCCAGCCTTTTGAAATGTAATTTGTAAAGTCATGTTTCCGTTTTCGTGATGTGTCAATTGATTAATGCCGGCTTGTTCGATTTTATCGAATAACATTTGTACAGAATCTAAGGTGGTTTGTCTAAAAAATTGTTGTTGTGCAGGCTTACCTTTGAATTGATAAATCAAAGAAACTTCTCCGTTTCTATCTATCGAGTAACCGCTTACATTACCAGTAAAACCGCCAGCTCTAGACACACTTAGCACATCAAACGAATAATTTTTAACCGGTGTTTTGTGAACGGCACAAGCACTAAAAAAAACAATTAAAATAAGAAGTAGCTGTTTCATTTTTTAAAGATAAACATTGTTTGGTATTTACTATTATTCCATTTTATTCTTCCGCAAGCGCAAGTTTGGCAAGGCTTTCTCCGGTTTTACTTCCCATTGCAATACCCATACCATTACACCTTACCGCAAGAAATACGCCTTCGGCAATTTTTTCGATAATGGGTTGCAGTTGATCGCCAAATGCCATAATACCCGACCAAGCATAATCAATTTCAATAGGTTGATCGGGGCAAATTTTATCCGATAATAAAATTTTTAAACTGCTTAAAATATTTTCGGTGTTGCCCATTTCGGTACTTTGTTCTTGTTCAAAAAACAAATTACGACCGCCGCCAATTAATATTCTATCGTCAATATTTCTAAAATAAAAATAGCCCTTTTGATAATGAAATGTGCTATTAAATTGTATGTTTTGAATGGGTTTGGTAATGAGCACTTGCCCTCTACCCGGTGCTACACTTAGGTTTGGAATAAGTTGTTTTGCAAAAGCATTGGTCGCAATTAATATTTTTTTCGTATTTATTTCAAAGTTTTTTCCGCTAATTTTAACTTGGTTGTTTTGCGTTTGATAGGCCAATACTTCGGCACCAAAAAATATTTCTACCCCCAAACTTCTTGTTTTTGCAATTAATGTTTGCATCATTTTTCCTGCATCTATTTTTCCTTCGTAGGCATTGAAAATTAAATGTTCAATACCCTTAAATCCAAATTCTTTGATGCGCTCGTCGGCTATCGAGAAAATAGGCGAGCTTGCGCCAATGTGTTCTTTTAATAAATCGTTGTAATAATTTAATTTGTCCTTACAAGCTTGATATAGTTCGGATTCTTCTGTTGTAAAAAGTTCATAACCACCACAAGGCTCAAAAGCAATTTGTTCGGCACCCAATGTGCTGATTAATAAATTTAATCCTTGCCATCTTTGTTGAATAACTGACAAAAATTCGCTCTTACTGCAAGTTTGCTCTTGTTCCATTAATTCGGAAATACTGCCAAAACAGGCAAATCCGGCGTTCTTGGTGCTAGCGCCCGATGGCAAGAAAGATCGCTCCAACAATACGACTCTGGCAGAGGGTTGGGCTTTTTTAAGCGTTATAGCAGCAAATAAGCCAACTATTCCGGCACCTACAATTACATAGTCTGCATCGGCCAAAAAGCTAGATTTTTCCCAATATGACAGATTCATAAGACTTAAAATGTTAAATTTGTGCTAAGTTAATAACCTTTTGTCATACTAATCAAAATGGCATTGCGTTTGTTTATTGAATATTAAAAAACACAAAATGGGACTACTTTATTTTTTAATGATTGCATTATTAATCATGAGCTTAATTATAAGCTGGAGATTCAAATCAAAATTTAAGCAATACTCAGAAGTAATGCTTTCGAATGGTTTAGCAGGAAAAGAAATTGCAGAAAAAATGTTGGCCGATCACGGAATTACGGATGTAAAAGTAATTTCGGTAGAAGGGCAATTAACCGACCATTATAATCCACAAGACAAAACAGTTAATTTGAGTCCCGATGTATACCACGGACGCTCTGTTGCTGCGGCAGCAGTTGCTGCTCACGAGTGTGGTCATGCGGTGCAGCATGCAACAGCTTATAGCTGGTTACAATTTCGTTCGGCAATGGTGCCGGCATTAACTGTTACTTCTAAATATTTAACTTGGGTATTAATTGGAGGCGTGTTAATGTTAAATACATTTCCAGCATTATTAGGTATCGGTGTATTGATGTTTGCTTTAACTACAATTTTTAGTTTTGTAACCTTACCCGTAGAATTTGATGCGAGCGATAGAGCAATTGCCTGGTTAACAAACAAAGGAATTACCATTCCGCAAGAAACCGAAACAGCTAAAAGCGCTTTAAAATGGGCTGCTAGCACCTATGTGGTTGCAGCACTTTCGTCTTTAGCTACTTTATTATATTATGCAAGCATGTTGCTTGGCAGACGCGATTAATTTTATTCAAAATATAAAAAAAGGAGCTTAATTTTTAAGCTCCTTTTTTTATTTAATTCATTTTAAATGGGCAGAGTAAATCAAACTCTGGAATAGTTACATTAAATCGTTCTTGATCTACCATTCTTAAAAAAGTATAGGTTCCCCACATTTTTCCTATTTCTGTTTTCAAATTGCAACCCGAAATATAATTATAAGATTGGCCTGGTTCTAAAACTGGTTGAATCCCTATAACACCATCTCCTTCTACTTCTCGTCGAGTACCATTAGAATCAAAAATATACCAATGTCTGCTCAATAATTGAACAGTATAGGGTGTTAAATTTTCGATGGTAATTTTATAAGAAAACAAAAAAATGCCATTTGCTGGATTAGATTGCTCTGCTTGATAGGCAGTTTGTACACTTACTTTTACGCCTTCAGTAATTTTTGTTTGCATTAAATTTGATTGCTGATTTTGTAAATATAAAATTTTGTTTTGTATACAAAAATAATTTTAGGTTAAGCGCCTTGTAATAAATTTGCTTCTAAAATTTCTTCTAAAATTTCTTCGAGTTCGCTTAGCATTGGACTATTAACCAACCTGCTACGAAATTCGCGACTATTATCTAAGCCTCTGAAATAATTAGTATAGTGTCTTCGCATTTCGAATATGCCCGTTTTCTCTCCCTTCCATTCTATAGACTTGAGCAAATGCGTGCGACAGGTGGCCACGCGTTCTGCTAAGGTAGGTGGGGCTAAAATTTCGCCGGTTTGATAATAATGTTTGATTTCTCTAAATATCCATGGGTTACCAATAGCAGCTCGGCCAATCATTACACCATCCACTTCATATTCTTTCATCCAAAGCATTGCTTTTTCTGGCGAATCTATATCTCCGTTTCCAAAAATCGGAATCCGCATGCGTGGATTTTTCTTTACTTCTCTAATTAAGGTCCAGTCGGCTTGGCCTTTATACATTTGTGAGCGTGTTCGGCCGTGTATTGTTAAAGCCTGAATGCCCACATCTTGCAAGCGTTCGGCCACTTCAACTACATTTTTTGTGTCGTCGTCCCAACCTAATCTTGTTTTCACCGTTACGGGCAAATGCGTTGCTTTCACAACCGCCTCGGTCATGCGAACCATTTTATCAATGTCTTGCAATAAGCTTGCGCCTGCGCCTCTACAAGCTACATTCTTAACTGGGCAACCATAATTAATATCAATTAAATTTGGGTGGGCTTGCGTAGCTATTTCGGTAGCCTCGCGCATACTTTCAATATTACTCCCAAAAATTTGAATACCAATTGGACGCTCATATTCAAATATATCGAGCTTTTGCACGCTTTTAGCAGCGTCTCTGATTAATCCTTCCGACGAAATAAATTCGGTATACATCAAATCCACTCCGTTTTGTTTACAAACAAAACGAAAAGGCGGATCACTTACGTCTTCCATCGGCGCAAGCAATAAAGGCAATTCACCCAATTCGATATTTCCTATCTTTACCATCTATTTACAAAAGTACAAATTAAACAAAAGCGATTTGATAATGCGCCAAGAAAAATCTGTTAGTTACCGATTTGCCATGCTCTTAGTCTTGATGATTGCTGGCGCAATGTTGGGATATATTATTGCGCTAACAAGTATTCCGCTTGTATTTCAAATTCCATTTTCGGCATTAATGCAAGTGTTGAACATGGACAGTGGGCTCGATATTACCCCTGCAGTTTTAAAATATGTACAATTAATTCTTGCCACTTTTGTTTTTATTGTGCCTGCAAATGCTTATTCCCGTTTATTTTCAGACAATACTGTTGCTTTTTTTGAATTTAAAAAACCAAGTGTTGTGTATATATTTTTTGCTGCATTATTGTGGCTATTTACTTTACCCATCATTTCTTTTTTAGCCGATTTAAATAATAAAATAGCCTTTCCTACTTCTTTTGCTGGTCTAGAAAATAGTTTTCGCCTTGCCGAAACGCGGGCAGAAAATGCTACCCGGTTTTTATTGAATATAAATAGCCTTTCGGGCTTAATGGTTAATTTATTGGTGATTGCCGTTGTTGCGGCTCTAGCCGAGGAGTTGATATTTAGAGGGATTATTCAAAAACTATTGTTAGAACAAAGCAAGAATATTCATTTGGCCATATGGTTAACCGCATTGGTGTTCAGTCTTTTTCACTTACAATTTTTTGCCATCATTCCTAGAATTGTACTTGGTGCTGCATTGGGTTATACTTTTTATTGGAGCAGATCTATTTTGGTACCTATTTTCTTTCATTTTATCAATAATGCCAGTATTGTGCTGGCGAGTTATTTATACCATCAAAAGATGATTACAACCGATCCTAACGAAATAACTTTTTTTTCAAATTCGGTTTTATTTGTAGCTTTTATTTGTAGCATTGCAATTATATATTTTTGGATTAAACGAGCAAAATAACATGGAAAAAGATTGGGTAAAAGTTTACGAATCGACCAATTCTTTTGCAGCAGAATTAGTACACACAGTTTTAAATGACCATGCTTTTAATCCAGTATTAATAAATAAAAAAGATTCTTCTTATTTAAATTTTGGCAGCAACGAAATTTTTGTGCATCAAGATTTTTATAATGAATCTATTCAGCTTATCAATGAAAATAAATTATGAATAACTTTGTAACACGCGTAATTACTGCAACAATCTTTGGAGCGCTATGCCTTGCTGGCATTTACTTTAACGGGGCCATTCATTTATTGTTTTTACTCTTCAGTATTTTAGCATTAAAAGAATTTTACGGATTAATTTTTGTCGATAAAAAACCAAACAGTATTGCATTGGCTTATATCACTGGTATTGGATTTTTTATTTTAAACACTTTGGTTTTGTATGCTTCTTTACCTTTAAAATATTTATCATTAGCCATTGTTCCGCTCTTGCTTTTATTTATCAACGAACTATATCAATTAGAAGAATTTCCTTTTAGCACCCTTGCCAAAAAAATACTCGGCATTGTGTATGTAATTGCTCCCTTTTCGCTGTTTTGTGCATTAGGTTATTTAACTAACAACGGCTATCATTACGAATTTCCATTAGGATTTATCTTGTTTTGATGGGCAAGCGATTCGGGAGGTTATTTATTAGGCATCACTATAGGTAAACATCGATTGTTTGAAAGGGTATCTCCTAAAAAATCATGGGAAGGTTTAGCCGGAAGTATTTTACTTAGTTTAACCACTGCGTATTTTTTCGCAAGATTTTTTCCGCAAACACCAGCCAATGTCTGGTACACAATGGCGATTTTGGTCGTTATTTTTGGCACATTGGGCGATTTAGTAGAATCTTTATTTAAAAGAAGCATCAACATTAAAGACTCTGGCAGTATTTTACCTGGCCATGGAGGCGTTTTAGACCGATTTGATGGCCTTTTTATAGCAGCTCCAATAGTTTATACCTATTTATTGCTTTTTTTATAAATTCGCGCATATTATTTAAATCAACAACATGACTATTCATAGAGAAGGAATCGCTTCCATTATTTTAGCAATTGTATTTGGCATTATAGTGAATGCCGCAACCTATTACTTTACGCCTAATACCGAATGGGTTAAAATACTAGGCTATGTATTGTCGGGTTTGGTATTGCTTATTATTTTGCAGTTTTTTCGTTTGCCTATCTT
Source organism: Bacteroidota bacterium (assembly GCA_030830805.1). GTDB lineage: Bacteria > Bacteroidota > Bacteroidia > Sphingobacteriales > Sphingobacteriaceae > CAIKLP01. Next base: position 41,556 of record JAURMH010000122.1, read on the forward strand.
TCCTATTCAACAAAATGATGCCATTGTATTGTGTCCAGCAGACGGGAAGGTAGTGGTTATTGAAGAAGTATACGAAGCAGAATACTTTAAAGACCAAAGAATTCAGGTTTCCGTTTTTATGTCTCCAATTAATGTGCACGTCAATAGAAATCCTATTAATGGAATTGTAAAATATGCGAAATACCATGCTGGATTATATTTGGTAGCCTGGCACCCCAAATCTTCTACCGAAAATGAAAGAACAACCATCGTTTACGAACATGCCAATAAAACGCAAATATTGATGCGTCAAATTGCTGGTGCATTAGCTAGAAGAATATGCTATTATGTAAAAACAGACGATGTGGTTAGCCAAGGAAGTGAAATGGGCTTCATTAAATTTGGTTCTAGGGTAGATTTATTCTTTCCATTGGGCACCAAAATCAATGTTTCCTTGAACCAAGTGGTTAAAGGTGGCATTACACAAATTGCAGAAATTGCATAATTGTTACAATTGAAATATATAGAATTCCGTATATTAGCGTTATAAATTAAATTTAAACCCCTTAATTATGAAAAAGATAGCATTAATGTTAGCCCTAGTGGCAGCAACTTCAATGGTTGCATTAGCAAATGGTGATGGTAAAAAAGTTTCAAAAGATGAAGCAAAAAAATCTTGCTGCTCAAAAGAAGGTGCAATGAAAAAAGTTTGTACTGATAAAGCTAAAACAACTAGCCCAGCTCCAAAAAACTAATTTGTTTTTTATTAAGCAATAAAAAAGGCGGTCAAATTTTGATCGCCTTTTTTATTTTCGTAAAAAATTTATTATTAGACAGTGATTTTTCTTATTACTTCTTATTGAATCACTGCACGGCCAGGGTGTATAAAGCTTGCACCGTTTTTGTATACAATAGCTGCAATGGCAAAATTTATTTTTTCTTTAAGTTTTAAGTACTCGTTATATTCCATCATCTCTAAAAAATAAACCACCATAATGTTCATCGAAAACTCTCCAAACTCTTCAAAAATTGCGATGCTTTCTTCGTTATAATTGGTATTGTTTTTTAATAGGGCATTAATTTCTTCGATAATGTTTTTTAAACTAGATGGAGGTGTTTCATAATTTAAACCGATAGAGAATTTAACTCTTCTAGCATTTCTAAGGGTTAAATTTTCCAATGCACCATCGATCATTTTTTTATTAGGTACGGTAATAATGCTCTGATTAATACTTCTGATTTGGGTGCTTCTGAATCCTACTTTTTCGATATTACCTTCTATACCATCTATCTTTACCAAATCGCCTACTACAAAGGGTTTGTCGATAAATATGGTAAAGGATCCGAACAGGTTTTCGAGGCTATCTTTAGCCGCTAAAGCCACCGCAATACCACCAATTCCTAAACCCGTAATGAGCGTAAGTACATTGATTCTAAAAACCAAACCCAACATTACAAAAACCGCAATAATATAAGTAACAATTTTTACTAACTCTTTGACGAAAGGGACTAGCTGATCGTTGGATTTAGATTCGGTTAAAGAAGCTCTATAAGAAAAAACCAATGCTACAAAGTCAATGATTCTTAAAAATGTCCAAGTAATTGAAAATAATAATAAAAACAAATAAACTTTATCAATTACATCAAAATAAGTAAGCGTGCTTTGTTTTCTTTTGAAAATAATTTCCTCAAATGGATAGCTTAGTTGACTAATGGCCCAGTACACAATAGATACTGAAATTAGTAGTTCTAGGGGTTTCACCAATAGCTCAACAAATTTTTCGCCATTTACATCGGCTGCAAATTTTTTGAAAAACTTGAATAAAAAACGACTTATAGTTCTGGAAAAAAATCTAAAAAAAATAAGACCTAAAAGAATGATTCCAATAAACCACGCATATTGTAAGGCGGTGTTTCCAAAATAATGTTGATGGCTAATTTTTAAAAATTCGTTGATCATACCAATTGTTTTAATGCAATTTCAAATGAAGTTTTTGCGATGCCCTTTTTGGCATTATTATTATCGTAAGTTTTTTGGATTGCTTTTTTAATTATTGCAGAAGTATCATTAAAAATAGCTTCGTCGGTCATGGAAACGCCGGGCTGCATGAGGTATGCGAAGACTCTCGCCATTCCACAATTAGCAATAAAATCTGGAATAATACTTAAATGATCATCTGCAAAATCGCTTATCGGTCCAAAAAATATTTCTTGATCTGCAAATGGCACATTCGCACCACATGCAATTAGCGATAAACCACTGCCAATCATTTTTTCTACTTGATCTTTGGTAACCAATCTTGAGGCTGCCGCCGGAACAAAAATATCTGCCGAAGTTTGCCATATGCTTTCGTTAATTTCTGCAAATGGTATTAATTTTTCTGCTACTAAAGTATTTTGTGTGCGATCGTTAAATAATTTAGTCATTTCTTCCATGCTAAATCCTTGTTCATTAATTAAACCACCTACGCGATCTATAATGCCCACAACCTTTGCGCCCATCTGTGTTAAATAAAAAGCTGAAGCTGCACCCACATTGCCAAAACCTTGAACAATGGCCTTCTTGCCCTTTAAATCGCCACCGTAAATGCTATAATAATGCGCAATAGAAACGGCAACGCCATATCCAGTAATCATGTCGGCAACTACATATTTCTTGCTTAAATCTGGCGAAAAGTTTTTGTCTTCAATTACTTTAGCCACGCCGTATCTTAATTGTCCTATTTGTTTAATCTTATCGTTTTCTCTGGATTTAAAATGTCCATTAATAACGCCTTCTTGAGGATGCCACAATCCGCAAGCTTCCGTCATCGGAATTACTTCGTGAATTTCGTCTACATTTAAATCGCCGCCCGTTCCATAATAATTTTTTAATAATGGAATTACCGCTTGGTACCATCTTGCTAAAACTTCTTTTTTGCGTGGATCTGCAGGATCAAAATTAATTCCCGATTTAGCACCCCCAATAGCTGGACCAGAAACGGTAAATTTTACTTCCATTGTTTTGGCTAAAGATTCTACTTCACGTTTGTCTAACCCTTTGCGCATGCGTGTTCCGCCGCCTGCTGCACCACCTCTTAAAGAATTAATTACCACCCAACCTTCGGCATCGGTTAAGGTGTCTTTCCATTCAAACACAACTTCTGGTCTTTTTTCTTCGTATTTCTTTAGTAAATCTTTCATGTTTTTAGATTGGTATTGTTGCCGATTGATTCAGCAAAAATTGATAAAAAATGGCGCATCAACAAATTAAATTGTGATTGCTTGAGCGTAGGTGTTTACATAAACTCACAGCCTTCGGCCTAAAATAAAAAAACCCCGCTATTGCGAGGTTTTAAAATATGTTGTAAAGGATTAATAACTTCCTCTTTTTTCTTTGATTCTAGCTTTTTTACCAGTTAATCCACGTAAGTAGAATAATTTAGCTCTTCTAACGGCACCTCTAGAATTCACTTCTAATTTATCGATGTTAGGAGAGTTTACTGGGAAAATACGTTCTACACCAATAGAATTAGATACTTTACGTACAGTGAATGTTTCGTTAGCACCAACTCCATTGCGTTGAATAACAACGCCTTGGTATTGCTGAATACGCTCTTTAGCGCCTTCTTTAATTTTATAGTGAACAGTTACCGTATCGCCAGGGTTGAAAGTTGGCAATGCATTTTTTGGTGTTTGTTCGTTAACAAATTTTACTAAGTCCATGGTTTAAAGCCTTTAAAAACGATTTTTAACCCGTAAAAATCGGATTGCAAGTATAGGGAAATTTTATCAACAAAAAAATAAAATTTAAACTTTTGTGCCTTTAAGAGCAGTTTTTTTGTTAATAACTACGAGAGTAAGTCGGGTCGCCGCGCTTTTGTATGAGCCAAAGCTTGCTCAAAACGCCATTTTTCGACTTCGGGTGTGTTTCCGCTCAATAAAATATCGGGCACCTTGTGACCTCTAAAATCGGCAGGGCGAGTATATACCGGCGGGCTTAACAAATCATCTTGAAAAGAATCAGATAGCGCAGAAGATTCGTCACTCAACACACCAGGAATTAATCGCACTATGCTATCTACCAGCACTGCTGCTGCTAGTTCTCCACCACTGAGCACATAATCGCCTATAGAGATCTCTTTGGTCACATAGAGCTCCCTAATGCGTTGGTCGATGCCCTTGTAATGGCCACACAACAGTAATAAATTTCCTTTTAAAGATAATTCGTTGGCGGTTTGTTGTTTGAGGGTTTCGCCATCGGGGGTTAAATAAATGACTTCGTCGTAAGTAATTTCTTTTTGCAAATGTTCAATGCAATTGGCAAAAGGCTCAATAGACATCACCATTCCAGCGCCACCACCGTATTGATAATCATCTACATTTTTATGTTTATCCTTACTATAATCTCGTAAATTATGCACACGAATATTCACCAAACTCTTTGTTTGTGCACGTTGCATAATAGAATGCGCAAAGGGGCTTTCCAACAATGCCGGAAGTACAGTGATGATATCTATGTTCATAATGCTAACTTAAATAAATTGCCAATAAACCGTCGGGTAATTCGACTAATATTTTTTTCGCTGCTTGATCAATTGATTTTACAAATTGATCGTTGATAGGAAACAATACTTCTTTATTTTGATACACCATGCTGGCCATGGTTTGTTGTGGCATTTCTTCTATGCTGTTAATGATAGCTAGTTCTCCCAATTGCGTATCTTCTACAAAATAACCCACTAAATCTTTTACTTTAAAAGCTTTCGACTCTTTGGGTTTGTTTTTTTTATAGATGTAAACTTTTTTGTTGACTAATGGGCTTGCTTGATCGATGTGATCTACGCCTTCTAAGTAGAGGTATGCAACTGGTTCTTGCATGCGAAGGGTAGTAATAAAAAATGGAACCGGTTTATTATTGATTTCAATAAATACCGATTCCAAATTTTCATAAGCTTCAGGATTTTCTACTTCAAAATAAAGTTGAACCTCTCCCTTTAAGCCTTTCGTTTTTTTGATTGTTCCTATTTGAAAATACTTGCTTTCGATGGCGTTCATTTCAAGGAAAAATTATTCAGCAGCAGGTGCTTCAGCAACAGGCGTTTCTTCTGTAGCAATTTCCGCAACTGGTGCTTCTTCTACAGCAACTTCCGCTACTACTGTTTCTTCTACAACCTCTTCTACTACTTCTTCTACAACTGGTGTATTTTTAGCAATAATTGCGGCTGCTTTTTCTTCTTTTTGTTTTGCTTCTGTAGCTAAACGCGCTTTGTTAGCTGCTTCTTTTGAAGAAACTAATGATGATTTTTTAGAATCAACTTTGTTTGTTTTAGCATCTACCCAAGCTGCAAATTTTACATCTGCTTGTTCTTGTGTTAAAGCACCTTTTTTCACTCCACCTTCAAGGTGTTTTTTGTACAATACTCCTTTGTATGAAAGGATCGCACGAGTGGTGTCGGTTGGCTGTGCACCATTGTGTAACCATTGAACGGCAGCATCAATGTTTAAGTCGATTGTTGCGGGGTTTGTGTTAGGATTATAAACACCTAACTTCTCAATGAATTTACCATCTCTTGGAGCACGCGAATCCGCCACTACAATATGATAGAAAGCTCTTTGCTTTTTACCATGTCTTTGTAATCTGATTTTTACTGGCATTTTCTTTTGTTTTTAGTTAATCCCAATGGTATCCATCCAAAGGGAGGGCAAAGATGCGAACAAATGTGGATAATTCAAAATATTATCTAGGAATTCCGCCTTGTGGCATGTTTTTTAACATTTTTAACGGATTTCCGCCGCCGGAGAACTGTTTCATCATTTTTTTCATGTCGTCAAATTGCTTGAGCAACTTATTAACCTCTTCGATGCTTCTGCCACTTCCCATCGCAATTCTTTTGCGTCGGGTTCCATTAATTACTTCCGGACTTTCTCTTTCTAGCGGCGTCATGCTATGAATAATCGCTTCAATATGTTTAAAGGCATCGTCCGAAATGTCAATGTCTTTCACCATTTTGCCAACTCCCGGAATCATACCCATCAAATCTTTTAGGTTTCCCATTTTTTTGATTTGTTGTAATTGATTCAAGAAATCGCCAAAATCAAATTGATTTTTTCTAATTTTCTTTTGAATACGCGCAGATTCTTCTGCGTCAAATTGTTCTTGCGCACGCTCTACCAACGAAACCACATCGCCCATTCCTAAAATCCTAGAAGCCATACGCTCTGGATAAAACACATCGATGGCTTCTAGTTTTTCGCCGGTTCCCACAAATTTGATGGGCTTTTTAACTACTTCGCGAATGGTTAAAGCTGCACCACCCCTGGTATCGCCGTCTAATTTTGTTAAAACTACTCCGTCAAAATCTAAACGGTCGTTAAATGCCTTGGCCGTATTTACCGCGTCTTGTCCGGTCATGGCATCTACCACAAATAAAATTTCGTGTGGTTGCACACTTGATTTTACGCTGGCAATTTCGTCCATCATTTGCTCATCGACCGCTAATCGACCCGCAGTGTCAATGATAATCACATTGTGTCCTGCAGTCTTAGCTTGTTTAATAGCGTCTTGTGCAATCTTAACAGGGTTTTTGCTTTCGTAATCGGTAAATACTGGCACGTCTATTTGCGCACCCAATATTTTTAATTGATCAATTGCTGCCGGACGATACACATCGGCTGCAACTAAAAATGGAGATTTTCCTTTTGATTTTAAGTAATTAGCTAGTTTTCCAGAAAAGGTGGTTTTACCAGATCCTTGTAAACCTGCAATTAATATAATAGCTGGATTCGATTTTAAATTCAGTTCCGATTTTTCGCCACCCATTAAGGCAACCAATTCATCGTTAACAATTTTAATCATTAACTGACCGGGAGATACCGAAGTCAGTACGCTTTGGCCAAATGCTTTTTCTTTTACGCGATCGGTAAAATCTTTAGCAATCTTAAAATTTACATCGGCGTCTAATAGGGCTTTACGCACCTCTTTAACCGTTTCTGCCACGTTGATTTCGGTAATTTTTCCTTGACCTTTTAAAATCTTAAAGGCCCTATCTAACTTATCACTTAAATTATCAAACATATTCTGTTTTGTTATTAATGCTTGCAAAGCTACTAAATAGCACAAGAACTGAAAAGTTTTTCGAAAGGAAGCAAGCTAAATTGTTATTTTTGTTAAATGACTAGTATGCTATTTTTAATCATCGGCTTAGCACTTGGCGGTTTGCTTGGGGTGTTGTATATGCGGAATAAATCGGGGCTAAACCCATTGGATTTTCAAAAAGAGATGCAACTCGAAAAAGAAAAAGCCGGCTTAACTGCCACCTTACAAGAACAAGTCAAGCAAATGGAATTGCTTGCCAACGAAAAAGAGCTTTATAAAAATGCAGTTGATAGTAAAGACGCCGAATTAAATGCGGTGAATATTAGAATTGTAAAAGCGGAAGAAGCATTTCGCACACAAAGAGAAAAATTAGAAGAAAAGAAAGTCGAATTGGAAGCGCTACAAACTACGCTTACCAAAGAGTTTGAGAATATTGCCAATAAAATTTTAGACGAAAAATCACATAAATTTACTGAGCAGAATAAAAATAATTTAGATGTTATTTTAAGTCCGCTGAAAGATCGCATCAAAGATTTTGAAGAGAAAGTAGATCGCTCTTATAAAAACGAAGCCGCAGAACGCAATACACTGAAGGGTTCTATCGAAGAGCTCATGAAATTTACCAATAAAATTTCTGTAGAAGCAACCAATTTAACCAATGCTTTAAAAGGCGATAGTAAGAAGCAAGGAAATTGGGGTGAATTGGTTTTAGAAAGAATTTTAGAATCTAGCGGATTAATTGAAGGTCAAAATTATACACTACAAGGCAAAGGCTTAAACCTGAAAGACGAAGATGGCAATAGGTTTCAGCCCGATGTGATTATTAATTTACCCGACAACAAACACATTGTTATCGATGCAAAAGTTTCTTTAGTAGCTTACGAAAAATTAGTGAACGAAAATACAGAAGAGGGTAGAGACAAGTTTATCAAAGAACATTTGCTTTCTATTAAAACACACATTACTGGTTTAAGCAATAAAAACTACCACGATTTATATGGCATTAACTCGCCAGATTATGTGCTCCTGTTCGTTCCTATCGAATCGTCGTTTAGTATTGCCATTCAACATGCACAAGATTTATTTGATTTTGCTTGGTCTAAGCGAGTAGTATTGGTTACACCCTCTACGCTTTTTGCTACTTTAAAAACAGTGGCTTCTATTTGGAAACAAGAGCAACAATCTAAAAATGCCATCGAAATTGCAACAAAAGCTGGAGCTTTATACGATAAATTTGTAGGCTTTACCGAAGACATGAAAAGAATTGGCGCACAAATTAATGGTACACAAAAAACCTACGAGGAAGCTTTTGGTAAATTACATACCGGACGCGGCAGTTTAACTTCAAGTGTAGAAAACCTAAAAAAATTAGGTGCCAAAGCAAGCAAGCAACTTGATAAAAATTTAGTCGACGAAGAAGATAATTTTACGGCCATAGAATAAACCTATTTTGTTTAAACTCTTTTTACCCGATTTAAGCAAACGAGCCATTGGCTTAGATTTGCTGCGTGCTGCAGCCATTTTAATGGTCCTAATTTACCATGCCTGGATATTTGTTGCTGGCTTTTTTCCAAAGGCTGGGCTCTTGTTTTTTTTGGGTTATTGGGGGGTAGAATTATTTTTTGTTCTCAGTGGATTTTTAATTGGGGGCATTTTAATTACAAAGGTTTTACAAGCCGAAACCCTTAGCCTAAAAATGCTTGTTGATTTTTGGAAGCGCAGATGGATTCGAACCATTCCCATTTATTTAATTGCTTTAATTATTAATTTTTTAAGTCTGAATTATATTGTAGGTTATCCCACTACTTTTGATTTTCGCTATTTGTTTTTTTTACAAAACACCATACAATCTCATCCAGCATTTTTTCCCGAAGCATGGAGTTTGTCGGTCGAAGAGTGGTTTTACATCAGCTTGCCTTTAGGTGTTTTACTGGCATTTGTTATTCCTGCGAAAAACAAAGAAAACAGGCTTTTAATGGTTTTTTTGCTGCTTTTGTGCCTTTTTACTTATGCTAGATTTACGCAATTCCAGGGACAGTTTGAGCTCAGCGCTTGGGATAAAAACATTCGAAAAGTGGTGGCCTTTAGATTAGATGCCTTAATGTATGGGGTATTGGCTGCTTGGTTTTTTAAAACAAAAACCCAATTAGTTTTACCATTCAAAAACACTTTGTTAATTGTTGGAATGTTATTGGTTCCGCTGGCTTATTTTATTTTTTATAAAAAATATTTTCCTTTTTTCAATGTCGTTTTTTTTACAAGCATTAGTTCTTTAGGCTTCGCTTTAAGTTTGTTTTCTTTTGCGAATTGGAAGGGACCAAAAAACATAAAACTGGTCAATGGCATTACTTATTTAAGTGTGATTTCTTATTCACTTTATTTAATTCATTATACCTTTTTATTTCGTATATTAAATAATTTTATTATCGCTAGCACCCTACTAAATGCTAGTGTTTTATTCGTTTCTTACCTATTACTTTCCATTATTTTAGCAAGCCTGTTTCATTATTATTTTGAAAAGCCTTTCTTAAAAATAAAAGAAAAAATGAAGACATAAAAAAAGCCCGAACAAATGTTCGGGCTTTTTTAAATTAGGTTAAGCTAATTAGTATAATACCACTTTAGCCACTTTGCGATTTAAACCGCTAGTTACTTTTACATAGTATACACCATTCGACAATTCGTTGCGATTCACAACATATGATTGTGCCGTTAAGTTTTGTTCGTTTCTTACTACTCTTCCTGTTGCATCTAACATTTCAATTTCGTAAACAGCGCCATTTAAGCCTTCTACTCTTACATTTAAAATATCTGCTGCTGGATTAGGGTAAACGCTTACGTTACCTTCTGTTGCAAATGTATTAGTGATTCCTGTTGATGGGAATAATACTCTTGCAATTCTAGGAACTAAGAAATTTTGAATAGTATCGATATACAATAAAGCTCTTGCTTTAGACATGAATGGGTTTGAAGCCAAACCATTGTTGTGGAATGGATCTGTTGGATCCCACCATTCCCATGGAGCGCTACCGTTAGCCGCACCATTGAACGAGAATAAAGCAGTTAAGCCATTGCTATTAGAAGCTGCTGCTGTAGAATAAGCATCAGTAAATGCTGGTGTTTTAAACACATCATTTACACCTAAGCGACTAGCTCTATCAGCCACATCGTAAGAACCACTTGCTTCTACAACCAATAATGGAGGATTAGTACCTGGTACATATACACCGCCTGTTTTGTATGGTGCAAATGGATCTAATTTACCTTGCATACCTACAATTGGCACTTCGCCTGCTTCTAACCAAGAAGAATCACCCATTGCACCACCATAGTTGGTTGTCATGTTTACTCTTGAAGAATAACCAGGGTAATTGTTTGGATTATTCAAAGCTGCATTACCACCAAAACCATCAAAATCTCCAACTGCCTGTGGAATTACATAAGGCATTTGCGTGGTTTGGTTAATGAATTTTAATAATTGAATTTCTGATAATTTGTTTAAAGTACCACAAGCCAATGAAATATAGCCACCAGAACCTTGTCCACATAATACAATTCTGTTGGTATCAATTTTATATGTGCTTGCACTAGTAGCACCCATAAAACGGAAATAACGAACTGCATTTTTAGTGTCTTGCATACCACGGTATACTGCATTTAAGATAGTTCCTGTACGAACGTCTTGGTCTCCTTGTGGATTCCAACCTGCTCTGTAACCTACTGCTGCTGCAACATATCCTTTTTTTGCAAATTCCTTACACATTTCTACAATTGAACTGTCTGTTCTTGCACCAGTTGGAGATTGATTTAAACCTTTAGGTAAAAAACTTCCGGTGTGTAATACAATTACTAGGGGACGTGCTGTTTCTGTGTCGCCAGTTGGCTCATAGAAATCTAATTTTAAATCTGACATAACAGGTGCTCCTGTTAGTACCGAATAATTTTGTCCATAAACAACATTCGGGGTAACGCTTACATTCGTAAATGTATTCGTTACATATCGCTGCGCCATTGCATTACCTGCAAATAAAGTCGCTGCGATCAATGATAAGAATTGTAAATTTTTCTTCATATTGATTTTTTTATTGGTTTCCTTTTTTAAATATAGTTTTTTATAGTTAATTCATCAATTTTTCTAGTTATTTTTTGCTAAATCAAAGGTGGCTGAAAAATAAGCCATTCGGCCAACATATGGCCCACCGTATACCTGAAAGCTCTTTTTATCAAATAAATTAGAAGCGCCAAGCTTAAATGTCATATTTAATTTGGGTACCGCTTTACTTATTTGGGCATCGAATAAATCGTAGGTAGGTACAAATCCGGTAAACTGAGGAGAGCCTTCAAATTGGAAGCCTTGAATCCATTTATAGTTTACACTAAAGCTCCAATTAATTAAATGAATTTGTCCAATGTAGGTGTCCAAATCTCTAGCAGAAATACCAATATTAAATTTGTGTTCGGGTGTATTAAACGCAGGAATAATAGGGTCTATAGAGCCTTTCAAATTCAACACATTCCAAGAATAGTTTCCGGTTAATGCATAAAAATTGTGGAAGAAATAAGACAAACCTACCGAAAAACCCTGTGTGGTAACCGTCTCTTTTGAATTGGCTGCCACACGATAAGCGTCTGCCTTGATAACCCTTTTATTAAAGGTGTCAATTTTTGTATCCATACCTAATTTATAACCCAAAAAGTCGGTGTAAATACTGAAATAATAACTCGCATCTAAAAACAAGGCCGTTCCTAGGGTAGCGCGATAGCCTATTTCGGCTGTTTTAACTTTTTCTGGTTTAACTGGATCAACATCGAAATATTGTAATGAATCTAGCTTTTGAGAGTTGAAAAAAGAAAACAATGAGGGCACTGTTATGAGGGAATCAAAACCATTGATATTACCCACTAACCTTGCACGGCCCACATTAAAATATAAAAATTGATCGGCCAGTGTTGGGTTTCTAATGGCAGACGAAAATGAAAAACGAAAAACATCTTTTTTATCGTTCGTATAAACTGCTGAAGCGGCTGGCGATACTACGTAATTAAAGTTTTGGTTTTTATCTATTCTACCTGTAGCATTTAATTTTAACCTATTATTCAATAATCTTTTTTCATAACCGGCATAAAAACCAAACTCAGAATTGGTAATTACGCGGCCCGCTGTGTCACTAAATATGGTACCCCTAGAGCTTGGCGTATATCTTCTAAAGTTTCCGCCAAACAATACTTCATCGGCATTTGATAACACCACTTTGCGTTCGGCTTGTAAATGATATAGTGCAGATTTATCATAAAACTTGGAGCCACCCTCTGTAAATGAAGTTTTTTGTGTAATGCTATTCATGGCAGAATCAAATCTTTCGGTACCCGGCTCAAACCTATCTACATAAGGGTATCCAGCGTTTTGATAAATGGTGCTGGTTGGGTCCGCGCCTTGAGGCGAGGTGCCTAAATTCGCAAAATATGATGCTTCTTCGTGCCAAGCTTTAACAGAATCTGTGTAAACATTCAAAACAGAATCGGCTGCATCAAAATCAAATGGAAATGATTGTGGTGGATAGCCTGGTAATTTGCGCGCTCTTTTAGAAATAAAATTAGCCCAATAATTTCGATAGTCTCCACTCCAGGTTGTGCCCACCAAGCCTGTTCCGCTTGACGATGGCTTGTGTAAATCTTGTAATAATTGTGCGGTAAAAACAGCATCGTATGAATTGCCGGCGTCTTCGTGTGTAGAATAGGCGCGCACAAACCAATTTTCTCCTTTAAGTTCTAATCTGTTTTGAAAAAACAAAATGTCTTTTAAACTATACCTGTTATCGCCTTGATAAACTGTGGTACCATTGCCCATGTTAAAGGCATAGATTAATTCGATGCTAGGATTAATTCTATAATGTAATGCCGAAGCTAATTTTAAGTTTTTTGTATTATAATCTACCAGGTCTTTTTCTTCGTAACCCTTACGGTGCCATATGCCCAGGCCAGGATAGTTAACTCTTCCGTTTTTATCAGATGAGTTATTTCCGCGTGGATCAAAATTTTCATCTCCATATCTATTCACGGCATCGTATCCTCCGGGGTTGTTTATACCAACCGTAGATTGGGGTGTTGCGGCCATGTTGGTAGCTTCCCAGTCATAGGCGCGCATGTAAAAAATATTTGTTTTAAAGGCGAACTTATCTATACCGTTTTTGTTTTTATATACTCTTGCGTAACGAATGGCAGATTCAAACAATCCGCGTTCGCCCACTTTAGACATTACGGTTAAACCAGCAGAATTAAAGGGGTTGCGGGTTTGCATGCTAATTACTCCATTAAAAGCATTGGGACCAAAAAAAGCAGAACTGGCTCCTACAATTAAATCCACTTTTTGTACATCTATTTCGGAAGAACCTAAAAAATTACCCAAAGAAAAATTGAGCCCTGGCGCTTGGTTATCTACCCCATCGATTAATTGTAAAGATCTTACGGGCGATGTGCTATTGAAACCCCTGGTGTTGATGACTTTAAAACCTATACTAGCTGCTGTTAAATCCACCCCCTTTAATTGGCCTAAACCTTCGTAAAAATTAGCGGCAGAAGTTTGTTTAATCGAAATTAAGTCCATCGACTCCACGGTAAGTGGTGCTTCTTTTTGTTTTTCGGTAAGCCTAGAAGACTGTACCAACGCGACTTTGCTGGTTACTACGTTTTCTTCTAATAAAACATCAATGTTAGTTTTGTTTTTAGAAACCTGCAGCTCCATGGGTTTATAACCCAAATAGGTAATCAACAAGGTTTTATTGCTACTCAGATCAAGGTTTAATACAAATCGACCATTGAGGTCGGTGTTGGTTCCCTGTGCGGTTCCTTTTACTGATACCGTTGCCGAGTATATGCCTTGTCTGGTAATTTTATCTTTTACACTGCCGGAAACCTTTTGGGTTTGTGCTTTTGCAGTATTCAAGCCAAAAAACAATAAAAATATAAAACTTACTTTTTTTGTTTGATTAAGTGCTTTTTTAACCATCGGATTTTTTTTATAAAATTCAATTTAGTAAAAAAATATAATAGGTGTTAAAATTCTCTTAATTAGGGCTAGTTTAGCGGATATGATAGCAGAATCTTTAGCAAGGCCCGCTGCTGCCAACAGCTTAATTGCCCGCAAAAGCATTCCAGCCTTGCGCCTGGAGTGGATATACCTTTTCGTTTTTGCTAACCATAATGGTTCCCGATGCCTCATCGGTCATGTGGCCAATGATGGAAAAAGAGATTTGTCCTTTTATTTTTTCGAAATCCGATTGGCTCACGGTAAAAAGTAATTCATAGTCTTCGCCGCCGTTGAGCGCGCACATGCTTGGATCTAAATTAAAATCGCGGGCGGCATTAATGGTAACCGGATCAATCGGGATTTTTTCTTCGTAAATAGTACAGCCCAGTTTTGATGATTTACTTAAATGAATTAATTCCGAAGCCAAACCATCAGACACATCAATCATTGCGGTTGGTAGCACTTCTATCTCCGCTAATAAATC
>JAURMH010000123.1 GCA_030830805.1 Bacteroidota bacterium
ATACAAAGGTTAGTGGAACAAAAAATGGATGGCGAAGGTTTAAAGCTGCGAAAAGATTGGGTAAGTATCGACGAAATGTCGCCATATTTAGTTCGCGCTGTAATTGCCTCCGAGGACCAACACTTTAATGAACATTGGGGCTTTGATATAGAAGCTTTACAAAAAGCTTACCAACACAATCAAAAAAGTAAAAAAGTGAAAGGTGGCTCTACCATTTCACAACAAGTTGCCAAAAATGTATTTCTCTGGCCGGGTCGTTCTTATTTTAGAAAAGGGCTCGAAGCATACTTTACCATTTTAATAGAAATAACTTGGTCGAAAAAAAGAATCATGGAAATCTATTTGAATGAAATAGAAATGGGCGATGGTATTTATGGCGCAGAAGCTGCATCTAAAAAATATTTCCGAAAATCTGCAAAAGATTTGAGCAAGCGAGAGTCGGCACTCATAGCCGCTGTATTACCTAATCCTATTAGGTGGACACCTGTTCATCCTAACGCCTATATTCAACGCAGACAATACAGAATATTAAGAGCCATGCGTTATGTTGGTAAACCTGAATATTTAAAATAAAAAAAAGCCTCAAGAAAACTTGAGGCTTTTTTAATTTATCATTTTCAATTATTCTGCTATTACTTCAAAAGGTACTTGAATTTTTACCTCTTTGTGAAGATTTAAGTTAGCGATGTAAGAACCTACAAACTTTACATCTGTTTCAAATGTAATGCGTTTGCGATCTACTTCGAATCCTAATTTCTTCAATTCTTCTGCAAATTGAATCGTATTTACTGCACCAAATATTTTACCAGATTCTCCAGCTTTAGCACCAATTTTAACGGTGATCGCTTTTAATCCTTCCGCCATATCAGTAGCAAGATTTTTGATTCTATCTTGTTTGAATTGCGTTTGTTTTAAATATTCCGTGTGCATTTTACGGTTTGGCTCATTAGCAATAACTGCAAATCCTTGTGGGATTAAGAAGTTACGACCATAACCATTTTTTACTTTAACGATATCGTCCTTGTATCCAAGGCTCTTAACATCTTGCTTTAAAATTACTTCCATGTCGTCTTCCTCCTTATTTTAATGAATCTGCTACATATGGTAAAATACCGATGTGACGCGCACGCTTTACAGCTTGTGCCACTTTACGTTGGTATTTTAAAGATGTACCTGTTAAACGACGAGGTAAAATTTTACCTTGATCATTGATGAACTTCAACAAGAAGTTTGCATCCTTGTAATCGATATACTTGATTCCGTTTTTCTTGAAACGGCAGTATTTCTTGCGGTTATCCTCTACTTTAGCAGCGGTAACGTATGTTATTTTATCTCTAGCCATTATTTTGCCTCCTCTGCTTTAACTCTTTTGGGTAATGGAGCCAATTGACCATTACGCTTGCGATCATTGTATGATGCTGCGTGTTTGTCAAGTGCTACAGTCAAGAAACGCATGATGCGCTCATCTCTCTTGTACTCGATTTCCAATTTGTTGATTAATTCACCATTAGCTTTGAATTCCGTTACTTTATAGAAGCCTGTTGTCTTCTTTTGAATCGGATAAGCTAGTTTTTTCAGACCCCAATTATCTTCATGGACAATTTCGGCACCGTTATCTGTTAAGATTTTATTGAATTTGGCATGCACCTCTTTCAACAATTCTTCAGACAACAACGGGGTCACAACGATTAACGTTTCGTAATTTCTCATTGTGTTACTTTGCTTTTTGTTTAAAATTGTTAGTTATTTCCGCTTTTTGCGGGTTGCAAATATAGCCTTTTACCTTAGAAAAAGCAAAATTATTTAGCTATAAATCAGAATATTTAGGGCTTATTTTTGCTTAGGGCTAATCAAATAATACACACAAGTTGTAAGGAAATTGCGTAAAAAAGGTATGTTTTGAATCAATTTTACCTGTTTTTTAGGTGATAAATTGAATTTATAGCGATAAATGGGGTTAATCAGGTAATGATCCTTAGCCACAATTTCGAATCCTGTTTTTTTACAAATTCGCTCAAATCGCTCGATAGAAATACCCGTTTCTTTGATCTCCAATAATTCAGTTACCACAGGTTCCGATTCGCCAAAAGCCTTTAACAAAGGCTTATACAACCAAACTGGTAATAAATGATAATAGGGCAATTTGCTCAGCAATTTATGTTTGGCAATTTGCTGATGACCGCCAAATGGCATATACCAAGGTGGAAAACCGAAAAAGATGACCCCATCTTTGGCAATGTATTGGTGTAATTGGGCAATTATTTTTTCTTGATCTGGAATGTGCTCGATCGAGTCTTTTAAAATGATGACATCGAAATAGCCTGCAAAATCTTGCTGAAAATCAACATCGTAAATATTTTTTGCGATAAATTTAGCCAAACCCGATTTAATTTCGGCCTCCATAAATGCTTCGGCCATTTTTACACGCGCCGGGCTTAAATCTACCCCTACCACCTGACAACCCAAATCGGTAAAGGCTTTTAAAACGCCGCCTTCGCCGCAACCAATTTCCATCACTTTTGTAGCTGGACCTATTTTTTTGCTTTTGGCAATAAAAGGCAATACAAAGTATTTAGAGTTCTCGTATTGTTGGTTGAAATAAGTTACCCAATCGCTATGGAATTCGAATGCCATGGTTTTTACGTTTTTGCAATAATACGAATTCGTTCTTTGATTTTTAATTTTTGGATGGAAAGATTTTAATAGACTATCATTCAAGTAAATACTTATTAGCTAATTGATTTATAGTATAGCATGCCGCAAAGCATTTCAAAATCAGAAAAAATACCTAATTTAGCGCCAATGGATAATTTTATTGTATCGGCTAGAAAATATAGGCCAGCAACCTTTGACACGGTAGTTGGACAAGCCCATATTACCAATACTTTAAAAAATGCAATTAAAAACAACCACCTAGCACAAGCATTTTTATTTTGCGGACCAAGAGGAGTTGGTAAAACAACTTGCGCTAGAATCCTAGCCAAAACAATTAATTGTTTAAGTCCAACGCCAGCAATGGAAGCTTGCGATCTATGCGAATCTTGTATCTCTTTTAAAAATGGTAATTCTTTAAATGTTCACGAATTAGATGCCGCATCTAATAACTCGGTCGATGACATTAGGAGTTTAGTAGAACAAGTTCGATTTGCGCCACCTTCTGGCAGGTATAAAATTTATATTATTGATGAGGTGCACATGCTTTCGACAAGTGCCTTTAATGCATTCTTAAAAACATTAGAAGAACCGCCTCCTTACGCTATTTTTATTTTAGCAACTACCGAAAAACATAAAATTATTCCAACCATATTATCGCGTTGTCAAATTTTTGATTTCAATAGAATTCAAGTAGAAGACATTGCTAGTCATTTAGCTTTTATTGCTAAAAGTGAAAACATTGCTACCGAGCCAGAAGCCTTGCATATTATTGCGCAGAAAGCGGATGGTGCTTTGCGCGATGCGCTCTCTATGTTTGATCAACTGGTTTCTTTTGCTGGAAATAATTTAAGCTACAAATCGGTAATCGATAATTTAAATATTTTAGACTACGATTATTATTTCAAGATTGCAGATGCAATAAGATCGGAAGACATGCGCACAATTTTATTAACTTTCGATGAAATTCTGAATAATGGTTTTGATGGAAATAATTTCATCATTGGTTTAAGTGAACACTTTAGAAATTTATTGGTTTGTAAAGATGCACAAACAGTTGTTTTGTTAAAAGTAACCGAAAGTATCAAACAAAAATATTTAAAACAAGCAAGCGATTGCAGCGCATCTCTTTTGTTAACTGCGCTCAACATTGCTAATCAATGTGATATTCATTATAAACAAAGCAAAAACCAAAGACTCCATGTCGAATTGGCTTTGATGAAAATGTGCCACATCAACGCCGCTATTAATTTAAGTCAACTTCCTACAGCAACGTCGGAGGTAAAAAAAAAATAGCTGACCAAAACGAAGTGCCAGCAGCAGCGCTTAGTACGAGCAGCCCAAAGCCATTACAAACACCAGAACAAATTGATACTATCGCAGCATCTGCGATAACAATTCCGGTAGATATACCATCAGCAGCAATCGCCGAAACTATCGCCTCGCCTACATCAGCATTAAACACCGAGCCAAGTCCAAGCAAAAAAATTATTGGCCGTTCGGGATTTAAATTACCCACCATGCAAGAGGTGAGCTCGGGTAGTTATGTGCCACCAGTAGTGATTAAAGAGAAAGAAGTATTACCTACGGAGGCCTATCATGATGCTGATTTCAAAATTTATTGGAATGAATGTATTCAAAGATTAAAAGATAGAAACCTGATCTCTTTAAATTCTTTGCTCGAAAACTTAGACCCTATTGCCATTGGCAATTTTCAATATGAAATCAAAGTGAGCAATAAAATTCAATCCGATTTATTCTTAACAGAAAAAGGCGCGATTAACCAACACCTTCGAAGTTCCTTAAATAACCATTCCATTGATTTTCAAATCATCGTCGATCAAGATTTAACAGCTAATAAACCCTATACCACCTCCGAAAAATTCAAAGCCATGGCCGATAAAAAGCCTATATTATTATCTTTGAAGGATAAATTAGGCTTAGATTCGGAATATTAACAAAAGCTTAATTTTCAAGCATTTTCAAGCAAAATTTTCTTGCTTACTCTTTTATAAAAATGTAAATTTGCAGCTCAAATAATAGAATTATGTCAAAGATAAAAGTTGCCAATCCGGTAGTAGAATTAGACGGCGATGAAATGACTAGAATCATCTGGGAATTCATCAAAAACAAATTAATCAATCCATATCTTGAATTAGATATTAAATATTTTGACTTGGGTATGGAGCACAGAGATGCAACCAACGACCAAGTAACTATTGATGCTGCAGAAGCCATCAAAAAATATAATGTGGGTATTAAATGCGCAACTATTACACCAGACGAAGAAAGGGTAAAAGAGTTTTCGTTAAAGCAAATGTGGAAATCGCCTAATGGCACTATCAGAAATATTTTAGATGGTACCGTGTTTCGCGAGCCAATTGTAATGAATAATATTCCGCGTTTAGTTCCCAATTGGACTGCACCGATTTGTATTGGCCGTCATGCTTTTGGCGATCAATACCGCGCTACAGATTTTGTAACTAAAGGTAAAGGTAAATTAACAATCAAGTTTGAAGGCGAAGATGGAACCGTTATTGAACACGAAGTGTATCAATTTAAAGGAGACGGTGTGGCTTTGTCTATGTACAACACAGACGAATCTATTGAAGGATTTGCAAGAGCTTGTTTCAATCAAGCCATCAATAAAAAATGGCCTTTATATTTATCAACCAAAAATACCATTTTGAAAAAATACGATGGTCGTTTCAAAGATATTTTTGAAGACATTTACCAAAAAGAATTCAAAGCTAAAATGGATGCTGCTGGTATTACCTACGAACATCGTTTAATTGACGACATGGTTGCTAGTGCTTTAAAATGGAATGGTAATTTTGTATGGGCTTGTAAAAATTATGATGGGGATGTGCAATCCGATACCGTTGCGCAAGGCTTTGGATCTTTAGGTTTAATGACTTCTGTGTTAATTACACCAGACGGCGGAACAATGGAAGCAGAAGCTGCACACGGAACAGTTACCCGTCACTACAGAGATCATCAAAATGGTAAACCAACTTCTACTAACCCCATCGCTTCTATTTTTGCATGGACTAGAGGACTTGCCTTTAGAGGTAAACTAGATAATAACCAAGCGCTTATTAACTTTTGCGAAACACTTGAAAAAGTATGTATCGAAACTGTTGAGTCTGGTAAAATGACAAAAGATTTGGCCGTTTGTATTCATGGAAATAAAGTAACTCATGGCGAACATTATTTATATACCGAAGAGTTTTTATCAGCCATTGATGAAAACTTAAAAGCAGCAATAGGCAACTAATTGCGCTAATCGAATTGCTAAAAGGCTCAAAACCCAAAGTTTTGAGCCTTTTTTTATATGGAACAAAAAAGAGTATATTTAAACTATCTAAAATATTTAATTATTCATTATGAGAAAAATTTACGTTTTACTTTTGCTTATTTTTATGGCGCTACCGTTTTCAAATGCAAGCGCACAAAAATTTTTAAGCCCTATTTTTAATTACGATTCTATTTTAAATGTAAAGTATGGTTCAAATGTAACCGCCCTTTCTTCTACACCAGAGGATCAATTGTATGATATTTATTTACCAACCGGCGACTCTTCTACTAAAAGACCGGTCGTGTTTTTTACACATGGCGGATCATTTTTATCAGGATCAAAAGAAACATCAGATGTTGTTGCACTTTGTAGGGCTTTTGCTAAAAGAGGTTATGTAACCGTTTCGCAAAACTATCGTTTAGGTTACGAAACTTTTGATGCCACTAATGCGAAGCGAGCTGTATGGCGTGCCATGCAAGATGGCAGAGCTGCTGTTAGACATGTGCGAGCAAATGCTGCTCAATATTTAATTGACACCAATATGATTATTTATGGTGGTTCTTCTGCAGGAGGTTTTACAGCATTGCATGTTGCCTTTTTAGATGAGCCGCAAGAATTGGTTTTGGGTGTGGATACTAGTGCCTATACCGGACCAGGAAGCCAAGGCCTAGGCGGATTCAAAGGTACCACCAATAATTTATCTAATAGCGACGAAGTAAACGCAGTTATTAATTTATGTGGTGCCATTGGCGATACTTCTTGGATTCAATTAAAAGATAAAAATATTCCCGTGCTAAATATGCATGGTACTGCAGACAATACGGTCCCTTATGGAACGGCTGTAATTAAATTATTTAACACCATTCCATTGTTAAATGTTAGCGGTAGTAGCAGTATTAGAAAATCTTTAAACGTTAAAAAAATGACTAATCGTTTTTATACTTTTTGTGGATTAGACCATGTGCCTTTTTATGGTACCACTGCTGTACAAAAAAGCTGGATGGATACAACTGTTCTATTCATTAGTCAGTTTTTGTATTATGATGTATTGAAATTGAGTGCAGTAAACCCTAATGCAAATATTCAAGAAATTGATAGTGCAGATTGTCCTACAACTGGTATTTACGCAACGCCAATTGCTGCTGCAAAAATTTCACCAAACCCAACACAGCATAGTGTTTTAGTGGAATTGAAAAATAGCAATGTAAAAATTCAGCAAATTGCTATTATGGATTTAACGGGCCGTGTGGTTGGCTTGCATAACATTGACAATGTAAATCAAACAAATATTGATTTACACCATTTTGAAAATGGAATTTATTTGCTGAAAATAATTACCAGCGAAGGAATGATAATAGAAAGAATTATTAAAGAATAATTATTGCTTTATTAATGGCAAAAATTTCTGCCAAAAATTATCTTGAGGAAGTGCAGCGTAGAGTTGCATTTCCTCTTTTTTTACCGGGTGCATAAATTTAACTTGATGCGCATGCAAACAAATACTTTTGTCTTTATTTCCGCGAGGGTAACCGTATTTATTATCACCCACTATTGGACAATTCATAGAAGCCAATTGTACCCTAATTTGATGTGGCCTTCCTGTTATAGGATTAACCTCTAATAAATAAAAGCCATCTAATTCTCCAATTAATTTATAATTCAATTCCGAACGCATACTGTTAGGCACTTCTTTTTCGTATGCCTTGGTAACATTTGTTTCGGGATTTTTAATAAGCCAATGTACTAGATTGCCTGCATTGGCAGCTGGCCTATTGCGAACAACTGCCAGGTATTTTTTCTCAATTTCTCTGTTCTTGAATTGCTCATTCATGCGTTCCAATGCCTTGCTGGTACGCGCCATTAATACTAAACCACTTACTGGCCTGTCGATACGATGAATAACTCCCATGAAAACCTCACCAGGTTTTTGGTATTTTTCTTTAACATAGGCTTTGGCTAAATCGGATAAAGGGGTATCTCCCGTTTTATCTCCTTGCACTAATACCCCTGCATCTTTATTAATGACTAATAAATGATTGTCTTCAAAAATAATTCGCATGATGAATTAGTATTGTTCCTTTTCGTTCGGAAAATCAAGCGTTTTTACGTCCTTGATATAAGATTTAACCGCCCCATTAATTTCTTCAAATAAATTTAAATACTGTCTCAGAAAACGTGGCTTAAAACCTTTTGTTAATCCTAATAAATCATTCACTACTAAAACTTGACCATCAACATCGGCGCCTGCACCTATACCAATAACTGGAATGGTTAATTCTTTAGCAACTAGTTTAGCCAAACTTGCTGGAATTTTTTCTAGCACCAAAGCAAAGCAACCTGCTTGCTGCAATACTTTGGCATCTTCGATTAATTTTGTTGCTTCGGCTTGTTCTTTTGCCCTAACGGTATAAGTACCAAATTTATAAATAGACTGCGGGGTTAAGCCTAAGTGCCCCATCACTGGTACGCCTGCAGAAATAATCCTTTCAATAGATTCTTTTACTTCTGCACCGCCTTCTAATTTAACAGCATGCGCTCCCGACTCTTTCATGATTCTAATGGAAGATTGTAAAGCTTCTTTAGAATTCCCTTGATAAGAACCAAAAGGTAAATCTACCACAACCAATGCGCGCTTAACTGCTCTGACAACAGCAGATGCATGGTATATCATTTGATCTAAAGTAATAGGCAAAGTTGTTTCGTGGCCGGCCATTACATTGGATGCCGAATCACCTACCAATAATACATCGATACCCGCTTCGTCTAAAATTAAGGCAGTCGAATAATCGTATGCGGTTAACATAGCAATTTTTTCTTTTTTTGACTTCATTTCATGAAGCGTATGGGTAGTGATTCTTTTGCTTTCTTTATGTACAGACATATGCGATAATATTATTTTTTTGGTATTTATAGAATAGGCCAAATTTGCATTTTAGCTATTACAGAAGTAAAAGTCCGATTTTTAAATTGATCTTTCAAAAAAAGCGGAAGAATAGTTGAAAATTATTACCTTTGCATTCGATGAAAACACTCCAAAAATGCATTGATTTTTGCTCAATCGGAAACGATCCAAATTAATCATTTACGGAACAACGGCTTTGTAATAACTACAAGGCCTTTTTTATACCCAAAAAATAAAAAAAAATAAAAATGGCAGAAATTAGCAGCATCCCGGCAATATTGCTTTTAGCAGACGGCAGCGTATTTAAAGGTAAAGCGGCAGGAAAAATTGGTACCACAACCGGCGAAATATGTTTCAATACCGGAATGACTGGTTATCAAGAAATTTTCACGGACCCTTCTTACTTTGGACAAATTATGGTGACCACCAATGCACATATTGGTAATTATGGAATTGCTGAAGCAGATGTGGAATCGGAATCTATAAAAATTGCCGGATTGGTTTGCAAAAACTTCAATGTTGGTTTTTCTAGAAAAATGGCAGAAAAATCAATTCAAGATTATTTATCAGAAGATCATGTTGTTGGTATTTCTGATGTAGACACTAGACAATTGGTGCGTCATATTAGAGCCAAAGGTGCAATGAATGCCATTATCTCTTCAGAGAATTTTACTATTGAAGAATTAAAAGAGAAATTAGCTAGCACACCATCTATGGATGGTTTAGAATTATCCTCTATTGTCAGCACTAAAACAGCCTATGTTTTAGGCGACGAAAATGCAAAAAAGAAAGTAGCTGTTTTAGATTTAGGGGTAAAGAAAAATATTTTAAGATGCTTTAATGAGCGCGATGTTTTGGTAAAAGTTTTTCCAGCTAAAACACCTTTTGAAGAAATGAAAGCGTGGAATCCGAATGGTTATTTTATTTCAAACGGCCCCGGAGATCCAGCAGCAATGCCTTATGCAATCGAAACTGTAAAAAATATTTTAGCCGCCGATCAGCCCTTGTTTGGTATATGTTTAGGCCATCAATTATTAGCGCAGGCCAATGGTATTCGTACGCACAAAATGTTCAATGGCCACCGAGGTTTAAATCATCCGGTAAAAAATATCATCATTAATCATTGCGAAGTAACATCTCAAAATCATGGTTTTGGGGTGGTACCTGAAGATGTGAAAAAATCTGAATTAGTAGAGATTACCCATATCAATTTAAATGATCAAAGTATAGAAGGTATAAGAGTAAAAGGAAAGAAAGCATTTTCTGTACAGTACCATCCAGAATCATCTCCGGGCCCACATGATTCGAGGTATTTATTTGATGATTTTGTGGCCATGTTAAATTAATTTTTTTGCTTTCAATTAAAATAAAAAAGATATGAGTATAATTATTGATGTTCGTGCTAGACAGATTCTAGACTCTAGAGGAAATCCAACGGTCGAAGTAGAAGTATTAACAGAAAATGGAATGATGGGTAGAGCCGCGGTTCCATCGGGCGCCTCTACCGGCACACACGAAGCAGTAGAGTTAAGAGACAACGATAAAAAGGTATACCTTGGAAAAGGTGTTTTAACTGCTGTTAAACATGTAAATGAAAAACTAGCCCCTGAATTACAGGGTATGGATGTATTCAATCAAAACAGTATAGATGGTTTGATGAATGCCATAGATGGCACTGAAAACAAAGGAAATATTGGGGCAAACGCAATTTTAGGCGTTTCTATGGCAGTTGCTAAGGCCGCTGCCCAAGAGTCTCGTCAACCTTTGTATCGCTACATAGGCGGCGTGAATGCCAATACCCTTCCAATTCCAATGATGAATATTTTAAATGGCGGTGCACATGCCGACAATAAAATAGATTTTCAAGAATTTATGGTGATGCCAATTGGTGCTGCAAGTTTTTCGGAAGGATTAAGAATGGGAACAGAAATTTTTCATCATTTAAAAGCGGTATTAAAGAAAAAAGGATACTCTACCAATGTGGGAGACGAAGGTGGTTTTGCACCAAATATTGGTTCAAATACAGAAGCCATCGAAATAGTTTTACAAGCAATTGAAGTGGCGGGGTATCGCCCAGGTGAAGATGTATATATTGCCATGGACGCAGCTGCATCAGAATTATACAAAGCAGACGAAGGCGTTTATCATTTTCATAAATCGGGTGGCGAAAAACTTACATCGGCAGAAATGGTAGATTACTGGACTGATTGGTGTAAAAAATATCCAATTATTTCTATTGAAGATGG
>JAURMH010000124.1 GCA_030830805.1 Bacteroidota bacterium
ATTGCTACACCATATAATCCAGCAAAATAATAAGATGCCATAATACCAGCAGCCAATGTTAAAATTGGAATTACTGTTGATTTCATTCCTACAGATAAACCACCAATAATATTAGTAGCATGACCGGTAGATGACTGTTGAATGATAGACATAACAGGCGCTTTACCCATTGCAGTATAATATTCTGTAACAATACTCATGATGGCACCTACTAAAGTTCCAACAACAATTGCATAGAATACATTTAATTTCGTAAACTCATAACCTCTTAAACTTAATGTTTCTGGTAACATCCAATTAACAATAAAATAAGAAGCAGCAACGGTCAACAACATAGAAGACCAGTTACCAATATTTAAAGCATTTTGTACACTCGATTTTTCATCTTTAATAGTTACAAACCAAGTTCCAACAATTGAAAATAAAATTCCTAAACCACAAATTACCATGGGTAATAAAATAGGAGACATGCCATTAAAATTATCGCTACTTGCGTTAATTTCTTGTCCTAAAACCATAGTTGCTAAAATGGTAGCTACATAAGATCCGAATAAATCGGCGCCCATACCTGCTACGTCACCTACGTTATCACCTACGTTATCTGCAATGGTTGCAGGGTTACGCACGTCGTCTTCTGGAATACCAGCTTCTACCTTACCAACTAAATCGGCACCAACATCGGCAGCTTTAGTATAAATACCACCACCCACACGTGCAAATAATGCAATTGATTCAGCACCTAAAGAAAAACCTGTTAATACTTCGATAGCTGTTGTAACGGTGTTTGCGCCTAAATCAGCAAAGATGCTTAAGAAAGCGATAAACAATCCACCTAAACCTAATATTGCTAAACCAGCAACACCCAAACCCATAACGGTACCACCAGTAAAAGAAACTTTTAATGCTTGTTTTAAACTTGTACGAGCAGCTTGTGTGGTACGAACATTCGCTTTAGTAGCTACTTTCATACCAATATAACCAGCGGTAGCCGAAAATACAGCTCCGATAATAAACGAGATTGAGATAATCCAGCTAGAATGAATGGCTTTGCCATTTACTTCGTGGATAGTTCCTGAATAAGCTAATAATGCTGCTGCAAAAACAACAAAAATGCTCAATACTTTCCATTCTGCTTTTAAGAAAGCCATAGCGCCATCTGCAATATAACCAGCTAATTCGGTCATTTTTGCATCGCCAGCATCTTGTTTAGATACCCATGCGCTTTTGATAGCCATTACAATAAGGCCAATTACGCCTAATGCGGGAATAAAATAAATTAAATTGCTTTGTAAAAAATCCATAAGGTTTTTTTGATTTATGTTAAAATTAAAAATTCAAGGATTGCAAAAATACGCCCTTTAGCCGAATAATCAAACTTATGGCTTCTAATTGTTCAAAATGAGCCAAATAATATACATAATTTGCTATTAATCAAATGCTTATAATGCCATTAATTTAAAAAATACAGCAAATCAACTGGCTAAATAGGGCTTAGCTAAGTTGAATAAAAGTGATTGCTTGATTTTAAGATTGATCAATGTTTCAAATTGGGCTGTATTAAACCAGATTAGATTTTCAGCACTATTTTAATTTGTTTTTAAATGCTTTTTGAAACTTTTCAACTTTAGGTCGAATCACAAATTGGCAATAAGGTTGGTTGCCGTTTTGGTTGAAATAATTTTGATGGTATTTTTCTGCTTCGTAGAAAATGGCAGCAGGTACAATTTCTGTAACAATTTCATTTTCGAATGCGCCAGATTTTTGCAATTCAGCTTTATAAAATTCGGCTGTTGTTTTTTGTTCTGGTGAATGATAAAAAATAGCAGAACGGTATTGTGTACCCACATCGCCGCCTTGTTTGTTTAAAGTAGTTGGGTCGTGACTTTCCCAAAACGCTTGCAATAAAGTTTTATAAGATACTTTTTGAGAATCAAAAATGATTTGGCAAACTTCTGCATGGCCGGTTGTTCCGGTGCAAACTTCTTCGTAAGTAGGGTTTGCACTAGTGCCTCCTTCGTATCCAGATTTCACTAAAACTACACCTTCAATTTGCTGAAAAATGGCTTCTACACACCAAAAACAGCCAGCTCCAAAGGTAGCGGTATCGGTCATTTGCGGGTTTTCGATTTCTTGGTTCATGGCAACTTTTTTTGCTTTTGATGGAACAGAGGTACATCCCAAAATAACAGTAAATAATACAATTGGGAAAATTATTTTCATTTTTTAAAAAGTCATGGTTATACCAAAACTTGGCAAGAATGGCAATTGGTATTTCTTAGCATAAGATATTCTATCAAAATAAAATAAATTATTTCTATCGTAAGCATTTGTTACGCCCAAGGTGGTTTCTAAAATATTGTTTTTACTAAACTCCCACTTCTTTTTCATAGAAATATCTAAGCGATGGTACCAAGGCAAACGGCCTAAATTTAATTGTCCATAAATAACACCTAGCTGTCCATTTTGTTCGGTATATGAACTATTAATATTTTCGAATAAGATTTTTTCGTAAAACCCTTGTGTTTGAGTGAATGGGAAGCCAGAGCCTAAGTTCCAGCGACAATCAACCTCCCAATTATGTTTTTTACCAAAAGCATAAGTACTCACAATGTTTACATTGTGTCTTCTATCGTAATGGGGGTTGTAGTTTCTAATACCATCATACCTGCTCACATAACCCAAAGAATAGGTAGCCCACAAATAAAAGTTTTGTTTCTCGTATTTAAATGTAAAATCGATTCCTTTAGCAACGCCATCTTCGATAATATAATTTTCTCTTTGGTAAGCAGGCTTGTCTTTATACTCGTCGGTGTTTGGATATATTTTATCTCTATTGATATTGGTTAATTGATCAAACTTTTTTATGTATCCTTCCACATTTATTTGGAATCGATTGGTTACATCAAATTCAAAACCTGCAATAATGTGACGTGCTTTTTGAAGCTTACTGGTTACGGCTTTTCCTCTAAATGTTTTTGGTGCATCTTCTGGTCCAGATAAAAATCCATAAAACAAGTTGACAATATCACGATCCGAGCCAGCGCTTAATAAATTTTGACTAAAGAAACCAGAAGCTAATTTAAATCGTATAAATTCATTAATAATATATTTAGCGCTAAACCTAGGTTCTATAGACATTTCGGCCAATGAAGCATAATAATGTGCACGAATACTTGGCTCTAAAATAAGTCTATTGGTTGCATGTTTATATTTAGTATAGGAAGCAATTTCTGAAGTAAATTGTTCTTGTTTAATAACAGTATTAGCCGCATTGGTAAATTGAAAATCGGTTTGGAAACCTAACATTTCAATGCCATATTTTAATTCATCTTTACCAATAAAATAAGTGAAATTTAAACCTGCATTGAAACCATTAATTTTACTAAAGCGGGGCTTGCTTGTTAATTCTTTCATACTAATATCATATCCCGAATAAGCAAAAGAACCGTCTACTAATACGGAAGAGGAACCGGGTATGACTACAAAGCTAGCGCCAAAACCCGTACTGTTCCATTTAATGGCTGCCGGAGCTTTATAATTAACTTGATCGGTAAACTTAAAGCCAAACAAGTTGAGTTTGCTGCCATTGGTGCCATTGAAAGAAATTTTGCCGTACAAATCGGTAAAATTAAATGGTAAACCAGCAGTATCAACATAGCTATAAATATTTTTTGAAGTTTTTTCTAAGTAAGAAGTTCTGCCCGATAAAATAAAAGAGGAAGTGGATTTGCCTTCTTCGTATTTATTCAAAGGACCTTCTAATAATAATTTACTCGTAAATGGATTGCTACCAATTTTTCCGCTTAATTTTTGTTTATTTCCATCGCGTGTGGTAACGTCCATCACCGCTGAAATTCGGCCTCCGTATTCTGCACCAAATCCGCCAGTGTATACATCTGCATTTCTAATAATATCTGTTTCGAAGACAGAAAATAATCCAATAGAGTGAAATGGATTGTAAACAATCATACCATCTAATAATACTTTATTTTGAATAGGGGAACCACCACGAATATATAATTGACCACCTTGGTCGCCTGTAAAGACAACACCGGGTAGTATTTGAAGGTATTGTGCTAAATCTGGCTCGCCACCAACAGAAGGAATTCTGTTGATTTGTTTAGGAGTAACTTTAGCTACCGAGACTTTTGTTTCGGTTAAGTTTTCTGTTTTGTCGGCTGTAATATCAACGGTATTAATGTTGACAGATTTTTGTGTTAAATAAATATTTTGCGTTATTCTACCACCAGGTTTTAAGGTAATTCTAATTTTAACAGTGTCAAATCCAACGCCAGTGCTGCTTAAAATGTAAGAACCAGGATTTATTTTGCTTAGGTTATAAAATCCGTTTACATCACTTGCATTACCATTAGTAGTACCCTCTAAAAATACTTTAGTAAAGATAATTGGTTCGCCTGTTTTTTTATCGTAAACAAAACCTCTTACTTCTGCAAATTGAGCTAAAGCAGGAATTGCAGTTAAAGTTAAAAACGCAAGAAGCAGGATTTGTTGAATTCTTTTCATATATGCTAAAAGTTTGCAATATAATAGAATATAGCATGAAAAATGCCTTTTAAAAGTAAAATATCGATGAAAAATGGAATTTATGCTCCTTGTTGACCTGCCAATAAATAGAGTACAGCCATTCGAATCGCAACGCCGTTTTCTACTTGATCTAAAATAATAGATTGTTTAGCGTCTGCTACATCACTCGAAATTTCAACTCCTCTGTTAATGGGTCCAGGGTGCATCACCACAATTTCTTTAGGTAATGAATCGAGCAGGCTTTTAGTTAAACCATGCATCATGGTATATTCTCTTAAGCTCGGAAAGTATTTAATGTCTTGGCGTTCTAATTGTATTCTTAGCATATTGGCAACATCGCACCAAGCAAGTGCTTTGCGTAAGTCATGCTCTATGGTTACTCCAAGACTTTCAATGTATTTTGGAATCAATGTGGTTGGTCCGCATACTTTAACTTCTGCACCTAATAATTTTAAGCAAAGAATATTAGATAGCGCAACTCTTGAATGCATAATGTCACCTACAATTACCACTTTTTTTCCTTTAACCGTTCCAAGTTTTTCTCTGATAGAAAAAGCATCGAGTAGTGCTTGTGTAGGATGCTCGTGTGCACCATCACCAGCATTGATAATTGGCACATGAACATGTTTAGCTAAGAATAGCGCTGCTCCTGGATTTGGATGTCTCATCACCACCATATCAACTTTCATTGCTAAAATATTATTGACGGTATCAATCAGAGTTTCGCCTTTACTTACAGAAGAAGAAGCCGCTGAAAAATTGACTACATCGGCAGATAATCTTTTCTGTGCTAGTTCAAAAGAAAGTTTGGTGCGAGTGGAGTTTTCGAAAAATATATTGGCAATGGTGGTGTCTCTGAGTGATGGAACTTTTTTAATTGGTCTGTTGATCACCGTTTTGAAATTATCCGCTGTTTCAAAAATCAACTTAATATCATGTTGAGTTAATCCTTTGATTCCTAATAAATGGCGAACACTCAAATTTTGCATATTATTTTTGCTTCTTTTGGTTTGTTAAATTATTTTCTGAAATCAAGACTACTTCGTCTTTACCTTCGGTCTCTTTCCATTTTACTATAACTTTTTCTGAAGAAATAGAATCGATGGAATGACCAACATAATCGGGCTCTATTGGTAAGTGCCTGGTGTATCTTCGGTCTATTAATACCAGTAGCTCTACTTTTGCCGGTCTGCCAAAAGCAAGCATGGCGTCCATTCCAGCGCGTATGGTTCTGCCTGTAAACAAAACGTCATCTATTAGAATAACTTTTTTATTTTCAATGATAAAATCAATTTGAGTAGCATTGGGCACTAACGGATTGGCCCTGTGTCTAAAATCATCTCTAAAAAATGTCACATCTAATTGGCCAAGATTGATGGTTTTTTTAGGATGTAATTGTTGTAATTGTGCTTGAATTCTTTTAGCTAAATAAATCCCTCGGGGTTGTAATCCAATTAAAACAGAGTTGGAAAAATCGTTGTGATTTTCGATTAATTGATGACAAAGGCGTTGAATGGTGATGTCAAACTTAGGGTTTCCTAATATGATGCCTTCTTTCATTTGGAATTAGATTTGCCAAATATAAGGTTTTTTGGGAGATGTCTATAAAAAAAATGATGCAAAAAAAGCCCCTCGTAAACACGAGGGGCTTTAGGATAGCTTTAAAGCTAATTATTCTGCAACATCTTCCGCTACATCGGCTGCTGCTTCTGCTGCGCTAGCAGCATCTTTTTTAGCTTTTGTACCTTTTTCAGATGTTTCTAATGAAGATTTTAAGTTAGCTAATACACCTAAATCGCCTAAAGTGGTTTTTTCTACTGAATCTTTCACTTTTTTAACTGCGGTTGAGGCTGCTTTAGCTTCTTTTTTCTTCTTATCTGTTTCTTCTGCTCTTGCTTCTGCTTTAGCTTCTTCATGAAGTTTAGCATGTGAAACTACAATACGTTTAGCATCTTTGTTGAATTCAATAATTTTGAAATCTAATACTTCTTCGTTTGTAGCCATTTTGCCGTCATCTTTCATCAAGTGTTTAGTAGGAGCAAATCCTTCTACACCATAAGGTAATGTTATAACAGCACCTTTATCGGTAACTTTTACAATTGTTCCTTGATGAATTGAATCTAAAGTGAAAATGGTTTCGAAAGTTTCCCAAGGGTTTTCTTCTAATTGTTTGTGACCTAAACTTAATTTGCGTTCTTCAGCATTCACTTCTAAAACAACAACATCTAATTTATCACCAACTTTAGTAAACTCATGAGGATGATTTACTTTTTTAGACCAAGATAAGTCTGAGATATGAATTAAACCATCGATACCTTCTTCGATTTCAACAAACACACCAAAGTTAGTCATGTTCTTCACAACTGCATTTTGTTTGCTGCCTACAGGGTAACGATCTGCAACACCAACCCAAGGGTCTGGCGTTAATTGTTTAATACCTAATGACATTTTTCTTTCTTCACGATCAAGCGTTAAAATAACAGCTTCCATTTCGTCGCTTACTTTCATGAACTCTTGTGGAGAACGTAAATGTTGTGACCATGACATTTCTGAAACGTGAATTAATCCTTCTACTCCTGGGATGATTTCTAAGAAAGCACCGTAATCTGCAACAGTTACGATTTTACCTTTTACTTTAGAACCAATTTCAATTTTGGTATCTAATGATTCCCAAGGGTGAGGTGTTAATTGTTTTAAGCCTAATGCGATACGTTTTTTATCGTCATCGAAGTCTAATACAACTACATTGATTTTTTCATCCAATTTTAATACTTCTTCTGGATGCTCTATGCGGCCCCAAGAAATATCTGTAATATGTAATAAACCGTCTACACCACCTAAGTCAATGAATACACCGAATGCAGTAATGTTTTTAACAGTTCCTTCTAATACTTGACCTTTTTCTAATTTAGAAATGATATCAAATTTTTGACTTTCTAAATCGTCTTCGATTAATACTTTATGAGAAACAACTACGTTACGGAATTCTTGGTTGATTTTAACTACTTTGAATTCCATTGTTTTTCCTACATAAATATCGTAGTCACGAATTGGCTTGATGTCAATTTGTGAACCAGGTAAAAATGCTTCTACACCATCGATGTCTACAATTAAACCACCTTTTGTTCTGCTCTTTACAAAACCATTGATGATTGCGTCTTTCTCTAATGCAGTATTGATATTATCCCATGATCTTTGTGTTTTAGCTCTTTTACGAGATAAAATTAATTGACCATTTTTGTCTTCTTGATCTTCAACGAAAACTTCTACTACATCACCTAGCTTTAAACCTGGTGTGTCGCGAAATTCAGAAAGTGGTACCATACCATCAGATTTAAATCCAATGTTTAA
This sequence comes from Bacteroidota bacterium, assembly GCA_030830805.1. Taxonomy (GTDB): domain Bacteria; phylum Bacteroidota; class Bacteroidia; order Sphingobacteriales; family Sphingobacteriaceae; genus CAIKLP01. The sequence goes on from JAURMH010000124.1 coordinate 7,897, forward strand.
TACAACATCTTTTGTGTTCATTGATACAACAGTTCCAGAGATGATTTCTCCTTTGTTGATTGAACTAAGTGTAGTGGTGTAAAGAACTTCTAATTTAGCTCTTTCCGCATCTGAGTAACCACCTAGTTTTTTGTTGTCCATATCCCAATCGAAATCATTGCTGTTGTGGATGATGGCTTTTGATTTAATTTCATCAAGCGATAGAGAATCAGCTTCTGATTCAATCACTGTTTCTTCAGTGTTTCTGTTAACGAATTCAGCATTCGCTTGAGATGCTAGTAATTCTTGGTCTGTGATTTGTTTTTTTGCCATTAAGTTTTTTTCTCCTTTTTCCTGTGATTTGCAGGAGGCCAAAGATAGAAATTAATATCTGAATAACAAATAAGCCCAAGGAGGCATTTTTTGATTAAAAAAGGGTTTTAAGAAGCATTCAAGCAGGTTTTCAAAGAAAACTGCCTTTAGGCGCTTTATAGGGCGATTAATTGACGGCTACTGAGTAAATCTTTGACGAAATTTAATTGTTCTAATGGGTTAAGAAAGGTGTTATCTAAGACAATTGCATCTTCGGCTTGTCTTAATGGACTTTCGCTACGGTGAGTATCTTCGTAATCGCGCATATTCAGGTTTTCGGCTATGGCTGCTAAACTCACTTTTTCGGCTTTATGTTGTATTTCGTCGAAACGTCTTTTTGCACGAACGGCAGGATCTGCAGTCATAAAAATCTTTAATTGAGCACCTGGAAACACGGTTGTGCCAATGTCTCGACCATCCATCACCACATTTTTACTATTTCCGATAGCTTGCTGAAGCGCAACCATTTTAATCCTCACAGATTTGATAGCAGAAACTTTGCTAACCAATTGCGAAATTTGCATGCTGCGAATGGCTTCGGTAACATCTTCCCCATTCAGTAAAAATTGATTTTCGTGGACATCCAACACAATTTTATTTAATGCTTTATTGACAGCATCAAGGTTATCAAGATCAACATTTTGAGTGATAAAATATAAGGTAACGCAACGATACATTGCACCAGAGTCGATATAAGTAAAGCCAATTTCCTTTGCCAAGGCTTTAGCAATAGTGCTTTTGCCGCAAGAAGAATAGCCATCTATGGCGATGTTAATGAATGAATTTGGATTCATAGTGCCACAAATTTAATTAAATTAACGAGGGCAAGCTTATTTTTTCTTAAAGAAATCATTTGGGTTCACAATCAAGCTAACCATATTAGTATAGCCCGCTAAATGGTTATTTGCGCTACCATAATTGAATCTTATTTTACTAATTTTTAGCCCAAATCCCCAAGAAAAACCAACGGTAGAAAGGCGCGTATCTAAGCCAAGTTCTTTTCTTTTTTGATGATTGTAACCCACCCTAAATTGCATGTTTTCTGAAAAAATAATTTCGGTACCAATAGCCACATGTCTTAGTAATTTATCGGTAAAACTAAATTCTTGTAAAATGGGTAAGCCTGTAGCTAAATCAATCTGGGTGGTTCTTTGATTCGGATCTAAATAAGTTAAATCAAATCTTTGTAAGTTGTGTAGCGTTAAAGAAAAACGAAAAGGGGCATGGGCTAATTTTTTAGAAATACCGAATTGTGCTTCAAATGGCATCGTTTCTTTTTCGTTGCTAAAGGTATTAGTTTGCGCACCAATATTTTTGAGCACAAAAGATGCTGTAAAACCATTGACGGTATCGGCGTAGGTGCCCCCAAGATCTAGCAAAACGGCACGTGCATCGTATTCGGCTAATTGGCTAAAAACGGTTTTAATGCTTGCACCATAACTAAAAAGTTGACGGGTATAGGCATAACTAAAATTGAGCGAATTTTCTTTCGCATTAAAATTGCCAAGGATGTCGCCATATTCGTTGGTTAATTCAAAATTGCCATAGTCTATATACTGAATACCAATGCCAAAAGTGCCATAATTATTCATAGAAAATGCGGTGCCCAAATAACCATAACTTACATCGCCAAAATAATTACAGGTATTAAATCCATACCTATTATCCATTTTAGCATTAAGCAAGGCAGGGTTTTGCGCCACATTATTAATATCGGCATCAACACTTGTAATGCAATAGCCACCTAAAGCAGTAATTCTAGCAGAGTTAGGTAGGGTTAAAAACTTATGCGTGCCGTAGCCACCTGTTTGCGCGTAAAGCGGAAATGCAGTGCTCATAGCCAGTCCAATGAATAGGAATTTTAAGTTGCGCATAAATTCAAAATGTACTAACGACAAACGAAGTTAATTATTTTTCCTTGTCAAAAATTATCTTTTGGCAGGTCTACAATAAAATCTTTATTAAAATTAACTAAAAATAATTGTTCAGATGCTCTGGTAATCGCAGTATAAAGCCAACGAATAAACTCTTTATTTACTAACTCGTCGGTTAAATAGCCTTGGTCCACAAAAACGGCTTTCCATTGCCCACCTTGAGATTTATGACAAGTAACGGCATAAGAAAATTTAACTTGTAAAGCATTATAATAGGGGTCCGTTTTAATTTTGGCTAATCTTTCCGATTTATTTTTAATGTCTGCATAGTCTAAAGCCACTTGTTCATATAAATGTTTTTGCTGTGCATTGCTTAGTGCCGGACTATCCGAATCTAGGGTGTCTAAAATAATTTTTGCAGTAATGATTGGCTGCGTTGGAAAATCTACTAATTGTAAACTGGCATCTGCAAATTTTAAACCATACATTTCTTTTTCGTTTCGAATGCGAATAACTTTTATAATTTCTCCGTTGGCTATAAACTCTCCATCTGTTGATTCTGGAAGCCAATGGTAATTATTTTTTACCACCATTAAAAAATCACCACTTGAAATAAATTCTTCTCTAAATAAAATACGGGCCCTAATTTGTTGATTATATAAATTAGCATTCTTGTTAGACCTGCAAATAATAAGGGTTTCGTCCATTCCAAAATGATCGTAGGCATAATTAATGCCATCTACTAATTTTTCGCCAGTGATATAAAAAAAGTCTTTGAAATTTTTTACTTGCATGCTTGGTTTGCTGATGTTTTCGGCTAAAAGCTGCTCTCTTAATGCAGTTGCGTTTTCTAAAATACCCGATTTTTTTTCTTGCCTTAATACTTCTTTTAGTTCTGCACTAAAAACTTTTAAACCAAAATGATCTTGTAAATAAGTTGGATTAAGTGCTGGGCTTTCGCTTGCGCCAACTGGAGGTAGTTGAGCGGTATCTCCTAAAAATAATATTTTGCAATTACTATCGGATTCGTAGACATAAGTGATTAAATCGGAGAGTAGGCTATTACCGCCAAAATATTGTCCCTCTTGCACATCACCAGGTATCATCGATGATTCATCGACAATAAATAAGGTATCGGTATGGGAGTTTTTAGCAAGACTAAAGCCGCTACCAAATTCCACTGCGCTTTTTTTTCGATATATTTTTTTGTGAATTGTAAACGCTGGTTTTTGCGAATAATTTCCTAAAACTTTTGCAGCTCTTCCCGTTGGGGCAAGTAAAATGGCTTTCATTTGGTATTTTGGTAATAACTTAACCAAAACACTCATCGAAGTTGTTTTACCAGTTCCGGCATATCCTTTTAATACAAATAGGGAATTAGGCGCCTCGGATTTCAGAAAGCGATCTATTTGTCCAAACAAATTGACCTGATCGGCGGTTGGTTGGTGATTAAAAAGCTGTTCAAATAACTGGTTCACGGCATAAACTTAGGCAGAAATTAGCAAAATCATTTTAATTTTCTACAAATCTTTATAAAATAATACATTTGTGACAATGAATGGATTATTACATAAGGTAGAAAAAGCAGAGCGAGTAGATGAGAGTTTTTATTTTGATACAAAAACACCTTATCATTTATTCTTGCAATTAGATGGCGGTTACTTTAGAGCAGTTGCCTATAGTAATACGCGCGAAAAATATGTAATGCAAGCCGAATTTAGTTTCGATCATACCAATGATACTTTAAAAGAAATTTTTGAAAAAACAGACTTTTTAAAGAGGGCCTATACCAAAGTTCGTTGTGTGGTAACTACTCCATCTCAAACTTTAATTCCAGTAGTAGAGGGTTTAAGTATTGATCCAGAAACAGCACTTGGTTTCAATGTTAATTTATCTTTTGATCAACAAATATTTACGAATGCATTGGCTAGTATTGATGCGGTGATGGCATTTGCGGTGAATAATGAATTAGTTTCGATTGTAAAAAATCGATTTCCTCAAGTAGAATTTATTCATGCAGCAGCCAGTACTATTTCTTATGGAATCGAATTAGCCGCAAATCATTCACAGGAATCAATGTACATTGTGTTGCATGAAGGCTTATTAGAAATTTGTTTGACTGAAAACAATAAACTAAAACTCTATAACACTTTTGCTTTTCAAACCCCCGAAGACTTGGTTTATTATCCTTTATTTATTGCGGAACAGTTTAAGTTAAGTGTCGATCAGGTGCAATTATATTTAGCAGGAAATATTGCACGCGCAACCCCTGCATTTGATATCATGCAAAAATATTTTGCCAATGTTCAAATGGCGCCACTCGATAAGCGTTCTAAATATGCCGTTAGAATGGAAGAGGAACAGGTTTATCCTCCTTTTTTAACTTTATTTACCACTCGTTTATGCGAATAATTAGTGGAAAATGGAGAGGCATTCGTTTGCAAGCGCCTACCAATTTGCCAGTAAGACCCACTACCGATCAAGCAAAAGAAGCCTTGTTTAATATCTTAATCAATAGTTTTGATTTTGATGGATTGAAAATATTAGATTTGTTTTCGGGTACGGGTAATATGAGTTACGAATTTGTTTCTCGGGGTTGTACCGATATAACTTGCGTAGATAAACATCTTAAATGTGTAAGATTTATCAAAGAAACTTTTCAGAAATTAAAATTCGAAAACGCCAATTTGATAGTAGACGATGTATTTAAATTTTTAAAATTGGAGCAAACAAAATATGATATTATTTTTGCAGACCCGCCCTACGACATGTCTAGAATTGCAGAGATTGCAGACTTTGTAATAGAAAAAGAATTATTAAATGCTGCAGGTGTTTTAATTATTGAACATGCCAGTTTGCAAAATATTAGTAATGGTAAAGGTTATCAAGAAACCAGAACTTATGGTTCTAGTAGTTTCTCTTTTTTTAAATTATTAGCGTAAAAGCAGATGAAAAAAATTGCATTATTTCCGGGGTCATTTGATCCAATAACAGTGGCTCATATTGATATTTTAAAAAGAGCATTGCCTTTATTTGATGAAGTGGTGGTTGGTATTGGTTTAAATAATACCAAACAAGGGTTTATTTCAACTGCTAAAAAAGAAGAAATGTTGCAATTGGTTTTTCAACATGAATCAAAAATTAAAGTAGCCACTTACGAAGGCTTAACCGTCGAATATTGTAAGCAAATAGGGGCACAGTATATGATTCGTGGTATACGGTCTGCCTCAGATTTCGAGTACGAAAAAGCTATTTCGCAAATGAATCAATCGATGCATCCAGATATTGAAAGCGTATTTATTATCAGCAGGCCTGGCTATTCGGCCATCAGCTCTACCATTGTTCGAGATATTTTAAGAAATGGCGGTGATATTAGCCAGTTTGTACCAAAAGAAATTGCCGGTATGCTATTAGACTTAAAGTAATTTAGAAATAATTTCATCGATAGAAGCATAGGTGTTTTCGCGTACTTTTTCAAATTGATTTGCGGCAAGCCAGGCGGTTTGCGTAATGTCCTCTGCCAATTGAGGAATTAAATTTTTATCATCACTTTTCATCAAATACCAATTAGTTTGCTTTAAAATCCAATCACTATTTTCTTCATAAATATGATAGCTAATGTGATACAAATCGCCTAGTTCAATTTGAGTAATACCACATTCTTCTTGTACTTCTCTAATGGCAGCTGTTTCAAAATCTTCCCCTTCATCTAATTTGCCTTTTGGTAAATCCCATTTTCCACGCCTAAAAATAAAAAGGTATTCCGATTGGCTATTTTTAACAAGCCCTCCAGCTGCATTTATCGGCAAAAATTGTTCTTTTATTTGATTAAAAACTGATATCGGGTTTGCACAAATGATATTTTTTTGTCCAATGATGTTTATTATTTCGTTTTTTGAGATTGTTAAAGCAGCTGATTCAGAATTGTTTGTAGCATTGTGTAAAACTTCTTGACTAAAATTGTCTAATTGTGAAATAACTAAGACGTTTTGATTTATATAAATTTTATACATTTGTGCTATGTTTAATACCAGAGAAACTTCTTTAAAAGTAGCAGAATTTTTGTTACAAATCAAAGCAATCAAATTGCAACCACAAAAACCATTTACTTGGGCTTCGGGTTGGAATTCACCAATTTATTGTGATAACAGAATTACTTTGTCTTATCCACCCGTTAGAACCTACATTCGTCAGAGATTAGCAGAAGTAATCCACGAAGAATTTGCTTCTGCAAATTTAATTGCAGGTGTAGCAACAGCAGGAATTCCTCAAGGTGTTTTAGTAGCACAAGAATTGGGCTTACCATTTGCTTATGTTCGTTCAGCTCCTAAAGATCATGGCATGAATAACATGATTGAAGGGGAAATGAAAGAAGGCCAAAAAGTAGTAGTGGTAGAAGATTTAATTTCGACTGGCAATAGTAGTCTAAAAGCGGTAGAAGCCTTAAGAGCGGCAGGCTGTGAAGTAATAGGCATGGTATCTATATTCACTTACGGTTTCGACGTAGCCAATCAAAATTTCAAAAACGCAAATTGCAAACTCATATCCTTGAGTAATTACGACGACTTAATCGATCAAGCATTGGAGTCTAGTTTTATCAATGCAAATGATGTTGAATTGTTGAAGTCTTGGAGAGCAGACCCAGCTAAATGGAATAAATAATCAGCGACAAAATTTCCTTTATTTTTTCTAGAATCAGTAATTAAGGCAGTTAAATACGCATTACAACAGACAGAATTTCAGTTGTTTGCTTGCTTTGGCCTTTGGCTTGCAATTTGAGCTAGGATTGTTACGCTATAATAACAGCGTTAAACATGAACTTTAATCAGTACACTATTAAATCTCAAGAGGCGATTAACAAAGCAGTGGAAATTGCCCAAGCTAATCAACATCAAGCTATCGAACCTGCTCATATTTTAAAAGGGATGTTTTCGGTAGACGAAAATGTAATTCAATTTTTATTTAAAAAACTCAACATTGCACCGCAGCGAATTCAAGAGGTAAACGATGCACTAGTTATGGCCTATCCAAAAGTACAGGGTGGTGATCCATTTTTTTCAAGAGATAGTAATCAAGTATTTCAAAAGGCGAGTGCTTTATTGGCAACTTTCAAAGATGAATTTATTACCGTAGATCATTTACTATTAGCCATTTTAGCTGGAAGTGATAAAACGGCTACTATGTTAAAAGATGCTGGCTTACAAGAAAAAGAATTGAAGGCTGCTATTTTTGCTTTAAGAGGCGATCATAAAATTACGGATCAAAATGCCGAAGCAACCTATCAATCCTTGGCAAAATTTGCTAGAAATTTAAATGATGCCGCATCTTCGGGAAAGCTAGACCCAGTAATAGGTAGAGACGAAGAAATCAGAAGAGTTATCCAGATTTTATCACGCCGTACCAAAAACAATCCAATCTTAATTGGCGAACCAGGTGTTGGTAAAACCGCTATAGCAGAAGGAATTGCATTTAGAATTGTAAATGGTGATGTGCCCGAAAATTTAAAATCGAAATTAGTTTTTTCTTTAGATATGGGCGCCTTAATTGCCGGAGCAAAATATAAAGGAGAGTTTGAAGAAAGATTAAAAGCGGTAATTTCTGAAGTAATCAAAAGTGATGGACAAATTATTTTATTTATAGATGAGATTCATACGCTTGTTGGTGCCGGCGCTTCTGAAGGTGCAATGGATGCTGCAAATATTTTAAAACCTGCATTGGCTCGTGGCGAATTGCGTGCCATTGGCGCCACTACGCTAAACGAATATCAAAAATATTTTGAAAAAGATAAAGCGCTAGAACGCAGATTTCAGAAGGTATTGGTAGCAGAGCCAGATATCGAAGATGCCATTAGTATTTTGCGCGGATTGAAAGATAAATATGAAATACACCATAAAGTAAGAATTAAAGATGAGGCAATTATTGCTGCAGTAGAATTATCTCAGCGTTATATTGCAGATCGTTTTTTGCCAGACAAAGCCATCGACTTAATGGATGAGGCGGCAGCAAAACTGCGACTAGAAATGGACTCGGTGCCTGAGGCATTAGACGAAATTGAACGCCGAATAATGCAATTAGAAATTGAAAGAGCAGCCATAAAACGCGAAGGAGAAACTAAAAGATTAGCAGAGTTGTCGGAAGAGATTGCCAATTTATCGGAGCAGCGTAATAGTTTTCGTGCTAAGTGGAACGCAGAAAAGCAAATAGTTAATAATATTCAATTGCAGCTAGATTTATTAGAAAGGTATAAGCTAGAAGCCGAGCAAGCTGAGCGTTCTGGCGATTACGGTAAAGTGGCGGAATTAAGATATGGAAAAATAAAAGATGCTGAAAATACCGTTGATCAATTAAAAATTGAACTCGAAAAAAATACTGCTAGAATCATGAAAGAAGAAGTAACGGCAGAAGATATTGCAGGAGTAGTTTCGCGTTGGACCGGCATTCCGCTAAATAAAATGATTGCATCGGAGCGAGATAAATTATTGAATTTAGAACAAGAATTACATCAACGCGTTGTTGGGCAATCGGAGGCCATAGAAGCCATTGCAGATGCAGTTAGACGCAGCAGAGCAGGCTTGCAAGACAAAAAGAAACCCATAGGTTCTTTTATCTTTTTAGGTACAACTGGTGTTGGTAAAACAGAACTAGCAAAGGCCTTGGCCGATTTCTTATTCAACGATGAAAATTCGATGACAAGAATTGATATGTCTGAATACCAAGAGCGACATGCTGTTTCGAGATTAATTGGTGCGCCTCCAGGATATGTTGGTTATGATGAAGGCGGACAGTTAACAGAAGCGGTTAGAAGAAAACCATTTTCGGTTATCTTATTAGATGAAATTGAAAAAGCGCATCCAGATGTTTTCAATATTTTATTGCAAGTATTAGATGATGGTAGGTTAACAGATAACAAAGGCAGGGTAGTTAATTTTAAAAATACCATTATCATTATGACCTCTAATATTGGTGCCAATGTAATTCAAGATAATTTTGCAGAAATGACCTATACTAATCGATCGGAGATTATTGCAAAAACCAAAACAGCAGTATTCGAAGTATTGAAAAAAACGATTCGTCCAGAATTCCTTAATAGAATAGATGAGTTAATTATGTTTACACCATTAAGCAGAGAGGAAGTGCGCGAAATAGTCGAATTACAATTTAAAGGCATTCAAAAAGTTTTACAAGAAATGGGCATTACTTTAAATGCTACAGACGAAGCATTAGACTGGTTGGGAGAATTAGGCTACGACCCACAATTTGGTGCTCGACCATTAAAAAGGGTGATGCAAAAGCGAATATTAAATGATTTATCGAAGCAAATATTAGCCGATAAAGTGCTTAAAGATGCCGAAATCATGCTTAAATTAAGTCCTAAAAAGGAATTTATATTCGAAAATATAGCCGTTTAAATAGTATTTGTATTCTTTTTTATTCCCTTTTATTAGTTATATTGCTTATAAAATTGAATTTAAATCTCATGATGAAAAGAATTTTATTGTTGCTGTTATCACTTACAACTTTATCGGTTTCTGCAAAAAACGATAAACTATTACCCGCATCTTTTAAATTAAAATTAAAAGAGTTTCAATATAATGATCGAACTAATTTTCCTTCGTTCATGGTTTTCGAAAAAGGGCAACAACTAAGGGTTGATAAAACATCAACAGCTTGGGCTAAAAATGTATTTAATTTAAATTCGACAGACGAATTGGAATTTAAATCAGAAAAGTCGGAAGTGTTAAACAATACGGAGTATCGACATTATACCTTTCAACAATATTATGCGCAAACACCAGTAGAATTTGCGATCATCAAAGTACACGAAAAAGCAGGAGAAATCGAAATTATTAATGGCGATTTTCATGCGGATATTTTGCCAATCAATACGCCTATTATTACTTCGGAACAAGCTTTGCAATTGGCAAAATCTATTATGCCAGCAAAATATTATAAATGGGAAATGAATGGATCTGGCCTTCAAAAGCAAGCTAACAATGAATTTCAGCCAAATACCCATTTAGTAATACTGCCTTTGCAAGAAGATGGAGTAACACAGTTTCACTATGCGTATAAATCAACCATTTATACCGAAATGCCATTGGCCATTGCGGATATCTATATTGATGCTAGTACTGGACAACAATTAAAATTAATTAATAAATTATGTACAGCAAATAGTAAAGGTACTGCAGTAACAAAATATACCGGCACCAAAACTATTACAACCGATAGTATTTCGGCAACACAATTTCAGCTTTCACAAATAAATCGTGGAAATTCGGGCACGGGTATCATAACCTATAATTGCCAAAAACAATTCGAAAATAATGCCATTGCATTTACCGATTCAGATAACTATTGGAATAATTTTAATGCCAATTTAAACGAAGCGGCAACTGATGCCTATTATGGTGCTGAACAAACATTTGATTTCTTTAAAAATATTCATAACAGAAATAGCATTGATGGTAATGGAAAAGCAATGGAAATGTATTTGCATTATGACTTTAATTATTTCAATGCATTTTGGAACGGAAGCTATACTGTTTTTGGGGATGGCAATAGTCAACCCTTAACCTATATTGATGTTGTAGGGCATGAATTTGCACATGGTGTTACACAATTTAGTGCAGATTTAATTTACGCAAGTGAATCGGGTGCGCTGAATGAGTCGTTTTCAGATATTTTTGGTTCTGCAATAGAACTTTATGCTTTAGATTCTAATGCCAATTGGAAAATTGGTAGAGGGAATTTTACTTTAAGAGATATGTCTAATCCAAATGCTTTTCAAAATCCGGATACGTATGGTGGATTGAATTGGACTAATACTAAAAATTGCATTCCTAGTGGAAGTAATGATCAATGTGGTGTGCACAATAACTCTGGTGTACAAAACTATTGGTATTATTTATTATCGGATGGGGGCACTGGTAAAAATGATATTGGAAATACTTTTGAAGTAAAAGGAATTGGTTACCTCAAAGCAAGTAAAATAGCCTATAGAAATTTAACTAATTATTTAACACCTTCTTCAGATTTTAACGATGCTAGAAAGGGTGCAATTCAATCTGCTATTGATTTATACGGTTTTGATTCGCCAGAATTTATTGCTACAATAGATGCATGGTATGCAGTTGGTGTTGGGAAAAAATACACTGCAATACCTACACCCGATTTTTACATCGAAAAATTAGTGTGTGATTTAAATACTAATATGCAATTTGTAAATACGAGTGGTACAGCTACTAGTTACCTTTGGAATTTTGGAGATGGTAAAACAAGCGTGGCTGAAAACCCGATGCATGCTTATACTAATAGTGGAAAATATACAGTTACTTTAGTAGCTAGCAATCCAAATGGCGCTGACACTTTAGTGAAAAATAATTTTGTTGAAGTGTATGCATCACAAGCAAAAGCGACTAGCTGTGCTGGTATTGTGGCCGATCCATTGAGTAATAATTCTATATACAATGTTAAATTTGCTGATTTAAATAATAGTTCATCAAATGCTGCAAACGAAGGCGGCTATGTAGATTTTACTTGTAAAAGAGTCATTGTCGAGGCTGGTAAAACCTATCCAATCACTATTACCACCAATACGGCTGGTTCTGTATTTACTAGAGTATTTATTGATTTTAATAATGATGCAGCATTCGATGCAAGCGAAGAAGTATTTAAAACAGATTTAACTGTTAAAACACACGAAGGAAATATTACTATTCCAAGCAATGCGATAAAGAATACACCGCTCCGCATGCGAATTAGATCTGGCAGGGCATCGGGTAATATTCCGAGCGATCCATGTGGTATAATAAAATTCGGCCAAATTGAAGATTATTCAATCGTAATTACTCCAGCTACTGGAATCGCAACTCAAAATTTTCAATCTATATCTGCCTATCCAAATCCTGCTACAGAAGTTTTAAACATAGCTAATCCATTGGCTTTGCAAGCTTCCTATACTTTGATAGATTTATTTGGTAAAGTAGTTTTTGAAGGAGCACTCTCGAGCGAATTAACACAAATTCCTACAAGCAATTTTGCAGCGGGTGTTTATTTTTTAAAGATTGCAAACAATACAGGTTCGCAACATATCAAAATTATATTGAAATAAATGGGTCAAGTGTGGCTGTTTTTTCAAGAGGGATTTTTTCATATAGTTTCTCTTGATAGTATAGATCATTTGTTTTTTTTACTGGCTTTGGTTGCTATTTATACTATAAAAGATTGGAGAAAATTATTGATAATGGCTACTGCGTTTACCATAGCACATGCCATAGCCTTATTAATTACTATTTTTAATTTAGTAACAATAGCTAATGATACAATAGAATGGTTAATTGCATTGACCATATTTTATACCTGCATAGCCAATTTATTTTTGCAGCATTTTCAAAACGCTAAAATTTATATTATAAGTATTTTTGGTTTAATACATGGTATAGGATTTTCGCAAGTGTTGCGAACATTATTTACTGGAATGAATTATAATCCATGGCAAACATTATTGCCATTTAATGTTGGGGTAGAGTTGGGGCAATTGTTGGTGTTGAGTTTATTTGTTTTATTGATCGCTTTAATTGGAAAGCTAAAATTTATGACACCTAAAAAGATTAATCAACTTATTTCTATACCAGTTGCTACACTTGCTTTTTTTTGGATGATTAAAAGAAATATATTTTAACACATTGAATTTTTTTATGAAAATTAAATTACTGAATTGCTTATTTTTTGGAATATTAATTCCATTTCAATTATTCGCTCAAAACAATTATGATAAGAGCAAATTTCATCAATTAGAAGATTGGTGGCCAACTGCAAATGAATATAGAAATGGCGCAGGTGCACCAGGTCATGCTTATTGGCAACAAAAAGTAGATTATGTAATTGACGTAACATTAAATGATGAAAAACAAGAATTAACAGGCTTCGAAAAGGTTACCTACACTAATAATTCGCCTGATGTGCTTAGTTATTTATGGTTACAATTAGATCAAAATATTTTTGATCCAAATGCTATGTCTTATTTGACAGAAACTAAAGATCAAATGGGCAACATGAGTTTTGAAGGAATGAAATATATTTTCAGAAATGAATTTGAAGGCGGTTATAAAATTTTATCACTCAAAGACAATCAGGGTAATAATTTAAAGTACACCATTGTAAATACCATGATGCGTATTGATTTGCCTAATCCATTACAAAAAGGCGATAAGTTTGTATTTCAATTAAAATGGAATAATAAAATCAACAATACTAAATTTAATGGTGGTCGAGGCGGTTGTGAATATTTTCCAGAAGATAAAAATTACCTCTACGAATTGGCACAATGGTTTCCGCGTTTATGTGTATACGACGATGTAGATGGTTGGCAGCATAAACAATATTTAGGCACAGGTGAGTTTGCTTTAGAATTCGGAGATTACAAGGTTTCCATAACTGTACCAGCAGATCATGTTGTTGCATCAACAGGTGTATTACAAAACGCTTCGCAAGTACTAAGTCCATTGCAATTGAGCAGATTTAATGCTGCTAAAAATGCCAAAGAACCACTCTTGATTATTACACCAGCCGAAGCACTCAAAAACGAAGCAAGTAAAGAAACAAAAACAAAAACTTGGATTTTTGCAGCAGAAAATGTGCGTGATTTTGCATGGGCTAGTTCTCGCAAATTTATTTGGGATGCGATGGGTGTAACGGTAGGTAAAAATAAAATAATGGCCATGTCTTATTATCCTAAAGAAGGTAATCCATTATGGGAAAAATATTCTACACAAGCCATTGCCCATACCTTATTGGTTTATTCGAGATATACGGTAGACTATACTTATCCAGTTGCCATTTCGGTGAATGGTCCTATTGGTGGAATGGAGTACCCTATGATTTGTTTCAATGGTCCAAGACCAGAGAAAGACGGTACTTATAGTGCAAGAACGAAATATGGATTAATTTCGGTTATTATACACGAAGTAGGGCATAACTTTTTTCCGATGATTATTAATTCTGACGAACGCCAATGGTCTTGGATGGACGAGGGTTTGAATACTTTTTGTCAATATTTAGCGGAACGCGAATGGGAAGAAAAATATCCATCTAGTAGGGGCGAAGCAAGATCCATCATTCCTTACATGTCTAGTGATCAAGCTACCTTAGAGCCCATCATGACTAATTCTGAATCGATTCAACAGTTCGGTAACAATGCTTATGGCAAACCAGCAGCAGCCTTAAATATTTTAAGAGAAACCATCATGGGTAGAACTTTATTTGATGATGCATTTAAAATTTATGCTAATAGATGGGCATACAAACATCCACAGCCTGCCGATTTTTTTAGAACCATGGAAGATGCAAGTGGTGTTGATTTAGATTGGTTTTGGAAAGGTTGGTTTTATACTACAGAGCCTTGCGATATTGCATTAAATTCAGTTACAGCCTATACTATAGATTCTCAGAACCCAACTATAGAGAAGCCAGCTAAAAAGACAAAGCGTGATGCAAATGATGTTTCCATTTCTACTATTCGAAATAAAACAGCCATTAAAAACTATCGATTAAATAATTATCCTTCGCTTTCGGATTTTTATAATAAATACGACGCTTTAGACGTAACCGAAAACGACAAAGATAAATTTAAGAAATATGAGGAGTCTTTGTCGGCAGAAGACAAGAAAATGCTCTCAAATAATTTGTTTTACTATATACTAGATTTCGAAAATGTAGGGGGTTTAATTATGCCTTTAATTATTCAATATGAATTAGCCAATGGGCAAAAAGAAATCTTAAGAATACCTGCAGAAATATGGAGAAAAAATAACCAAAAAGTTTCCAAGCTCATCATCACAACTCAAGAGGTTAAGCAGTTTGAGTTAGATCCATTACAAGAAACAGCTGATATTAATCGAAAAAATAATTACTTTCCGTCTAAAATAATCGAATCGCAATTTCAATTATTTAAAGAACAGCAAAGAAATAGAGAGCCGAATACCATGCAGCTAGACAAACAAGGTAAATTGTAAATTAATGATTCAACGAGCAATTTTTCGTCCAATTCCATTAATACTTTTGCTCTTGCTGCCATTCACATTGCAAGCACATAAGTTTTATACTTCTGTTACGCAGCTAGATTTTAATCCAAGCGAAAAATGTTTTCAAGTTACGATGAATGTTTTTATTGACGATTTAGAAGCGGTTTTAACTCAAGAAAATAAGCAGGTTGTTAAATGGAAATCGGATCAACCCGAATTAAACAACTTGTTATTAAAATATTTGAAAAAACATTTCAACGTTAAATTAAATCAAATACCGGCCAGTCAATTTCGATTAATTGGCACTAAAGAACAAAAAGACTTATTGATCATTTATTTTGAAATTCCGGTAGCAAAAAGCCTTAAAAATATTGAAATTACGGACACTTTCTTAATGGATATGTTTCCGATTCAATCCAATATAGTGAACTTAAATTATGAGGATAAGAAACATACTTTTTTATTCCAAAAAGGCAAAAGCACCCAGTTTTTTTCATTGAATTAATTCAATTTTAAACTTTGGCATTTGCTTTGAAATACTATATATGCCAATCAATAAAGGGCTAATTAAGCACTATAGACTGACAAAATGACTATTTTATAAATCGCAGCCATGAGTATTTTCGATCCATTTAATATAAATAACCTAGATTCTAATAGTATCAACGACGATACCGAGTTTTTTCCATTGCTATCTTCAGAAGATGAAGAAATTATGAATTCGGAAGAAATGCCTGAAGTTTTGTCAATACTGCCATTACGCAATACCGTATTATTTCCGGGTGTGGTAATTCCAATTACTGTTGGCCGAGATAAATCTATTAAGCTCATTAAAGATGCTTATAAAGGCAATAAAATAATTGGTGTGGTTGCCCAAAAAGATGCGAGTATTGAAGATCCAACTTTCGAAGATTTATATAAAGTTGGTACGGTAGCATATATTGTTAAAATGTTGCAAATGCCAGATGGTAATACCACCGTTATTATTCAAGGTAAACGCAAATTTCATTTAAAAGAATTAATTCAAGAGAATCCTTATATTAAAGCAAAAGTCGAAAATTTTGAAGAAAGCGCTTACGATAAAAATAAAGAATTTGCTGCCTTGGTTGCATCTTTAAAAGAATTAGCCATTCAAATTATTCAAATTTCACCTAATATTCCTTCGGAAGCGGCATTTGCTATAAAAAATATTGAAAGCCCTTCCTTCTTAATCAATTTCATTAGTTCTAATATGAACGCAGAATTAGTTGACAAGCAAAAAATGCTAGAGCAGCTAAATCTAGTGGTTCGTGGCGAGATGGTTTTAGAACATCTCACCAAAGAGTTACAAATGTTGGAATTGAAAAATCAAATACAATCAAAAGTGAGGGTAGATATTGACCGCCAACAAAGAGAGTATTTTTTGCATCAACAAATGAAGCAAATTCAAGAAGAATTGGGCGGTGATGGTCCCGACTTGGAGATTAAAAATTTAAGAGAAAGAGGCGAAAAAAAATTATGGAATAAAGAAGTGGCCGACGCTTTCAATAAAGAATTAGATAAATTACAACGCATGAATCCGGCAGCTGCAGAGTATTCTGTACTATTGAACTACGCAGAATTATTATTGGAATTGCCATGGAACGAATTTACCGAAGACTTATTCGATATTAAAAAAGCGCAGAAAATTTTAGACCAAGACCATTTCGGTTTAGAAAAAGTAAAGTCGAGAATTTTAGAATATTTAGCTGTTTTAAAATTAAAACATAACATGAAAGCGCCAATACTATGCCTGGTTGGGCCTCCGGGGGTTGGAAAAACTTCTTTAGGTAAATCAATTGCTAAAGCGGTAGGCAGAAAATATGTGCGTATGGCATTAGGTGGTATCAGAGACGAAGCAGATATCAGAGGTCATCGTAAAACATATATTGGTGCAATGCCAGGTAGAATTATTCAATCTTTGAAAAAAGCACAATCATCTAATCCGGTTTTTGTTTTAGATGAAATTGATAAAGTTGGAAATGATTTTAGGGGTGACCCATCTTCCGCGCTATTAGAGGTATTAGATCCAGAACAAAACAACGCATTTTACGATCATTACGTAGAACTCGATTACGATTTGTCGAATGTGATGTTTATTGCAACAGCCAATTCCTTAAATAATATTCATCCTGCATTAATAGATAGGCTTGAAATAATTGAAGTTTCTGGCTATACCATTGAAGAAAAAGTTGAAATCGCGAAACAATATTTAGTGCCCAAACAAAGAGAGGCGCATGGTTTGAAGCAAAAAGACATTGTAATTAAGCCTGAAATAATTGAAAAAGTGATCGAAGATTATACCAGAGAATCTGGCGTGCGTGGCTTAGAGAAAAAAATTGCCACGCTTATTCGTGGTACAGCTAAAAGTGTAGCAGTAAAAGAAAAGTACAATAAGACCATAAATAATACCGATGTATTGCGCATTTTAGGCGCTGCAGAATACGATAAAGACATGTACCAAGGAAATGATGTGGCGGGAGTTGTTACGGGCTTAGCATGGACCTCTGTAGGTGGTGATATTTTATTTATTGAAGCTAGTTTGAGCCCAGGAAAAGGCAAACTAACTTTAACGGGTAGTTTAGGCGATGTAATGAAAGAATCTGCAGTTATTGCTATGGCTTATATTCGTGCAAATGCAAAAAATTTAGGCATCGATTTTAGGGTTTTGGATCAATGGGATATGCATGTGCATGTGCCTGCAGGTGCAGTGCCAAAAGACGGACCTTCTGCAGGTATAACTATGTTAACTGCTTTAACGTCTGCTTATACGCAAAGAAAAGTAAAACCCCAATTAGCAATGACTGGCGAGATTACTTTAAGAGGTAAGGTTTTACCAGTAGGTGGATTAAAAGAAAAAATCTTAGCGGCAAAAAGGGCGGGCATTAAAGATATTGTACTTTGCGAAAAAAACCGTAAAGACATTTTAGAAATTAATCAACGCTATTTAAAAGAATTAAAATTTCATTATGTAAGCGATATGCAAGAAGTAATTGAACTCGCTTTGATGAAACAAAAAGTAAAAGCACCTATTGATTTATCTTTTAAAGAAGCGATCAATAAATCAATGGTTAATTAATTACCTAACTAAAGAAACAGTTCCTTTATCGACGAAGCCATCACCCTCAATAATATATACATAGGCGCCTATAGGGCATGCCTGACCTTTGTATTTACCATCCCATACAAGTTTACCTTGGTTTTCTAAGCTATCGTAAATGCTTTCGCCCCATCGATTATAAATTCGCATGCGTTTGATTGCACAAGGATGGGTCTCTCCAACAATTTCAAATACATCGTTTATTTGATCATCGTCTGGAGAAAAAACTTCTGGAATTCGACGCAAATTTTTATCTACAAAAGGGATATTAATTATCAAGGAATCTTGTGCCCTGCAAGGTGCTTGTGGATTAGTAGTTAATTTAACGGTAAAGATTCCTTGTTTTTGATATTGATGATTTTGT
Source organism: Bacteroidota bacterium (assembly GCA_030830805.1). Classification (GTDB taxonomy): domain Bacteria; phylum Bacteroidota; class Bacteroidia; order Sphingobacteriales; family Sphingobacteriaceae; genus CAIKLP01. The sequence goes on from JAURMH010000124.1 coordinate 26,629, forward strand.
TGGCTGTTATTACTTGTAAAACCATCTCCAAAATCCCAAATAAATTGGCTTTTACTTAAATCTCCAACTGCCGAAACTTGAATGGTTCTTGCGCAAGAATCAAAGCTATAATTAAAAGCGGCACTTGCCGAATCAACTACAAAAACATTTACGCTATCTGTGCTCATACAACTACCATTAAAGGCCTGTAATAAAAATAGGGTAGTGCTTGATGGGTTTGCAAATGGATTCGCTATTTCAGGGCTGTCTACTAGAAATGTTGGATACCAATTATATGTTTCGTAATCCGAACCGCTTGCGTATAACCGAACCCTTTGACGACTACAAATTATTTGATCTATACCTGCATTTGCTATTGGAATCGTATCTACTTTTACAGTAACATGATATTCCTTTTCACAAACCCCATTAGTAATGGTTAATGAATAAATGGTAGTTGTATCCGGACTTGCCATTGGATTAGCGATGGTATCGCTAGATAATCCGGCACTTGGTACCCATCGGTATTTTTTTCCACCCGAAGCCAAAAGCGCAATATTTCCATTTAAACAAATTGAATTTAAAGTGTCTTTGATTAAAAGTTCTGGTGCGAAAACATTAAAAGTTTTTTGAGAACAAAAAGTTTCATTATCAATTTTAACAGTAATAATACTCGAATCCAATACATTAAATATTGGATTTGCTACCGAATTATTTGGGATAAAGGAACCCACATTAGAAGACCAAAAATATTTAGCATTTGGGAAAGCACTACTGGCAAATAGTTGTAATTGATCGCCGATACATACCGTGGTATCTGTGTTTGTGGTTATAGGGTAGAATTTGAGTTTAATGGAATCTTTGATGGTCAATCCTGTACATTTTTCAATGCTATTGATATAATAATAGTTCGTGTCACCATTCTTGATATTAAATGAACTCCCATATTGTAAAAATACTTTGTTTTGATTATACCATTTAATGGAATCGAGTTGATCGTATTGTACCACGGCAATCGTAGTGCTACTGTCGTTACATGTTAATTGTATTTTTAATTTACCAATGGGTTTGTAATCCGATATACTTAATTCTGCTTTCGCAGTATCGCAAATAAAAGGATCTACAATTTTTAATTTTACAGATTCTGTAGCTTCGTTTAAAAAATCTTTTATTGGTTTAATTTTCACAAATGCGCTGGTTGCTCCCGCTGCAATGACTACTATATTAGCTGGTGTTGCTATGTAATCGCTTCCGTTTATTGCAGTTCCTTCAAAATAATAATTGACCGTTATTGCTTGCGATTTATCAGGATTGATACGCGTAATGACAAAGCCAGCACTATCGCATTCTGAAACTAATTGTTTTTGTTCATAAGCATTAACAGCTCTTGGGTCTATACTTTGAAAACTTTGGGCTTCAATAAAAATACCCGAATCGAAAATAAAATCATTTACATCAGCTATGGCAAATTTTAAGGTATAATTTTCACAAGGCTGAACATTAGCCGTAATTTCAATTACCTTGGTGAAAGCGTCAAACTGCACACTGGCACCATTTGTATTGTCTATATAATAGGAAGAATTGGTGTTTGCATTGATTGTTTGAATGGAAATGGGATCGTTGGTAGATGGAATCAAAGCAATGTTTTGCGCGCCGGTAAAGCCTGGTCCAGATATAAAAAAACCAAAAACATCATTAAAATTTTTAGTAATACTTTCTGGGTATTCTTCTGAGGCAAACACAAATCTAAATTTTATTTGGTTGGCTTGTGGGCTAAAAGTAAAGCTAATCCAAGTGGCGTCAAAGGTTGGGAAGTTTGGACTCAATAATTGTAAATCCGCATCACCGGGTAAATTATTCGAGGAACCCATATTGCCTCTATTATTTGGGCCAATGGCATCTATTGCTTTTCCTGTCGATAAAATTAGGCCACTATCTAAACCAATGTTGGATTTTCTTCCATTGAAAAAACCAATATTTCCTGTCCCAACCGAATATTGAATATTTTTAATATCTACACCACCACCTGCTAAAACTTTCTTCACCAAATCACTTACCGTTCGATTGGTTTTTACATCAAGTTGAGCCTGCAAAGTCGAAAAGCTTAGCAATATAAGACATGTTAGAAAAACACTTAATCTAAAAATTCTCAATTTGTGTCAGGTTAATTATATTTACAAAAATACTATAAAAAATGAGGTTCATAGACTTAAGAAGCGATACTGTTAGTAGACCAAGCCCCGAAATGAAGCAATTTATGCTACAAGCCGAATTAGGTGACGATGTATATGGCGACGATCCAACCGTAAATATGCTTGAAGCAGCAGTGGCTGAGCATTTTGGCTTCGAATCGGCGGTTTTTTGCGCTTCAGGTACCATGACCAATCAAATAGCTATCAAAACCCATACCATTCCTGGCGATGAGGTGATTTGTGATATCACTTCGCATGTTTATAACTATGAAGGAGGAGGAATTGCTTTTAATTCGGGGGTACAGGTGAGGCCAATTATGGGCAACGCTGGTAAGATAACTGCCGAACAAATCGAAGCGCAAATCCAACCTGCTATTATCAATCTACCTCGAACCGCATTGGTTTCTTTAGAAAATACTTTAAATAAAGCGGGTGGAAATTTTTATTCTTTAGCAGAAATTGCACCTATTGCCGCAATGTGTAAAAAGCATCAATTGCCTTTACATTTAGATGGTGCAAGAATTTTTAATGCCTTAATTGAAACTAAAGAAAACGCCAAAGATTACGCAAAATATTTTGATAGTATTTCTATTTGTTTTTCGAAGGGATTGGGTGCGCCAGTTGGTTCTGTATTGGTCGGTAGTAAATTATTTATTGATAAAGCAAGAAGATATAGAAGGTTATTTGGTGGTGGTATGCGACAAGCAGGAGTGATTGCTGCTGGTGCGTTGTTCGCTTTGAAAAATAATATTGAAAGGTTAGCAGATGATCATAAACGGGCAAAAGCAATAGGTGAGTGTTTAGCTCAATGTACATTTGTTCAAGAATTATTGCCAGTACATACTAATATTATTATTTTTAAATTAAAAGACCAGGTGCTTTCGGATGTGTTCTTAGGAAAATTAAAATCGGAGGGTATTATTGCTAATACGATGGGCAAGCAATTTATTAGATTCGTTACGCACCTCGATTTTAACGATGATATGTTAGCTAAACTAAATCTAACATTAAATAAAATAAGTAACTTAGCGCTGTAGTTTAAAACCCAATAGCCATGAGAATGAAATTTTTAATCATACTTGCTATTTCTTTTATTTCAATTTCATCTTGTAAGCATGAAGTTGATTTAAGCAATGCACCCGTCATCACTTTTAGTAAAGATATTCAACCAATAATTGCCACTCGATGTGCTATGGAAGGTTGTCATAGTGCTGTTGGATATGAAGAATTACCATTGGTAACCTACGAAGATGTAATGGATATTGTAGAAGCTGGTTCTGCAAATAAAAGTGAATTGTATGAAGTAATTAACGAAATAGATAATGAAAAACGCATGCCACCGCTGCCAGATACCAAATTGGCAGATAAGCAAATTTTAAATATTATGGTTTGGATAGAACAAGGGGCAAAAAATAATTAAGTAAATCATGAAAAAAGTATTTTCACTTTTAATAATTGCAGCTAGCTTTTTGTCTGCTTGTTATTACGATAATTTTAAGGAATTAAATCCTTTTTTAGAAGAGGCTGTTTGTGATACCGCATCGGCCACAACAATTAGTTTTGCTGCACAAGTGGTTCCTATTTTACAAAACCAATGTAGTACTGGAAGTGCCGGTTGTCACAGCGCAAGTTCAGGTAGAAACTTATCTACTCACACTGGAGTAATCAATACCTATACAGGTGCTAAATTATTAAGTTCAATTAAATGGGATGGTAACGCTTCCCAAATGCCAAAGGGCTCAGGAGCTAAAATTGATGATTGTTCTATTAAGACAATTGAGTTGTGGATAAATCAAGGAAGACAAGATAATTAAACACCATGAAAAAAATACTATTACTTTCTTTTTTAATTATTTCAAGTGCATTCACATTAAGCGCACAAGACATCGATCCAATGGCACTTTTACAAGGCTTAGCGGAAACACCTAAAGACGAACCTGTCATCGCTACTTTTAAAGCAACTAGGGTTATCAATCAACAAACAATAGAAGTAGGAGGGACAAGGTCTTTAGACTTTAGAATTCACCACCACTTTGGACCATTTAATTCGGGTGCTTATGATTTTTGGGGTATAGATGGTGGCGCAAGTATTCGTTTGGGCTTAGAATACAGCTACAATGGTCGTTTGCAGTTTGGACTAGGCAGAACTTCTTATGAAAAACAAATTGACGGATTTTTAAAATATAGGTTATTAAGACAGACTAAAAGTGGTTCAATGCCAATTAGTGTGACGCTTTTTAGTGGTGCTTATAGAAATGGAATAAAAGGTTTGCAAATTAGCGGAGTAGATAAATTTAAATATGCATCCGATCGATTATCATTTGTTCAGCAAATTATTATAGCAAGAAAAATTGACGATAAACTTTCTATACAAATAACGCCTACCATGGTACATTATAATTTAGTAGAAAACTTATCTGACCAAAATGATGCTTATTTTCTTGGAATTGCCGGCAGATATAAAATCTCTAATCGTACCGCAATTACATACGAGTACGGTGCTAAGCTTTTAAATTATTCAGAAAGCAAATACTACGATTCAATGGGAATAGGCTTAGACATTGAAACAGGTGGCCACGTATTTCAAATGTTCTTAACTAATTCTTTTGGAATGACCGAAAACCAAACCTTTGCTAGAACAAATTCTACTTGGGCAGACAGGGGTTTTCGTTTAGGATTTAATGTTTCAAGGATGTTTACTTTGTAAATGCTTAAACAATTATAAAGTTTTTTCTTCCCAAATAGCTACTAAGTTAATAATTGTATCAACTGCTTTTTGCATGTCTTGTATGCTTACCCATTCTAACCTAGAATGAAATGCATGTTCGCCTGCAAAAATATTAGGACAAGGCAATCCCATAAAAGATAACCTAGATCCATCAGTGCCGCCTCTAATGCCGCCTGCAAATGGTTTCATGCCTGCTCTTTCAATCGCTTCTACTGCATATTCTACAATTTCTGGATGCATAACTAGCACTTCTTTCATGTTTCTATATTGCTCAATCACTTCAAACTCAAAACTCGAATGAGGGTAATTGGCCATCACTTGCTGGGTAATATTTTTTAATTCGTTTTCGTAAACCGCTAATTGTTTGGTATCAAAATCGCGTATGATAAATTGAACAGTGCTTTTTTCGATGCTTCCGCTTATACCAGTTGGATGAATAAATCCTTCGCGGCCTTCAGTAGTTTCTGGAGATAAATTATTTTTAGGAAGTGCTGCTATAAGTTCTGCTGCAATTTTAATAGCACTCTCCATTTTATTTTTTGCAAAACCAGGATGTGAAGAAACGCCATGTATTGTAATATTCACGGCATCTGCAGAAAATGTTTCATCTTCAATGTGGCCAAGTGTTTCACCATCTATTGTATAAGCAAATTTGGCATTCACTTTAGCTAAATTTACTTTGTCAACACCTCTGCCAATTTCTTCATCGGGTGTAAATAATATTTTAATATCACCATGCTTGATGCTTGTATTTTGGATAAGTTGATAAATGGCATCCATAATTTCTGCCACACCTGCCTTATTATCTGCGCCTAAAAGGGTAGTGCCATCGGAAGTAATAATATCATTCCCAATTTGATCTTTTAAAGCAGGATGCTCATCTGGATGTAAAGACAAATTTGCGTCGCTTGCGTATAAAATACTACCACCGTTATAATTTTTATGAATAATTGGTTTTACATTTTCGCCGCTACAATCGGGCGAGGTGTCCATGTGTGAGCAAAAACAAATAGTGGGTACTGCTTTATTTGTATTTGATTTAAGGGTGCCGTATACATAACCATTTTCGTCTAGCTCTGCGTCCGAAATACCCATTTCTAGTAGTTCTTGAACTAATAAGCGGCCTAAGTTTTTTTGTTTCTCCGTCGAAGGGCAAGTAGGCGAATTTGGATCAGATTGGGTATCGATTTTTACATAATTTAAAAAACGATCTGTGACGGTATATTTTTTAGGAACCAATTGCATTTTTTTATTTTTCTATTCTTAATTCTGGTCTTCTAATTTGACCACCGCTATGTCCAGTTTGTACGACAAAATATATACTGATAAAACTGATGATTAAAGTAATTCTGATTAACCATTTACTTATTTTTTTATCAGTCACAATTGCTAAAATTGTAATTAAAGCCATAGCTGCTAATAAATCAATAATGAGTTCTGTCCTTTCTGCTATTTCTTCATGTTCTTCAATAAGGTAGCGTGCTACACCTGGTTGATCTCCAACTACGTGTTCTACTTTTTCGCCGGTATACATAGTTGGAAAAAACATAATTGCAGCAAAAACAAACATGGCAAGCCCAACTATTTTTACTTGTTTTAAATGAAAGAGCATGCCAATCAATAGAATAACGCTACCAAAAATAACGCTAATAATGGGTAAATGATTAAGCAGTAAATGTTGTTGTACAGGTATCATTTAATTTAGCATTACAATACTATAGCAACCGTGCCTGTTTTTTTAATTCCTTTGCCTTCGATATAATAAAAATAAGTTTCTGCGGGTAAGGCTTGGCCGTTATGTTTTCCATCCCAGGGCTGAATATTTTTGCCCGTTTGCTTATAAACCAATTTGCCCCATCGATTATAAATATAAAGTGCCTCAATATTGCAAGCCACATTACCTTCGGCAATCACAAATTTATCATTTATATTATCTCCGTTGGGTGTAAACACATTTGGTATATCTTTAATTTCAGCATCTAAAGGAAATACCAAATTAACTTCTACCGAATCAATACATTCGGTATTGCGATTAGCTATTAATTTTACCGTATAATTTCCAGCATATTTATATTTATGAATTGGGTTCGCTTCAGTCGAATAAGTGGTATCTCCAAAATTCCAGAAAACAGAATCGGTGCCAATGGTATTATTTTGTAGGGCAATGGTTCTTTCGCAAGTATCTACCGCAATGGTAAATTTTGCACTAGGCGTATCAACTACATAAACCACCATAGTATCAAAACTAAAACATGCATTGTTCTTTGCTTTTAAAATGTAGGTTGTGGTAGCAATTGGCGTTGCTTTAGGTGTTGCGCTTTTGAAATCATCTAAACTATTTTTTGGCGACCATTCGTAAGTGCCATAGTCCGAACCACCTGCATTTAAAGTAACTTCAGACCTTTTACAAACTATTCGATCGGGACCGGCATTGGCTTTAGGTAGGGTATCAATTTTAACACTTACACTATATTGATTAACACAGCCAATGCTATCGGTAATGTCTACGGTATAACTTTGGGTTAACCATGCTCTAGGGTTAGCAATGGTATCGTTGCTTAATCCTGTTGATGGATTCCATTTATATTTTACTCCGCCATAAGCTAATAGTTGAGCTGTATCATACAAACAAACATAGGCCGGTTTTTTACCATAAATTCCTTTTGGAATTATTGATACCCGAATTTCTACTGGATCGGCGCAGGCTTCTTCATTAGTTAGGGTAACGGTTATTAAAATTTCATAAACCCCTGTAGGTATCGAAAATATTGGGTTTGGAATGGTGTCATCGTCAAACAAACCAACTGGTTGTAATCCTAGATCTGTTGCTGTCCAAGTAAAATGTGGATTAGGTAAAGTTACATTAGCAAATAATTGTAGTAATGTACCTGCGCAAACCACCGTATCATTTATTGTATTAATATCTACAGGAATGATTGGTGAAATGTAAATAGTATCTTTTACTAAGGTATTGGTACAAGAATCGAATACCGAAACAACATACATGGTAACGCTATCTGGCGAAACACGAATGATAGTAGAACGGCTTATGGTATCAATTCCTAAGCTGTCGGTCCAGGCATAACTTAATCGAACCGAACCGCCTGTGGTTTTTACTTGCCAAAAAACAGTATCACCTTCGCAATCTACTTTTTGAAATCCAGATATGCTGATAGTATCAAAATCGGTAATGTTTAAAGAATCAGCAGAAACAAAACAACCTCCATTACTGATCATTTCAATTTTAAATTTCTCTGCAGCTTCAACTATATTGTCGTCGGTAGGGAAGAAGTAAAGATCTGTACTGAGTTGGCCTTTTGGAATAGTAATAGTACCCAATAGATTCGGATAGTCTATGCCCATTGTTGCAATGCCTGCAAGCAAAGAAGTATTAGTACCATAGCTTCCAAGCAAGGCGCTACTAGTATCGGTATTAGTTCTAGAAAATCGACATACTACACTATCACATTTTTCAGTAATGGTTCCTCCTGTTGGATGAACAATTTCTACTCGCATATTGTCAATGTTTTCGCTTACGAAACTTTGCGCTTCTAAAAATATACCCGAATCATATGCTCTGTCTATTACATCGGAAATAGCCAATTTAATGTTATAAGTTTGACAAGCAGTTAAATTCTTAAGTGTTACTTCAATTACTTTTGTAAAGGCATCGTATTGTATACTGAGCCCATTGGCATTATCTACATATAGGCCCGAGTTATTAAAAGCATTAATCGAATTAATAGCAATTGGGGTATCTAAAGTACCAGGTACAACTGCAATATTTTTTTTCCCTACAATGCCTGGTCCGCTTACAAAAAAGCCAAATGCATCGTTATAGCTTTGCCCCACAAATTCTGGATATTCTTCCGAGGCAAATACAAATCTTAATTTAATAGAATTAGTAACTGGAATAAAATCAAATTGTAAAGAAGCAGCATCAACCGTAATTCCTCCTGCTATGGTATTTAAATCTACATCGCCACCTTTATTGTTCGAGCTACTCACTTGTAGATTGTTTGGACCAATGGCATCTATTGATTTTCCAGTCGAAATTAATACGCCACTATCTAAACCCAAATTAGAATTAGTACCATCAAAAATAGCAATGGCACCGGTATCTCCTCTATAAATAATATTACGAACGGTAATACCCTGACCTACTAAAACATTGCGCACTAATTTGCCCATATTGGGTTCGCGTCTTATTTTAAGTTGGGCATTGCTATTAGAAATAAAAGTTAATGAAACTAGGAATAGCAGCAGTAATGCTAAATAGCTTTTTCGAGTAATAGTCAAAACAAATAAATTTATTAGTTACAATATAGTAAATTTAGATTGTTTTTAACTATTTGCGTTTAATTCCATTTTTTCGGCAAAATGCGCGCAATAATCTCGGAGATCTTCCACAATGTTCTTTTCGCCCGTAGCTTTTAAAAAACTATCACTCATGGTCATAAGCGTTTCATAAAAAAATCGTTTCATTTCATCTACTGGCATATCTTTGGTCCATAAGTCTAAACGCAACGAGTTTTGATATTGTTGGTCCCATAAAGCCAATATCATAGATTTACATGGTAATTCTTGTGTGTTTTCTGAATCCGAAGAATACCATAAGATGCTTTCCGGTAAATTTTTGTCGTCTAAGGAAACGGTAATTTTGATTTCTGCTGTTTTCATGCGTATGCGATTATTTTATTTTTTTATCCCAGTTTTTCCCTTTTTTACGAGGGGTGCTTTTAGTTTTATCGTCGGTAGTGCTTTTGGTTTTACTTTTAGCATTTCCTTTGTTTAGCTGTTGCTCTTTTTGCTTAGCCAACTTTTTCTTTTCCTCTGCCGAAGGTCTTTTAAATTTCTTTTCATGAAAAGAACCTTTAAATGTAGGGTCTTCTTTGCGTTTATGTTCATCTATTTCGCGGGCAATGGCCTGTTTTTCATTAAAAGAGGTTTCTGCAAAAACAACTCCATTAGGTATGGGCAATACCGGTATTTTTTGTCGAATTAGTTTTTCAATTTTTGCTAAATGCAAGGTTTCTGACTCGTTGCTAAAGGTAATGGATACGCCTAGCTTTTCTGCTCTACCAGTTCTGCCAATGCGGTGTACGTAATCTTCGTATATCAAAGGCACATCAAAGTTAATGACATGCGTAACTTCCGTTACATCGATGCCCCTAGATGCCACATCGGTGCCAACGAGCACCCTTACACTTCCTTCTTTAAAGGCTTCCATGGAGTTGATACGGGTGTTTTGCCCTTTATTGGCATGGATCACTTTTACTTGATCTTCTCCAAATTTTCTGCTGATGTAGTGATAAACATTATCGGCAATAGTCTTTGTTTTACAGAACACAATTACCTTTTGAAATGTTTCCTCATCAAGTAAAAAATGGTATAGTAAATTGATTTTAGATTTTAAATTGGGAACCATGTATACCCTTTGTTCCACGTTTTTTGCTGGGGTCGCTTGTAAGCTTACTTCAACTTTAGTAGGGAATAAAAGAAAATCACCCACTAATATTTCTACTTTATCCGACATAGTAGCAGAAAAAAGCAGGTTTTGCCTTTTTTTAGGAATAACTTCTAGAATGCGGTTAATCTTACTGATAAAACCCATATCTAGCATTTTGTCTGCTTCGTCTAGTACTAAAACCTGTAATTTTTTAAAAACTAGATCGCCAGCTAAATATAATTCTAACAACCTGCCGGGTGTGGCAATTAGTATATCAATGCCTTTAGCCAGCATTTCTTTTTGAGGTTTTGGTCCTAATCCACCATAAACAGCCCCAATTCTCAGGTCTGTAAATTGACAAAGGCTAATGGTATTTTCTTCAATTTGCATGGCCAATTCGCGGGTTGGTGCTAAAATAACCGCTCTTGGAATTTGATCTTGTGCAAAGCCCAGTTTTTTAATAATCGGCAATAAATAAGCGGCTGTTTTTCCGGTGCCAGTTTGCGCAATACCCAAAACATCTTGCCCATTAATAATGGGAGGAATGGCCTTTTGTTGTATGAGGGTTGGATCAGTATAGCCAATGGCCTCAATTGCATTTAAAATCTGTTTATTGAAACCAAACTGCTCAAAATTATTTTGCATGACACAAAGATAAGATTTGAATTCCCATTTGGGCATTTTTAGTTACTTTTGGGCATCAAAAAATTGCAATATGAAAAGAACGCTCATCAAAAATGCGATCATCGTCAATGAGGGCAAGCAAATGCAGCTAGATTTGCTCATTGAAGGCGATCGAATTGCTAGAATTGATACAGCTATTTCGGCCGAAGGTGTTCCTGTAATAGATGCCGAAGGCATGTTTTTAATACCTGGTGCAATTGACGATCAAGTGCATTTTAGAGAGCCAGGCTTAACCCATAA
>JAURMH010000125.1 GCA_030830805.1 Bacteroidota bacterium
AAAAAAATCTTCGATTTTTTTAATTGGTTTTATGGGGGCAGGCAAAAGCACCATCGGAAAAAAATTAGCCCATCGACTCGGCCTTGCTTTTTTCGACTTAGACAAACTCATAGAAGCCAAGGCAGGCTGCAGTATCAGCGATATTTTTAAATTCTTAGGCGAAACTACTTTTAGAGAAATGGAGCAGGCCTGCTTACAATCTTTCCAAACTAAAGATCATTTTTTGCTGGCCTGCGGAGGCGGCACACCTTGTTTTTATGATAACCTAAGCTTTATGAAAAACCAAGGTTTGGTGGTTTATGTTGATTTGCAAGAGTCGGCTTTATTCGAACGATTATCCAAAGCAAAAAAGATAAGACCCAGTATAGTTGGCATGGATGAAAAACAACTCAAGGAATTTATTTCGAATCAATTACAAACCAGAATGCCTTTTTACGAACAAGCTGATTTAACTATGAGTGGACTTTCGATTAATGTTAATGTAATAGTCGAACAAATTGAGCAATTCGCTCATTAAGAAAGGTATACCGCTTCTTTATTTTTGTCAAAAACCACCGATATATGCTCTTGAGATACAGTGCTAATCGTATATCCAGCGTAATCGGTTGAAATTGGAAATAATTTATGACTCCTATCTACGAGCACTGCTGTTCTGATTTTTTTAGTAGGAATATTTAAAAATACAGATAGCCCATATAATAAAGTTCTACCAGAATTTAACACGTCATCTACTAAAATAATAGTTTTATTTTTGCATTGGCTAACGGGAATATTGGTGCTAGCCACTAAATTATTACTGTCTTTGTCTAAGGTAATTTCCACTAATGTGCATTTGATTTTAGAAATTTTGCATAATACTTTTTCCAGTTTTTGTGCAAATACATATCCTCTACTTGCGATGCCTGCAATAATAATTTCTTTTTCATCAAAACAGTCTTCTAAGATTTGATACGCAATGCGATCAATTTTTTGTTTGATTTGCGCTTGGTCTAAAATTTGAATACTTTTTTTAGCAGCCATGATTACCTTTATTTATATGGGAAAAATACAAAGTTAGCGCCTTCTGGCACAACCACAAATAAACATACATAGTTTTTAGGGTCTTTATAGCTTTTCTTAAAAAATTCAACTTTTTCTTCTAAAATCGCGCCATGTCTAATAAAATCTTCTAAAAAAGAGACATTGATATTCCATTCGGTAGAGAGCTCTTCTTTATCGACCACTTGTTCGCCTAAAGAAACCTGATGTTGGTGGGCAATGAAAATAGGGAAGGCAGAAAGTTTTTCGTCTAATATTTCTAAAGCTATTTCTTTAAGCGTTTCGCTATAAAGAATTAAGTCGGTCTCCAAACTTTTTAAAGGAGATTCTTTTGGTTTTTCGGATCCGTTTTCGAATAGGTCTTTTGGTTCCATATGCGCAAGCAATAATTTATTTTTTCAAAGTTAATAATACAATATTTTCTACATGTTCGGTGTGTGGAAACATGTCTACTGGTTGAATCTTAGCAACATCGTAGGCTTCATCTAAAATAGCAATGTCTCGCGCCTGTGTAGCAGGGTTACAACTGATGTACACAATTTTTTCACTGCGCATAGAAAGTAGTTTTTTACAAACATCTTCGTGCATACCGGCTCTTGGAGGGTCGGTAATGACTACCTGTGGTTTGCCATGTGTTGCAATAAATTCGGTTGTCAATACCTCTTTCATATCTCCACCAAAAAACAAAGTATTGTCGATGCCATTTATTTCTGAGTTAATGACTGCGTCTTTAATAGCATCTGCTACATATTCAATACCAATTACTTTTTTAGCAGATGAAGCTATAAAGTTGGCAATGGTGCCTGTTCCGGTATATAAATCGTATACCACTTCTTCGCCAGTTAGTGAGGCCATTTCGGTCGCTAATTGATATAATTTTGCGGCTTGTGCCGAATTGGTTTGGTAAAATGCTTTAGGACTAATGCGAAAAGAAATTTCTTTTCCTTTTAAATCTTGCATGCTTTCTGAAATAAAATCAGCACCATGATAAGTAAGAATTTCTAAATCAAAAATGGTATCGTTCTTTTTAGTATTAATTACATAAAGTAAAGAAGTAATAAATGGAAAAGTATTTTTTAAATGCGAAAGCAATGCTTTTATTTTTTCTTGCTCATCTGCAGCAAATACTACAATAACCATCCATTCATTGGTGCTGGTATTTCTGATAATTAAATTACGCATCAAGCCGGTATTTTGTCTGATGTCGTAATAGTCGTATTCATTAGCTTTTGTGAATTTAGCCGTTTCGTTTCGGATGTCGTTAGCGCGATCATCTTGCAAAAAGCATTTATTTATTTCAATAATTTTATCAAATCTTTTAGGCACATGAAATCCTAAAGCGGGTTCTTCAATTTTTAAATCTGAAGCTACTTCTTCTATTGTTAACCATCTTTTATTGGAGAAAGTGTAATCCATTTTATTTCTATAAAACTGGATATTTTCTGAACCAACAATAGGGGATATAACAGATAAAGGCACCTTAGCAATTCTCTCTAAATTATCTTTTACTGTTTTTTCTTTGAAAGCCAATTGAGAAGGATAGGCTAAATTTTGCCATTTACAACCGCCACAAGTATGAAAATGGCTGCAAAATACTTCCGCACGCTGAGGAGATAATGAGTGAAAATGAACAGCCTTGCCTTCTGCAAAACTTTTCTTTTTCTTAAAAATCTGAATGTCAACTACATCTCCCGGAACAACTTTGTCAACAAAAATTACATAATCATCAATTTTTGCCACGCACTTACCTTCAGACGCAATGTCTAAAATGGTTACTTTTTCGTATAAGGGTAATATTTTATCGGCCATATTTCATTCAAATTTCAAAGGTAGGTTTAAATAGCTTAATTTTAAGGTATAATGGTTAAGAAAATTAAGCTATTTATTTTTTGCTTGCTGCTATTTCAATCGCTTGTAGCCTCTCATATTGTTGGCGGTGGTTTTAGTTATCTTTATTTAGGCAACAATCAATACCAAATTAAATTAGCTTATTTTAAAGATTGTGGTCCTAGTTCCATTGGATTTCCGCCAGGAAGTTTAAAAGTGGGAATATTCGAAATAGGCACCCATCAATTAAAAACAGTTTTACAATTGGCTGTTGATTCCACTATTACTTTAGATTTTTCGCAAGCGGCTTGTGTAACAAGTCCTGTAAATTGTGTGCAGCAAAGAAACTATTCGGCGATATTAACTATGCCAGCATTCGAATACAATCATCCAGCAGGTTATTATTTTGTTTATGAACAATGTTGTCGAAATGCCTTAGCGCAAAATATAGCTAATCCTCAAGATATAGGCTCTGCTTATTACATGGAATGGAAACCCGATTTTTCGAACAATCAAACTTTCGAAAATTCGAGTCCCGAATTTAAAAATTATCCTGCGCTACTTTTGTGTGCATTTGAAAATTACGAACTTGATTTTTCTGCTATAGAACCAGATGGTGATTCTTTGGTCTACACACTCATTGATCCTTTAAAGGGTCATGCCAATGCCAATAGCTTAACCAATCAAACAGGTCAAGTGGATCCAATACCCGGTCCATATGATCCCATTGTGTGGAATACAGGTTATAGTTTAGCTGGAAATGTTTTAGATGGTAATCCAGATATTCAAGTGGATGCTTCAACTGGTTTGCTTAGTGTAAATCCTCAAAAAATTGGGGTTTATTTAGCCGCCATTCAATGCGAAGAATTTCGAAATGGAATTAAAATTTCTGAAATAAGAAGAGAAATGCAAATTGCGGTAGTGCAATGCCCTAATAGGTTTGCGCCCGAGATTATATGTTTATCTAATTGTACGCAACAGCAATTACAACCTAACGAAATCATTTGTTTTGATTTTTTGGTTGCAGATAGTAACTTATTAGATTCGATACAATTGCAAGTCTCGTTTAATAAAAATAAATTACTAAAAAATTACACATTCAGTAAATCCGAAACTACTAATCCGGCTAGTGTAAAACTTTGCTTAGAAACAAATTGCAATTTAAAAAAAGGAGACACCTTGTATGTTCGAATGTTAGCGCAAGACAATGCTTGCCCTTATCCGTTAAAATCAAATTACGAAT
>JAURMH010000016.1 GCA_030830805.1 Bacteroidota bacterium
AAGTTATGAATCAAATTAAAAAACAAATATTAAATGATTTAAAGGAAAGATGGATTATCGCTTATGGACAATCATTTGATCATGCAATTACTAAAATTGATAATGCAATTTTAATTGCAAATGGTATATGCCCATTTAGAAAAACAACATATAGTATATATAAAATAAATTAAACATTTTTATCTTATAATACAATTATATGGTATAGTTTTATATATTTTATAAAGAATTATATTCAAAAGACAATTAATTGTCTTTATATCTAAAATTTACATTACCCCCAAGCCACACCTACCTGTGTCTTTTTTTCTTCCTACCCCACCATGCATAACCATGCATTATCCCACATCAGCTATATCAAAATGTCATTTAAATGCTTATTTTTGTATTTAAACACCTTCCACAGTAGCGGGTGTTTGAAAAACCTATTGAAAAACAATGATTAGAGCCTGGTTAAGAAAGATTTTGTCGAGGTATACCGGAATATATGCCTCTCGCTATTTAGTATTGCTCATAGACTTTTTACTCATGTCTGTAGCTTTTTTTATTACTTGGTTTATTCGCTTTAATTTTCAACCTATTGAATTTGCCAATTTTCCAATTCTGAACAGCTATTTTCTAGTTGCCTTAGTTTACATTATCTATTTTTTTACATTCCAAACCTATGTAGGTATTATTCGCTATACCGGTTATGTCGATACCATTAAAATTTTTCAGGCAACCATAGCGGCATCAGCTACCATTTTTTTAGCGGCTTATTTTTATAAAATTTCTTTTCATCACGAAAGCTATTATATGCCCATAGGCATTATTGTAATTCATGCTTTATTTACACTTTTCAATTTAATTTCTACCAGGGTATTATTTAAAGTAATTTATATTTCTTTGATAGGCGAAACACGCAAAGGCAAAAAAAATATTTTAATATATGGTGCGGGTCAATCGGGTGTGTTAACCCTCAATACCCTTAAAAGCGATCCTAAATCGGGTGTAATGGTAGTGGGCTTTATAGACGACAACCTATCTAAAGCGGGCAAGAGTTTAATGGGCATAAAAATTTATTCGCCCGAACAAGTCTTAGATAGTATTATTGAAAAGCAACAGGTCGAAGAAATAATCATTGCCATTCAAAATATTTCAGCCAATAAAAAATCGAATTTATTAACGCAATTTATAGAGCGCAACATACAAGTAAAAAATGTGCCGCCTATTGAGCAATGGATTAATGGGGAATTAAGTATTAAACAAATTAAATTGGTCCGCATCGAAGATTTACTTAATCGTGCACCCATTAATTTAAATGCTGAAAATATTTTTCAAAACATTTCTAATAAAACAATTTTAATTACGGGTGCAGCCGGAAGCATTGGTTTCGAAATTGCGCGCCAGGTGGTGGGCTATAAACCCAAGTTGATTATTTTTGTGGATCAGGCCGAATCGCCGATGTACGAATTAGAATTAAATTTGCGTCGTAAAATTGAACGCCTGCATGTTTCAACTAAATTCTTTATAGCAGATGTATCGAACAAATGCGCAATGGATCGTATTTTCAAGGAATATAAGGTTGATAAAATATTTCATGCGGCAGCTTACAAGCATGTGCCTTTAATGGAAGCCAATCCTTACGAAGCCATTCGTGTGAATGCAATGGGCACCAAAACTATGGCCGATTTAGCCATTGAATATGGGGTAGCTAAGTTTGTTATGATTAGTACCGATAAGGCCGTGAACCCAACCAATATTATGGGAGCCAGCAAGCGCATTGCCGAAATGTATATTCAAAGTTTGGCTAGCTTAAAAAATCATCAAACAGCTTTTATCACTACGCGCTTTGGAAATGTATTGGGCTCGAATGGTTCGGTTATTCCATTGTTTAAAAGACAGATAGAAAATGGCGGGCCAGTAACGGTTACGCATCCCGAAATTACGCGTTACTTTATGACTATACCCGAAGCTTGTCAATTGGTATTAGAGGCAGGCTGTATGGGCGCAGGAGGCGAGATATTTATTTTTGATATGGGTGAGTCGGTAAAAATTATTGATGTAGCGCGCAAAATGATTAAGCTCTCGGGTTTAGAATTAGGAAAAGATATACAAATAGAAATTTCGGGTTTAAGACCAGGCGAAAAATTATACGAAGAGTTATTGAGCGATGCAGAAAACACCCTGCCAACGCATCATCCAAAAATTAAAATTGCCAAAATAGAAGCGCAAGACCACGCGCACATCCAATCTGAATACGACAAACTACTAGCTGCCTTCAACCAACCCAACCACTTGGTCCTAGTAGCCCAAATCAAATCCTTAGTCAAAGAATACGTAAGTAACAACTCGGTTTACGAAGCGCTGGATTAATGCCAAGCGCAGGAAGGTTAAAAGATTATCATTATATTTAATGGGAATAATATTTTAAAAGAGCATAAGCGATCTTGCCTTGAGCGAAGCGGAAGGCTCAGCGCGTTGCCTTTTGAAATATTATAATGAAATATTATAGGATTAAATATTAAAAGATAAAATCATGAAAAAGATATTTATAAAAATCGAAAGAACAACTGATTGCTACTCCGCTTATGCAGAAAACGTAGAAGGAATTTATGCAGGAGGAGATACAATTTCAGAACTAAAAGAATCAGTTAATAATTCAATTAAAATGATTAAAGAGTTTAATGGGGATAATATACCAGCAATTTTAAAATCTGAATATCAATTAGTCTATCAAAATATCAATTAGTTGGTATAATATTTTAAAAGAGCATAAGCGATCTTGCCTTGAGCGAAGCGGAGGCTCAGCGCGTTGCCTTTTGAAATATTATAATAGAAATATTATAGGATTAAATATTATAAAGAAATATTTCAAAAGAAATATCATAAAGAAATTATGAGAAAAATCATTATCATATTATTATTTGCAAAAGCAAGCGCCCAAGCGCAACAAGCGCCTTTGTACCACGGCATAACCCCAAGCAACACCTGGTACAACGACACCGCACAATCGCACACCGCAATGCAACCTTATTTCGAAAAAGCATTAGCAAGTACATCCAAAAACAAATGGCTGAAGCGCGCCTTGTTCGACGATGCATTTTTAACATTTAATTCGGAGCAAGCAAGCATCAATATTAATTACTTACCGACCTTTAGCATAGGAAAACAATGGGGCAGCAGCGCCACCAAAGACAACCGAAATTTGTGGAACAATACCAGGGGCTTTCAAGTAAACGGAAAAGTAAACGATAACTTTTCTTTTGATTTACAGATATACGAAAACCAAACTCTGTTTCCATCGTATTTAGATTCGGCTATGACAACGCGAGGCGTAGTGTTTGGGCAAGTTTGGGCTAAAGGCGGACCAACACCCGATAAAAACTTTGACTACCAATATTCCGTAGCACACATCGCTTACCAAAGCGGCAATTTTTCTTTTGTGCTGGGCAACGATAAATTATTTATAGGTGACGGTTACCGCTCGGTAATACTATCGGATGTAGCAGTGCCTTATCCATATTTCAAAGCAACTTACGCTTCTAAAAAATTACAATACTCAGCCATTTACATGCAGCATACCGATGCTACTGCACCCATACTATCAGAAGTATTGGGCTTGCAAAAAAAATGGTCGGTGATGCATTATTTAGATTGGAATATTTCTAAAAAATTAACCATCGGATTATTTGATGCCGTAGTTTGGCAAGACGCCGACTCTAGCGGCAAGCGGGGCTTCGATGCTACTTATGCCAACCCGATTATATTTTTGCGCGCAGCAGAATACAATACGGCATCTTCAGACAATGCGCTGGTAGGCTTAACCCTTAAATATAAATTGAATAGCAGTACCAAAATTTATGGACAATTAATGCTCGATGAATTAAAGGTTTCGGAATACACGG
>JAURMH010000126.1 GCA_030830805.1 Bacteroidota bacterium
GCCATTGTTCAATATCCAGCAGGTAATGGTAATATTTATAATTACCAAGATTTTGCTAGCAAATGCCAAACTTTAGATATTAAACTAACGGTTGCAGCAGACATCATGAGTTTAGTGTTACTTACGCCACCTTCAGAATTTGGTGCCGACATTGTGGTAGGCTCTTCTCAACGCTTTGGTATCCCTATGGGATATGGTGGTCCACATGCTGCCTTCTTTGCGACTAAAGAAGAATACAAAAGATCGATGCCAGGTAGAATTATTGGTGTGTCCATTGATGCGCATGGTGAGCCTGCATTGAGAATGGCTTTACAAACAAGGGAACAACACATTAGAAGAGATAAAGCGACTTCCAACATTTGTACTGCTCAAGCTTTACTAGCAATTATGGCCTCTATGTATGCAATTTATCATGGCCCAAATGGCTTGAAAAAAATTGCTGGTAGAATTCATGGTTTAGCTGTTTGCCTTTCTAATGCCTTAACTCAATTAGGTTATGTACAAGAAAATAAAAACTATTTCGATACTTTAAAAATAAATGTTGGAGATCAATTAGCTGCTATTCATAAAGATGCGATAGACAACGAAATGAATTTTAGATACGATGGAAAGCATATATACATTGCTATTGACGAAACTACGCAAGTTGCAGACATTCAAAAAATTGCAGAAATATTTGCAAAAATGATTGGTAAATCTGCAGCAGACTTTCAATTAAATATTAAAGTAAGTGCAACATTAGGAGAAAGCAACGAACGCCAATCAGCAATTTTAACACACCGTATTTTTAATTCGCATCATTCGGAACACGAAATGTTGCGTTATATTAAATCATTAGAAGCAAAAGATCTTTCTTTATGTCATTCGATGATTGCATTAGGTTCTTGTACCATGAAATTAAATGCAACAACCGAAATGATTCCTGTAACATGGGCAGAATTTGGAAAACTACACCCATTTGCGCCTAGCAATCAGGTTAGTGGTTACATGCAAATTTTCTCTGAATTAGAAACAGCTTTATGCGAAATTACTGGCTTTGATGCCATGAGTTTACAACCCAACGCAGGTGCACAAGGGGAGTATGCTGGCTTAATGGTTATTCGTGAATATTTAAAAGACAAAGGAGAAGGACATCGTAATATTGTGTTAATTCCTTCGTCTGCACATGGCACCAATCCTGCAAGTGCATCTATGGCTGGATTTAAAATTATTGTTACTAAGTGTGATGAAAAAGGAAATATTGACATCGAAGATTTACGTCACCATGCCATAGCCAATAAAGAAAATTTAGCCGCATTAATGGTTACTTATCCATCAACACATGGAGTGTTTGAAGAAGCAATACAAGAAATTTGTGCATTGATTCACGAACATGGCGGTCAGGTTTATATGGATGGTGCCAACATGAATGCACAAGTAGGCTTAACAAGTCCTGCAGCAATTGGCGCAGATGTTTGCCACTTAAATTTGCATAAAACTTTTTGTATTCCACATGGTGGTGGTGGCCCAGGCATGGGACCCATCGGTGTAGCAAAACACTTAACACCATTTTTACCAGGACACAGTATCGTAAAAACAGGTGGCGCAAAGGCAATACCTGCAGTATCTGCAGCCCCTTATGGTAGCGCAAGTATTTTATTAATTTCTCATGCATACATTGCTATGATGGGTAGTGAGGGTTTAACCAACGCTACTAAATATGCTATCTTAAATGCGAATTACATTAAGAGCCGTTTAGAAAAACATTATCAAATTTTATATGCAGGAAGTAATGGACGTTGTGCGCACGAAATGATTGTTGATTGCAGAATGTTTAAAAACTTTGGCATCGAAGTAACCGACATTGCCAAAAGATTAATGGATTATGGTTTCCATGCTCCTACTGTTTCGTTTCCAGTTGCAGGTACTATTATGATCGAACCAACCGAGAGCGAACCAAAATCAGAACTAGATAGATTCTGCGATGCATTGATTTCTATATTTCATGAAATTCAAGAAGTAGAAAATGGAACAGTAGACAAAACCGACAATGTTTTGAAAAATGCGCCACATACAGCTGCAGTTATTACAGGTAACGAATGGAATCATAGTTATACCAGACAAAAGGCAGCCTATCCATTGTCATGGGTTAAAAATAATAAATTCTGGCCCTCTGTTGGTAGGGTAAACGATACCCATGGCGACAGAACATTAATTTGTGCATGTCCTCCAATTGAAAGTTATGCTGAATAATTCAACTTTTTTATAAAAAAAGGGGCTTTAAAGCCCCTTTTTTTATGCATTAAAACAAATTCAAGCAATTGTTTGTTTATATTGGATGTTATAACATTTATCTTACTATCTTTGACCAAATTAAAAAATTATGAGAAAACAAATTTTAACTCTATCTATCCTATTAGCAGGATTAGTAGCAACAGCTGCACCTAAAGCAAAATCAGCAAACTATAAAGTTGACGGTACTGCAAGTTCTATTAACTGGTTAGCTAAAAAAGTAACTGGTCAACATGGTGGAACAATTGCATTGACTTCGGGTGCATTAACGATGGTAAATGACAACATTACAGGCGGATCGTTTGTAATTGACATGAACAGTATCAAATGCACAGATTTAACAGGCGAATGGGCTGATAAATTAATTGGTCATTTAAGATCTGATGATTTTTTCAGTATCGAAAAAAATCCAACAGCACAATTAAACATTAACAAAGTAAGTTACGAGTCTGCTAACAAAGCAAACATCGAAGCGAACTTAACGATTAAAGGAATTACTAATGCGATTACTTTTCCTGCTGCAATTAGTAAAAAAGGCGATATCATAGTTGCGGTATCTACTATTCGTATTGACAGAACTAAATTTGATATCAAATATGGTTCTAAATCTTTCTTCGAAAGCATTGGTGACAAAGCGATTGATGATGAATTTGAAATCACGGTAAATTTAGTTGCAAAAAAATAAGCAATAAAATAATTAATTAAAAAAGCCTTTCTAATTTTTTAGAAAGGCTTTTTTATGGTTATTGCATCTGCAATTATTTCAAATTTTGTTACCGCATTTTGTCGGTCGTGATACATTAAACAATTCCAATTTTCTTGAACTGCTTGTGCTGCAAATTGATTTCTTAACTCCATCGCTTTTCTACCATCAAAATCATATTTAGCAATTAAACGCCTTACCACTTGCATGGCTTCTGGCAAAACATCTCCACCAAAAAAATAAATTTCGTTGGCTGTATGCACTTTAAACACTTGATGAAAGGGACAATGTCCTCCAGTTATTTCATAATCTATATACCCATCAATCGTTCCATTCCCATCCAATAAAACCAATGCATCAGATCTTCTTAAAAACTCTAAAGGCGCTAAACGATAAGATTGCGTTGTATGTGTTAAGGCAAAATTTAATTCCTCTTGTTGAATAAAATATGTTGCATTTGGAAAACTCAAATAGGTACTACCCTGTTTTTCGTAAACCATTCCACCTGCATGGTCAAAATGTAAATGACTCATTAAAACTTTAGTAACATCTGACGGATCAAATCCAGCATTTTTTATCGCTTCGTGTATTACTAATTCGCCCGAGAAATTGGCATATCCTAGGCCCGTGTCAAATAAAAGTAAATCGTGTTCTGTTTGTAATAAAAAGGGTTGCACATGAACAAATATGGAAGCAGGTCTATCTTTTGGATCGTGTAAAATTGGATCAAAAGGAATAAACTTTTTGGATTGGTCTACAGAATATTGCCCCTCGGTAAGTACTACAAGCTTTGTCATCTTATTATTTGCATTTATGCGGTTTAAAATACCGTCAAGCCTTTGTATTTTGTCTCAATTTTTGGATTGAAAAATGTATTTTTACAAAAACTGTTTACAAAGATATGGAAAAAAGGTGGGTAGAAAATAACCATTCAGACAAAACCGCTATCGATCGGCTCGCTGGCGAGCTAAATGTAAACCAAGTGGTTGCCTCCCTTTTAACTAAAAGAGGTATCTATACTTTTGATCAAGCCAAAGATTTTTTTAGGCCTTCTATTTTACACCTACACGATCCATTCTTGATGAAAGACATGGAGCTAGCTATTAATAGAATTAATAAAGCCATTGCCAATAATGAACGCATTTTAATTTACGGCGATTACGATGTAGATGGCACAACTTCTGTTGCACTAACCTATACTTTTTTCAAAACACAGTATTCCGAATTAGACTTTTATATTCCCGATAGATACAAAGAAGGTTATGGCATTTCTACTGCAGGTATCGATTTTGCTAAAGAACATGGTTTTAGTTTAATCATTGCGCTTGATTGTGGTATCAAAGCAAACGATAAAGTAGCTTACGCAAATTCATTAGGAATCGATTTTATTATTTGTGATCACCATTTACCTGGCGATACCGTTCCTGCTGCCATTGCAGTATTAGATCCTAAACAAAAAGATTGCGATTACCCTTACGATGAACTTTCGGGTTGCGGTATTGGCTTTAAATTAGTGCAGGCTTATTGTCAATTTCATCAAATTGATATGGATACTATTTTACCACTATTAGATTTAGTAGCCGTAAGCATTGCATCCGATATTGTTCCCCTAACAGGCGAAAACAGAACGTTGGCTTATTTTGGTCTGCAACAATTAAATAGCAATCCACGCCCCGGCTTTAAAGCACTCATGAATATTGCCGCAACCAAAACAGATTTATCTATCAATGAAATTGTTTTTTCAATTGGACCAAGAATCAATGCAGCCGGCAGAATTGATGATGCAAAGCATGCAGTAAATTTATTAATTTCAAAAGATGAACAAACGGCATTTGATTTTTGTGAAATTGTGGATTCAAAAAATACCGAAAGAAGAGAATTTGATCAATCCATAACGCTATCGGCTTTGCAAATGATTGAAGAAAACTTCGGTTTACATGAAAAAAAATCAACCGTATTATTCGATGCATCATGGCATAAAGGCGTAATAGGAATTGTGGCCTCTAGGTTAATCGAAAAGCATTATAAACCGACTATTATTTTAACCGAATCTAACGGCTTAGCCGCGGGCTCTGCACGTTCGGTAAATGGTTTTGATATATACGAAGCCATTAGCGCCTGTAGCGATTTACTCATTCAATATGGCGGGCATAAATATGCTGCAGGTTTAACTATGCACATCGATCAGATTCCTGCTTTTCAAGAAAAATTCGAAGAAATAGTAGCCGCTTCTATTCATGATGATTCTTTACAAGCAGAAATTGCCATAGAATGCGAAATGAATTTGGCAGAATTTTCGACCAAAACAAATGCCATATTAAAACAGTTTGCGCCATTTGGACCTGGTAACATGAAACCCGTATTTATTTCATCTCAGGTACAACTGGCTAGTCCTGCACAATTAGTTGGCAAACAAAACAACAATCACCTTAAGTTTTCCGTTGTTCAACAAGGAAGTTACGCATTTGATTGTATTGCCTTTGGTTTAGGAAATTTAAAAGATAAATTAGAGCCAGGTATTCCATTTGATATTTGTTATACCATAGAAGAAAATACTTGGAGAGAAAAAACAAGCATTCAATTAAATATTAAAGACATCCGAATTCAATCGTAATATATGTTAGAATTAAGAGCCGAACACCTCATTAAAACCTACAAAAAAAGAACCGTAGTAAACGACGTGTCTTTTAATGTAAAACAAGGAGAAATTGTTGGACTGCTTGGGCCAAATGGCGCGGGCAAAACAACATCTTTTTATATGATTGTAGGATTAATTAAACCAAATTCAGGAAAAATATTTCTTCAAAACGAAGAAATTACCCAAGAGCCTATGTATAAAAGGGCACAAAAAGGTATTGGTTATTTAGCACAAGAAGCCTCGGTATTTAGGAAACTAACGGTAGAAGAAAATATTTTAGCTATACTAGAAATGACTTCGCTTTCTAAAGCGGAACAAAAAGATAAACTAGAAGAACTCATTGAAGAATTTAGCTTAACGAAAGTTAGGAAAAACCAAGGCGATTTATTGTCTGGTGGAGAAAGAAGAAGAACCGAAATTGCAAGAGCACTAGCTGCAAATCCAAATTTTATTTTATTAGACGAGCCCTTTGCAGGTGTTGATCCCATTGCCGTTGAAGAGATTCAAACAATAGTTTACAAATTAAAAAAGAAAAATATTGGCATTTTAATTACCGATCATAATGTGCAAGAAACACTTTCAATTACCGATCGTGCTTATTTATTATTTGAAGGATCTATCTTAAAATCTGGCACTGCAGAAGAGCTAGCTGCTGATGAACAAGTTCGTCGCC
>JAURMH010000127.1 GCA_030830805.1 Bacteroidota bacterium
AGCTTAGCATTCTCTTGTACTTGTTGTGCAAAACGAATAGCCACGGCTTCCATATCTGGCGAAGAAACAATTACATATTTATTTCTAATGTTCGCTTTAAAGAAATTACGCACTGCCAATGAGCTGCTTTTAAATTGCTCGATATTGCTTACATGCTCAATGACTTCTTTTAATTCCGACTGAATGTCTTGTGATAATAATTCAGCAAAAATTAAAAACAAATAAGTTACTGGGTAACCAAATGCTACACGCGGTTGGTAACCGCCTTCTGCACGGTAGGTAATTAAACCATCGGCTGCAGCCAAGTCGGACATTTTACCACCCACTGAAACGGTAAGGGCATAAGCACCTTTCGCTTTTGCATCGTGGTAAGCACTTAAAGTTTCTTCGGTATTGCCCGAATAAGAACAAAGTATAACCAAAGTGTCGGCGTTTACAAATTTTGGCAATTGGTAATCGCTCACCGTTTCTACTGGAATGTCAATTTTATCTAAATAATAACTCTTGATGATTTTGCCTGTAATGCCCGAACCACCTAATCCAGAAATAACAATATTTTTAAACTGTCCTATTTTCTTTCCATGCGATTGGTAGTGAGCCATTGCATATTCCATCTGCTTGTTAAAGGTTGCTAATTGTTCTCCTAAATATTTCATTTGTATTAATTATTATTTTTTTGTTGTGTTGTTGTGTATGTTAAGTTGTTGCGGTTTTTTTGTTGTTGTTGCGGTTTTGTTAGAGCTTTAACAAGTACTCCCCATAACCACTCTTAGCAAGAGGTTTAGCGATGGCATGTAATTGTTCTTTATTAATATATCCCATGCGGTAAGCCACTTCTTCTATACAACCAATTTTTAAATTTTGTCTTTCTTCAATTACTTGTACGAATTGTCCAGCTTGCATTAACGAAGCAAAAGTGCCCGTATCTAACCAAGCAGTTCCCCTGTTTAAAATACTTACTTTTAATTTACCTTGTTGTAAATACACTTTATTGACATCGGTAATTTCGTATTCGCCACGCGGACTTGGTGCAATATTTTTTGCAATTTCTACTACGCTGTTATCGTAAAAATATAAACCCGGAACTGCATAACTTGATTTTGGTTGTGCTGGTTTTTCTTCAATAGAAATAGCTTTTTTATTTTCATCAAACTCGACTACCCCATAACGCTCCGGATCGCTCACATGGTATGCATACACCACACCACCATCGGGATTATTATTGCTTTGCAATAATTCTGCTAAACCAGATCCGAAAAATATATTATCACCCAAAATTAAAGCCACTTTATCGTTGCCAATAAAATCGGCCCCAATCACAAAAGCTTGGGCTAAACCATTGGGTTGTTCTTGAACTTTATATTCGAAATTACAGCCTAAATTTTTACCATCGCCCAATAATTTTTGGAAATTGGGTAAATCGTGCGGCGTAGAAATGATTAAAATGTCTTTGATTCCTGCCATCATTAAGCAAGAAAGCGGGTAATAAATCATCGGTTTATCGTACACAGGCATCATTTGCTTGCTCATAGCAAGCGTTAATGGGTGTAAACGGGTTCCAGACCCTCCAGCTAGTATTATGCCTTTCATCAAGAGATGTATTTAAGCCCTAAATATAGGGCTTTAAGCCTAAATATACAATGCAAATCTGCTCAATAAAAAAAAGCGGCCCAATTGCTGGGGCCGCTTTTTATAATTTAATAGAATTTGGAAATGTTACTTAACGCAAACTAGCGTTCCGTCGTCTTTTATTGTTACTAAATATCTGTTAACCGTATCTGCAACAAATACATTGTATTGAATAGTTGCATTGGCTAATGTGCTTTTCACCGCTTTGTTTCTTACATTGTAACCTGCATAATTGTTAGTGATATAATCTTTCACTAATTGAGGCGCATTTGCATAAGAATATCGAACCGAACTCATTAAGAAATTACCTGCTAAATCAAAAGTAACTTTTATTGGGCCAGTAAATGATCTGTTTGAAATCATCAAATTAATAACAACACCATATTGACAAGTGCTATCTCTTCTTGCGCCAACAACAGTATAACCTGCGAAGTTAGAATCGATGTATGCTTGCGCACCTGGTAATAAAGAATCTAATGTAGTAGAATCGATTCCATGATGACCACCGTGTCCATGTCCGCCAGGACCGCCACCATGATGACCACCGTGTCCATGACCACCTGGACCACCGCCATGATGATGACCACCGCCATGGTTTCCACCACGACCGCCACCTCTACCACCACGGTAATTTAAACCATCACCTAAATAAAGTCCTGCTTCGTTAAACGCCAATTGCTCATTGGTATTTAAAATAACAATCGTTACGGGTTGATTTTCCTTTACGACTAATGCCTCTACTATATCAGCATCTGGATAATTTTCTGCAACATAGCTACTCACATTTTTAGACAAATCAGTTACACTGATGCTTTGCTCAAATGGCATTTGCTCTTTGTTACACGCAACAATAACCATTGCGCTGGCTACGATTGCAAATAGGATCTTTTTCATATCTATATATTTAAATGATTTATTTCTTGATTAACTTATTAAAGTTAGTATTTATTGCAGCCAAAGACAAAAAATATTGCATAATTGCGATAAATTTTAGCTTATTGTAGATTTTAAACCTATTCAACCAATAATTGCAGTTGTTTGTACCAGTTTTCGCCGTATTTACGAATGAGGGGTTCTTTTAAAAACTGATAAACAGGCACTTTTAAACTATCTCCAAATCGGCAAGCATCGCCACAAATAGACCAACGATCGTAATTGAGTGCTTCGAAAGTTTCGTATGGGGTAATTCTAATAGGATATAAATGACAAGAAATGGGTTTTTTGAAATCGATGACGCCATCGTTATAGGCTTTTTCGAAAGCACATTGCGTAATGCCATTTTCGAAAAGTACATAAGCGCATTCTAAATTTTTCTCGACACAAGTAGTGGTATAATCGCCGTCATCGTCGATCACATATAACCCTTGTTCGGCAATGGCTTGTAATCCTTTTTCGTTTAAATAAGGTTTTACTTTTTCGAAAACCGTTTCCATTATTTTTAATTCTGCTGCTTCGAGTGGTGCACCGGCATCGCCAGCGACACAACATTCGCCTTTGCATTTATTTAAATTACAGACAAAGTTTTTGGTAATTATTTCTTCCGAAATTAAAGTATTTTCTATTTGAATCATGTTTAATTTCTTTTAGCCGTTACCGGATATTTTAAGCCACTATAAGAGTCGAGTTCTAATATCAATGAACCTATTAAAATTTCTACTTCTATTTTTACAGGTATACGATTGGCATCGTTAGAAATCCAAATATACATTTTACTATCGCGCCTAAACACCCGGCCTGGTTGCAGTGTAGGGCTTACTTTAATGCATTCGTATTTACCAGTTTCGGTACTAATGGTTTCTTTACCGAGGTATTCGATATTGGCTGGATACACCGCTTTATCTAAAAAATAATTCATGTGCACGCTTTCGCCCACACTAATATTTTTTAAATCGAGCGAACGCGCAAAATAATACAAGGAAATAATATCGAAGGTATTGGCAGGTACATTATAAGTGCCTTTGCTCGCTTGTACTTTATTATCTTCTCTGTCAAAGTTTGCATAAGAATTTCTTTTGTAATTTCCTTCGCGCACATTTTCGGTAAACTGATAAGGCAATAAAGTTTGCTGATCAACATAAGAATCATATCGATTTTTTACATGCATGAAAAAATCAAAAGAACCAGTAGTTTTTCCGTGGGCGATATAATGAAATGATTTTTCGCCATTGCTTTGCTTTTTTCCTTCTTGTACCTCCAAACTCGCTTCGGCCGCGGTAATGAAGCCATACCTGATTTTATATTTCAACATTTCGCCGGCTTGAAATGAACCCGTTTTAAAGTCGGGTTGCGTGTTTTGCAATTGCGCATGCAAATTTTGTATGCCAACAAAAACGAGTAAGAAAATAAATCGAAGCGTATTTTTCATGTACGAAATAAACAATTATTGTTTTTTATAGATGGGTACGGTAGAACAAGGTTCGCCATACATAATGCTTTTAGCAATGGGTTGTAAGCGACGGGTAATTTCTACATAAGCTGCAACCGGAACTGGCAAATCGCCACATCCTTTTACCACTACACGCTCTTCTTGAAATGCAGTCCAGTCAACCTTTTCGAGGGCATCTCTAAACAATGCATCTTCTAAAGCTGCTAAATCTCCGAAGACCATTAAATGGGCAATGGGTGTTAATTTAACGGCCAATAACATATAAGCCCAAGTTGGTACAATGGCATCGGCACTGCAAATAATTGCCACATTTTTACCTGCGTAAACAGACCAATCATTTGTTTTAATAAATTCGCGAAAATCTTTTTCGCGCAACATTAAGCCTTGAAATAAATTTTCTTTGATATCGTAAACCACTCGCTCGCCTGCATGGTAATATTTTCCTAAGTCGAAAGAGATGATTCCGCTTTGGGCAACTTTATTGACAAAGTTTTCTTGAATGTCCATGGCTATAAATTAAAAAAATCTAAAAGAGCTAACATAAAGCTATCTCTTTTAGATTCTAAAATTAATAAAAATTCGATTAGTAAAAGCGAATTCTATTATCCTTTATGTCGGCTTTATTTTTAAGCGCTTCTAATAATTCTTGATCTACTCTAGATTTAACACCAGCAGCTAGTTCCGCTTTTTTAGCATTGTAATCTGGCAATTGCATGGCCTCGATAAAATTATCGACCGTAACTACATAAACACCTTTACCGCCAATAATTGGTTTAGAGATTTTGCCTTTCGCTAAAGAAAATACATTTCCAACTACTTCTGGCTCGCGTGCTACACCTGGAATAACTGGGAAGGCAAAGTTAAGGCCGTTGGCTACTTGTGTCGCTACACCTGCCTTTTGGGCTATTTGTTGCATATTACTTGCACCAGCTGCAGCTGCAGTTAATTTTTCGCTTAATTGAGTCGCTTTCTTTTCTTGACGAACGGCAGCTTCTAATTCATTTTTTAAATATTCTTGGGCAATTGTTCCTTTTTCTTTGATTTGCGTCAAATTAGCGAATACATATTTATCGCCAATTTCGAACAAGGTAGACACCTCGCCTTTTTTGGCTTTGTATGCCCAACGAATCAATTCGCGTGGGTTATCTAAGCCAGCTACAAAACGATCGTTTTCTTTGATGTTTTCTGCAACTCTTTTATTTAAACCGTCTCCTAATTTTAAGGCAGTAAATGCAGAGGCATCTTTTACGCCAGCTAATACTTCATTAATTTTTGAATACAATGCTTGCGAAGTTTGTGAACTAGGTTCAATCTTACGATCAATTACACCCACTAATATTTGTTTATCAAAATTCTTTTGATCGGTAATTTGAATTACATGGAAACCGAATTGAGTTCCTACTACACCCATTTCTCCTTTTGTTCCTTTGAAACAAAAATCGCTGAATGGTTTTACCATTTGTTTATTATCGAAATAACCTAAATCGCCACCTTTATCTTTGGTTCCGTCTTCAGAATATTGTTGCGCCAAAGTTGCAAAGTCTGCACCTGCATCAATTAGTTTTTTCAAACTATCTGCTTTGGTTTTCATGGCCATTGCGTTTTCGTTGGTTGCCTTAATTAAGATATGACGCGCACGAACCGAATCTGGTAATGATTTAATCGACATTAATTTAGCAATTTTATAAGCACCACCATCAATGTATGGGCCCATAATATAACCTTGTGGCTTGCTAAACATAACGGTATCTAAAGCACCTGGCAATGCACCACGCTTAGTATATTCTGCTGCAAACTTGGTGTCTGCATTTAAAGCAATATAAGTAGAATCGTTGGTGGTAGTTTGTAAACCAACTAATTGTTGATCGATTGATTTTTTAACAGCGATAGTATCTTCTGCACTTGGCAAAACATCTACATAAATATAATCGAAGCTACGCGCATTTTCTTTTTGTGCGTATTTGTATTTGTGCTCATTATAATATTCAGACATTTCGCTTTCGCTTACTTTAACAGAATTATCTGGAATGCTAGCATAATCTAACACTACATAAGAAATGTTGGCTGTTTTATTTTGCTCTGCAAAGTTTGCTTTTGCAAAAGCAGTTGGCGTATACATTGCGCCTTTAACTAAATTGAAATACTTTTGACGAATGCGTTCTTCGTTGATAGCTTTTTCGAAAGCCAACCATTGTTTTTTAGTAGCGCCCGTTGGATCTTGTGTATCTAAATTCTTTAAGAAAGTAACTACTTGAGAAGGATCAAACACCCCAGTTTGCGGATTCGCAAATGCACGACGCACTTCTGGATGTGGATTTTTACCTTGAATCATGTCGAAAAGCTCGTCTGCACTCACGCTTACGCCCGATATCGCAATCGATTTTTTCAAAATAATATCTTGTACCATTTGGTTCCAAGTTTGATCTACCAAGTAACCATTCATGGTTGGATTGATATCTCCTTGGCCTGAATTCTTTTTATAGGCTTCTGTATTTTCGTCTAACTTAGCTTGAAAAGC
>JAURMH010000128.1 GCA_030830805.1 Bacteroidota bacterium
AATTTTTGAGCGGCATGTTTATCACCATTACCATGACAGGTTTAGACCAAGAAATGATGCAGAAAAACTTAAGCTGTAAATCGCTGAAAGATGCGCAGAAGAACATGTTTAGCTTTAGTATAGTATTAGTTTTGGTTAACTTTTTGTTTCTGTGTTTAGGTGTAGTTTTATATCAATATGCACAAAGAAAAGGTATTGCCTTACCCGCTAATTCCGACGAATTATTTCCGACGCTTGCCATTAATTACTTAGGAAAATTTGCAGGCATTGTATTTATTATTGGATTAATTTCTGCAGCTTATCCCAGTGCAGATGGCGCGCTCACTTCGCTCACCACTTCTTTCTGTGTCGATATTTTAGGCATCAATCGAAACGAAAATTTATCAGAAAAAAAACGCATTCGTATGAGACATATGGTACATATAGGATTTGCCTTATTATTATTTGGTGTTATTGTACTATTTAAATCAATCAACGACCAAGCAGTTGTTGGCAAACTATTTACGGTAGCAGGTTATACCTATGGGCCTTTATTAGGATTATATTCTTTTGGACTATTTACTAAACATGCCGTGAAAGATAAATTAGTACCCATAGTTTGTATCCTCTCACCCGTTTTATGTTACATTATAAATAACAATAGCCAACAATGGTTTAATGGGTACAAATTTGGTTTCGAATTGTTAATTGTAAATGGTTTTATTACATTTATAGGTTTGGTAATTTTAAGAAACTTTAAAAAAGAAACGATATGACAGGAGAAGATAAATTCAGAAGTGCATTTGAAAATAAAAATTGGAACGAAATAAAAACACAAAATTCTTGGCAGATTTTTAAAATCATGGCTGAATTTGTAGAAGGCTTTGAAAAGCTTGCAAAGATTGGGCCTTGCGTTAGTATTTTTGGTTCTGCTCGTACTAAACCCGATCATGAATATTATTTATTAGGCGAAGAGATTGCGCAAAAATTAACCAGGAAAGGTTATGGCGTGATTACCGGTGGTGGCCCAGGCATAATGGAAGCAGGTAACAAAGGTGCGCGCGCAACTGGTGGCAAATCGGTGGGTTTAAATATTGTATTACCTTTCGAACAAACTCATAACCCATACATCGACTTAGACAAGCTCATGAATTTTGATTACTTCTTTGTACGCAAAGTAATGTTCTTAAAATATGCTCAAGGCTTTGTAGTTTTACCTGGTGGCTTTGGTACACTCGACGAATTGTTTGAAGCACTCACTTTAATTCAAACCAAAAAAGTTGCACAATTTCCGGTGGTATTAGTGGGCAGTAAATTTTGGACTGGTTTGGTAGATTGGATCAAAGAAGTCATGCTTAAAAAAGAACAAAACATAAACGAAGATGATTTATTGTTGTTTTCGGTAGTAGATACCGCCGACGAAGCAGTAAATGCCATCATTGAGTTCTACGAAAAGTATGTATTGAAGCCTAATTTCTAGGCAAAAAACCGCTATTTTTTAATGCTTTTGACAATTTCGCTGTAAATTAACTGACAGCTTGGCTTTTTTTTATCTTTGGCAGAGAATTTGAAAAATGCCTTATCGCAAGATTAAAGCTATAAACAAAGATAATATGACCGAATCGACTGAAAATTTGACAAACGAGGAAGAAGCACCCATTAATTCAGAAAACGCAGAAAATAATGCGGAAGTTAACACCGTAAGCGAAGAAGAAATTTTAGACCCACAGGTGCAAATAGATGCATTAAACGATAAATACCTTCGTTTATATGCCGAATTTGATAATTATAAAAGAAGAACTGCAAAAGAACGCATCGAATTATTTAAAACAGCAAATGCAGATGTAATTAAATCGATGCTATCTGTATTAGATGATTTTGACCGTGCAAAAAAATCGATGGAAATTGCCAAAGATATTGAAGCGGTTAAAGAGGGCATTCAACTCATTCATCATAAATTAAAAAGTACTTTACAAAGCCAAGGTTTAACAGAAATGGAATCGGTAGTAGGCAAAGCATTTGATACTGATTTACATGAAGCGATAACTAATGTGCCCGCACCTAGCGAAGACCTTAAAGGTAAAGTAATGGATGAAGTGGAAAAAGGATATTTATTAAATGAAAAAGTAATTCGTTACGCAAAAGTGGTAGTAGGTTCATAACATGGCAAAGAAAGATTTTTACGATATTTTAGGTGTTAGCAAAAACGCCGATGCAGATGAAATAAAAAAAGCATACCGTAAGGCTGCAATTAAATTCCATCCGGATAAAAACCCTGGCGATAAAGCTGCGGAAGAAAAATTCAAAGAAGCAGCAGAAGCTTACGAAATTTTAAGCAACCCAGAGAAGAAACAACGCTACGATCAATTTGGACATGCTGGCCCTGGAGCTGGCGGTTTTGGTGGCGGTGGCGGCATGAATATGGAAGACATATTCTCGCAATTTGGCGATGTTTTTGGTGGAGGCGGAAGCCCATTTGAAAGTTTCTTTGGTGGTGGCGGAGGCGGTGGCAGACGCGTGCAAAAAGGAACTAATTTGCGTATTAAAGTAAAACTTACGTTAGAAGAAATTGCAAACGGCGCAGAAAAAACCATTAAAGTTCAGAAATTAAATTCTTGCAAATCTTGTGGTGGCTCTGGTGCTAAAGATAAAAGTTCGTTTACAAAATGTAGTACTTGTAATGGAGCAGGAAGTGTAAGAAGGGTACAGAATACTATTCTTGGGCAAATGCAAACAACCACTACCTGCCCTACTTGTAATGGTGATGGTCAAAAAATTACTGCAAAATGTACTGCATGTAATGGCGATGGTGTAGAAAGAGGAGAAGAAACAATCAGCATTAATATTCCTGCAGGTGTAACCGAAGGAATGCAATTATCGATGAGTGGTAAAGGAAATGCTGCACCAAAAGGTGGTATACCAGGTGACTTATTAATTGTAATTGAAGAAATAGAACACGAACAACTGAAAAGAGATGGTGTAAATGTGGTCTATGATTTATATATCAGTTTCGTAGACGCAGCCATTGGAACCAGTGTAGAAGTGCCAACCATTGATGGAAAAGCCCGAATTAAAATTGATGCCGGCACGCAAGGTGGCAAAATTTTAAGATTGAAAGGCAAAGGTATCAAAGACATTAATTCTTATCACAGAGGCGATGAGCTGGTTCATATCAATGTATGGACACCTAAAACCTTATCACGCGAAGAAAGAATTGCTTTAGAAGGATTACAAAACTCGGAAAATTTTAAACCGAGCCCAGGTAAAAACGACAAAGGGTTTTTCGAAAGAATGAAAGAATACTTCGAATAATTAAAGCCATTTTATGTTAAGCATACAATCAATTATTAAGGATTACGAAAAGCACAGGGCATTAAATAATGTCAGCATGGAAATCCCTAAGGGCAGTGTATTTGGGCTACTTGGCCCAAATGGTGCAGGTAAAACTTCTTTGATTAGAATCATCAATCAAATAACCAAAGCAGATGCCGGTGAAATTTATTTCAAAGACGAAAAGTTACAAGAAAAACACATTAGCAGTATTGGATACCTTCCCGAAGAACGCGGACTGTATAAAAAAATGGGTGTAGC
>JAURMH010000129.1 GCA_030830805.1 Bacteroidota bacterium
ATCTTTTGGATCTGCCGCTATAAAATCTCCATTTACATGGTGCGTAAAGGCTTTAGCGAGCACCGATTTTTGAGGTATTGGCTTATTGGTCGAACTTATTTTAGTATAACTATTGGTATCATGATCTAAGTAGCCAGCATTTTTCAATGGTTTAGCAGTAAACTTTGGGTCTAAATATTGTGAGTCTATTTCATCAATAAATCGGCTCGGTTCGCAAGAAATCAAAGAACCCCAGCGATACCTAGAAGTTGCAAAGGAAAGGGTTAATTTACTTTCTGCGCGGGTAATAGCTACATAAAATAACCTGCGTTCTTCTTCGAGGTCGGTTCTAGCAGTAAGTGACATTTGAGAAGGAAATAAATTTTCTTCTAGTCCTACAATGTATACATTCTTAAATTCTAGTCCTTTTGCAGAATGAATGGTCATTAAAGATACGGTGTCTTTGTCTTGTTCATCGGCAGCCTCGTTGCCAGTTAATAAAGCCACATCTTGCAAGAAACCCCCTAAGCTAATATCTTCGGTACTTTCGTTCTCCGTATAATCTTTAATACCGTTTAATAATTCTTGAATATTTTCGTATCGGCTTAAACCTTCAATAGATTTATCGTCGTATAAATCTTTTAGTAAACCAGTTTGTTTAGCAATGTGATTAGCCACTTCAAAGGCATTCTCCGATTTAATCATTACCCCAAAACTTTTAATCATGGTAAAGAATTCTTCAATTACTTTACCAGATTTTCCGCCTATAAATTGAGAAGCAGTTTCGGCAATAGATAATAGTGTTTTATTTTGTTCGTCTGCTGCTATAATTAATTTATCTAAACTTGTTTTTCCAATTCCTCTAATCGGATAATTAATCACTCTTTTAAAGGCTTCTTCGTCTGCAGGGTTAACAGCTAAACGGAAATAAGCTATTAAATCTTTTACTTCTTTTCTTTGATAAAAAGATAGCCCACCATAAATTTTATAAGGAATATTTAGCTTTCGTAAGGCTTCCTCCATGGCCCTCGATTGGGAGTTTGTTCTATAGAGAATTGCAAAGTCTGAGTTGTTAAGCTTGAGGCTAGCTTTGTCTTGCATAATAGATTCTGCAACCAATTTACCCTCTTCATTATCGCTGAAAGCCCTAAGTAAGGTGATTTTTTCTCCGGTTTCTTTTTCCGAAAAAACATTCTTTTTTAATTGCTCTTGATTATTGGCTATAATACCATTAGCAACATTTACAATGTTTTGAGTAGAACGATAATTTTGTTCCAACTTATATACATTTAAGTCGGGATAATCTTTCTCAAAATTTAAAATGTTTTGAATATTAGCGCCCCTAAACGCATAAATACTTTGGGCATCATCGCCAACCACACAAATGTTTTCGTGAATGGCAGCTAATTTTTTAATGATCAAATATTGTGCATAATTGGTATCCTGGTACTCATCTACCATAATATATTTAAACTTGTTTTGATATTTGTACAATACTTCAGGATGCTCTCTCAGTAGTATGTTTGTTTTGTACAATAAATCGTCAAAATCCATGGCACCAGCTTTCATGCATCTGCCAGCGTAAATAGAATAGATATAACCAATTTTACTTCTTCCAGAAGCATAATCATCGCCTTGAATAGTTGCATTATCGTTGTATTCTTGGGCAGAAATCAAATTGTTTTTTGCAGAAGAAATTCTATTGTAAACATGGTTTACATTATATAATTTTTCGTCGAGTGCTTGTTCTTTGATGATGGCTCTTAATAAGCTTTTACTGTCATCGGTGTCGTAAATGGTAAAGTTAGCTGGATAACCAATCTTATCTGCTTCAATGCGCAAGATTTTGGCAAATACAGAGTGAAAAGTACCCATCCAAATATTTTTGGCTTCGGGGCCAACAATTTGGTTAATACGATCACGCATTTCTTTGGCTGCTTTATTGGTAAAAGTTAAGGCTAGTATAGCGAATGGATCGGCACCTTGTTTAATGATATGAGCTATGCGCATGGTAATCACTCTGGTTTTTCCAGAGCCTGCACCCGCAATAATCATCATCGGACCTTTTATGTTTTCAACAGCAGCTTGCTGTTGTGGATTTAAATTAGCTAAATAGTTCAAAACTCCTCCTCATCGTAAGGTATCAAAAGTACAATTTAATTGCTAAAATTTATAGCCAAATATTTTTTAGATTTCTCATTTTGTGGATATCGCTATTGCTTTTTTTCCTACTTTAGCCTTCAGAAAAAACTTAATTATGGAGCATATAAAAAACTACATCGATCAACATAAAGATCGTTTTTTAAACGAGTTATTAGATTTATTAAAAATTCCTTCTGTGAGCGCAGATTCTGCTTATGCAGCAGATGTAATGAAAACAGCTGAGTTTGTAAAAGATAAATTAATTGCTGCAGGTGCAGATAAAGTGGAAGTTTGCCCAACAGCAGGTTATCCAATTGTATACGGCGAAAAAATAATCAGCCCAAATTTACCTACGGTTTTAGTATACGGACATTACGATGTACAACCTGCAACACCTCTAGAATTATGGGATACACCACCATTCGAACCTACCATTCGTAAAACAGCAATTCATCCAGAAGGAGCAATTTTTGCTAGAGGATCTTGCGATGATAAAGGACAAATGTATATGCATGTAAAAGCATTCGAATTAATGATGCAAACAAATACATTGGCCTGTAATGTTAAATTTATGATTGAAGGTGAAGAAGAAGTGGGTTCATCGAATTTAGGCATTTTTGTAAAAGCAAATAAAGAAAGATTAAAAGCAGATGTAGTGTTAATTTCTGACACTTCTATTTTGGCAAACGACTTACCATCAATTGACTGTGGCCTAAGAGGATTAAGCTATGTAGAGGTAGAAGTTACCGGACCTAACCGCGATTTACACTCTGGTGTTTATGGTGGAGCTGTTGCTAATCCTATCAATATTTTAGCTAAAATGATTGCACAAATGCATGATGAAAATAACCACATTACTATACCGGGTTTTTATGATCAAGTATTAGCAGTTTCTGAAACTGATCGTGCAGAAATGGCCAAAACACCATTTGATTTAAAAGATTATATAACAGATTTACAAGTTTCGGAAGATTGGGGAGAAAAAGGATATTCAACTATTGAAAGAACAGGAATTCGCCCAACACTAGATGTGAATGGTATTTGGGGCGGTTATACAGGTGAAGGTGCAAAAACAGTTTTGCCATCTAAAGCCTTTGCAAAAATTTCTATGCGTTTAGTTCCGAATCAAACTTCTGATCAAATCACTAAATTATTTTCAGATTATTTTACCAGCATTGCGCCTAAATCGGTTACAGTTTCTGTAAGACCACATCATGGTGGCGAACCTGTTTTAACACCAACAGATTCAATTGCTTTTA
>JAURMH010000130.1 GCA_030830805.1 Bacteroidota bacterium
AAAAAGACACAAATAATTATTTTTTTTGTCATGAGAATAGACTAATAAATAAAAAAATCTTTTGAATTAGATGATTAAATTTATTTTCAAATTCTTAACACACTCGTGGAAACGAGTTGATGCTGTTGGACAGCTCCCGGTGGGTATTCGATTTTATGCAAAGTAAAGCACTTTGCCAAACTAGCATAGATAGGTGTTTCGAGCCTTGTTAATTGAATGGCTATAATTGGGAAATTAATTTGAACTTGAAAACTAGGAACAAATTGATCTTTGATTTTAAAAAATTGGTATTCGTCTTTGCAACAACCGGTGTTCTCTTCAGTTGATTTACTTTCCTTTTCATCTGCCCCACAGCAAGAGCTAGTGGTATTAATAATCATGCTGGCAGATTTCATTTCACCTGCACAAAAATGAGCCACAAATAAATACCCCATGGTGCTGAGTAAAATATTAATGGCCATCAATACAAGGAATGCTTTTTTCACATCTTAAAGTTAAGCAATTGAAAGCTGCGTTCAAAATTTGTACATTTGATTATTCAGAAAAACAGCAAATGAAAAAAATAACCCTTATTTATCTGCTTGCAATGCTCTTTTTAGTTAGCAGCTGTAGCAACGAAAAAGACAAGGCTTATAGCCGTATCAAAGCCATCGAAAAAGAATTACTTGAAAATAAAGAAATTACGAGCGATAGTTTAGCTCGTGTTTTCATTAGCCTTTCGGATGAATATGTGAAGCAAAACAGTAAAGATGAAAAAGCACCAGAAATATTATTTAAAAGTGCAGAAATAGCAAGTGGTATTGGTATGTACGACCACGCCATTAGTAATTTTTTAAAAATTGTATACGCTTATCCTAAATTTAATAAGGCGCCAGAAAGTTTATTCTTAATTGGATTTATTTATGATAGCAATTTAATGAATATAGAACAAGCAAAACATTTCTATGGCGAATTTATTAGTAAACACCCGAAACACCCGCTAGCAAAGGATGCTGCAGCTTGCATGGAAAACCTAGACATAGATCCTGCCGCATTAATCAAAGAATTTCAGGCGAAAGAAAAAAGTAAATAAAAAAAGGGCTAATTGATTTTTCAATTAGCCCTTTTTTTATTTTAAAGTAAATTAGATGATTTCGAAATGAGATAAATTCACAAACTCATTTACGCGACTTTTTAATTCATCAGATGCTAAATTTTTGATTCGTTCTGTACCAAATTTTTCTACACAGAAAGAAGCCATAGCAGAACCATATATAATTGCGCGTTTCATATTGTCGAAAGAAATGTCGTCGGTATTGGCTAAATAACCAATAAAGCCGCCGGCAAAAGTATCACCTGCACCAGTTGGATCGAATACTTCTTCTAAAGGCAATGCGGGAGCCGAAAACATTTGATTTTCGTGGAATAACAAGGCACCGTGTTCCCCTTTTTTAATAATCAAGTACTTAGGCCCCATTTTCAATATCTTTTTGGCAGCTTTAGCTAAAGAATACTCATCTGCCAATTGGCGAGCTTCGGCATCGTTAATGGTTAATACATCAACCATGGCAATGGTAGCCTTTAATTCTGGCATGGCAATGTCCATCCAAAAATTCATGGTATCCATTACAATTAACTTTGGGCGGTTTTTAAGACGCCCTATCACCGTTTGTTGAACCTGTGGCGTAAGATTGCCTAACATTAAATAAGTGCAGTCTTGGTAACTCTCAGGTATAATTGGATCGAAATCTGCTAGCACATTCAAATCAGTTATCAAAGTATCTCTATTATTAAGGTCGTTGTGGTATTTACCAGACCAAAAAAACGATTTTTCGCCTTTTTTAACCTGCAAACCTTCTGTTGAAATGCCATGTTTGCCAAAATCATCGATATCTGCCTGCGGAAAATCGTCGCCTACTACCGCTACAATTTTGGTTTGATCATAAAAATAAGAAGCGGCTAAACTTGCGTAAGTCGCTGCTCCACCGACGATTTTGTCGGTTTTTCCAAAAGGTGTTTCGATAGCATCGAAGGCTACAGTACCTATAACTACTAGACTCATAATTTATTTTAAATATTTTTTTTACAAATATTGGATTTTTAAATTGAATACCCTAATATTGCATTCCCTTACAAAAAGCAATTTTTGTATGCGCTAGACTCCTAAGTAGCTCAGCTGGTTAGAGCATCTGACTGTTAATCAGAGGGTCCCTGGTTCGAGTCCAGGCTTGGGAGCAAATAAAGAGAAAGCCTCACAGAAATGTGAGGCTTTTTTGTTTACACATTAGCCTAATTTAGTAAAAAATATTCTTATCCTAAACTTATCAGGCAGTTAATTGGCAGTTAATCCTAAATAAACTGTTTTAATAGGAAAAGCATATTCAAGTTAACCATTGGTATCAAGATACTTATTTTTTCATTGTGCCCCTTTATTGATATATAATCCTGAACCAAACTCTATTACCTTTAATTAAACAAACTTTAAAGCAATGAGTGCGGAATTTGCACGTTGAACGTTGCAATTTATCATATCCTCTTAATAAAGGATAAATTGCTTTTTTATAAAGCTGGAATTTATTTAACTTAAATTTTAACTGATTTGAATCTTGATTTTAAAGTATTAATCTTTCCCTCTTTAATGTCCTT
>JAURMH010000131.1 GCA_030830805.1 Bacteroidota bacterium
TGGATTACATTCATAAATCAATCTTAATTTACCACTTTCGGCACCGTATGTTGAGGGATATATAAAGACACCACCTTTTAATAAGTTTCGGTGAAAATCAGCAACCATCGATCCAATATATCTAGAAGAATAAGGCCTATTAGTAGTGTCATCAATTTCTTGACAATATTTTAAATATTTTTTTACGCCATCTGGAAAATGAATATAATTTCCTTCGTTGATAGAATATAATTTACCTGTTTCAGGAATGCGCATTTCAGGATGTGATAAACAAAACTCTCCAATACTTGGGTCGAGTGTAAATCCGTTTACGCCTTTACCAGTAGAATAAACAAACATGGTTGAAGAACCATAAATAATATATCCAGCAGCTACCATTTCTCTACCACTTTGTAAGGCCTCATCTTCAGTAGAAACACCACTTTCATGGATTCTGCGATAAATTGCAAAAATAGTTCCAACGGAAACATTCACATCGATATTGGAAGAACCATCTAGCGGATCTATACATACCACATACTTTGCATCTTTAGAGATTTCGGAATTATTAATAGGGATAACATGGTCGTTTTCTTCGGATACAATTAAACAACATTCTCCACCTGCTTTTAAAGCCGCAATAAATTGTTCGTTTGCAAAAACATCTAGCTTTTTAACTTGCTCCCCTTGAATATTGGTATCGCCAGTTTCGCCAAGTATATTCACCAATCCGGCTTTGTTTACTTCTCTGTTTACGATTTTAGCCGCTATGGCTAAATCTCTAATTAATCTGGAGAATCCACCTTTTGCAAATGGAAAATCCGTTTGCTTTTCGATGATGAATTGACCAAGTGTGATCATTTGTGACATAGGTATATTGTTTTTATAGGTTCGTTTTTTTACCGATTTCTATTACTTCTACTTCCGAAATTTTTCCTTCGTGAATAGCAAATCGAATCAATGTTCGCATAATATGTAATCCTTGCTTGCCTGCTGCACCGGGATTCATATGTAACAAATTTAATTTTTTATCTTGAATAACTTTTAAAATATGTGAATGACCTGAAATAAATAGCTGAACGTTTTCTTTTTGTAAAAATGCTTTCACATTTGGAGCATATTTGCCTGGGTAACCGCCAATATGTGTTATCATCACTTTGATACCTTCGCAATCAAACAACTGAACAAAAGGATGAACGATGCGAATGTTTTGTCCATCGATATTTCCGTAGACTCCTCTTAAAGGTTTAAATTCGCTTAGCTTATCGGATACATTTAAATCTCCAAAATCTCCTGCATGCCATATTTCGTCGACTTCTTTAAAGTATTGATATACTTCTTCTGGGAAATAACTATGCGTATCTGATAATAAACCAATCCTTTTCAAGCAATAAAAATAAACAAAAAAGTCTCCTCTTTTTCAAGAGAAGACTTCTTTTTTGGTAATAATAAACTATACCTTTTTTACATTGATAGCGTTTAATCCTTTTTTACCATTCTCTTCTTCATACTCGACTTGATCTTCTTTGTCGATTTTGTCGATGAGACCTGAAACATGAACGAAAATTTCTTTTCCTGTTTCGTTGTCTTTAATAAATCCATAACCTTTAGACTCATTAAAGAATTTTACTGTACCTAAACTCATAAAAAAATAATTAATTGATTATTCTAAGATAATTAAAAAAAAATCTAAAAAACGAAAATATTTTTTTTTAATCCCTCATTAAAAGATAGTTAAGTATGGTTTCAAATGTTCAATATAGGCCTCAGAGTAGCTATTTTGAGCTTTATAGATTTGAAAATGGCTGTTTTGGGTTATTGTGTTGCGTTTATGTAAAACAAAGATTTGGCGGATGACTGGAGTGTTTTCGAAGGAGTGAACATGGA
Organism: Bacteroidota bacterium; assembly: GCA_030830805.1. Lineage (GTDB taxonomy): Bacteria > Bacteroidota > Bacteroidia > Sphingobacteriales > Sphingobacteriaceae > CAIKLP01. The sequence continues at coordinate 1,867 of JAURMH010000131.1, forward strand.
TGATTTTGTCAAAAAAAAGTTGATGCTGACTTGCCAGTTGTTTGATTTCTGTTTCTGATTCGGGAAGAATGATAGCAATTTTGCCATTTTCATTTAATAGCCGGCTTGATTTTTCGATCCAATTCGCCAACAGGTTTGCAGGTGCATGTCTTGCACGATTTTTGGCGAGATCTTCGGAGGTTAATGAGGCCGTAAAAAAGGGAGGATTACTGATGATTAAATCGTAAGTGTTTACACAATCAAATGCTTCAAAGTCGGTCTGAATAACTTGCATGTTTGCGGTCCATGCTGAATGCGCAAAATTGTCTGCAGCTTGACTTGCTGCTGCTTCATCTAATTCAATAGCTGTGATGCTTGCACTGGGAAATTGCTGTGCCAACATTAAACTCAACACCCCTGTTCCGGTGCCAATATCGAGCACCGAATTTACATTGGTAAACTTTGGTAATGTAGCTAGCAAAACCGCATCTGTTCCCACTTTCATGGCACATTGGTTTTGCGCTATGCTAAATAATTTGAATTGAAATAAATGGTTATTTTTAGTTCGACTCAATCGTTTTTTCTAATGAAGTTTCGAAACTTGATTTGTATTTCGACACATGACCAAAACTTTGATCATCGATTAAAATATCTCCAGCAGTAACCGTTCCTAATAAAGTATATTCGATGGCAGATGTAGCCGCAATCTCAATGAATTCGGCTTGTTTAGCTTCTGGAACACTCACAACAATTCTACCTTGTGCTTCTCCAAATAAGAAAGCATCTTTTCTAATTTCTTCTTCAGATTCAATTTCGAAACCTAAATTTCTAAACATAGCAGATTCCATTAGCGTAATAAATAATCCTCCATCGGCAACATCATGAGCAGAAACAATCGCATGAGATTCAATGAGCTGTTTAATGAGTTGATGGGTATCATATTCTTTGTCTAAATCGAAGAATGGTGCAGGTGATGATTTTATTTTATGATAAGAATATAAATACTCCGAACAAGCAATATCATTTTTGGATTCGCCAATTAAATAAATAGCGTCTCCTACATTTTTAAAATCTAAAGTCATCATGCTAGATTTAGTATCAAGTATGCCTAACATGCCTATGGTTGGCGTTGGAAATACCGGACCTTCGTCTGATGATTGATTGTAAAAACTAACATTTCCGCCTGTTACTGGTGTTTCAAATTTTGTACAAGCCGAACTCATTCCTTTAATTGCAGAAACAAATTGCCAATACACTTCCGGAATATAAGGATTACCAAAATTTAAACAATTAGTAATGGCTACGGGCTCTGCACCAGCGCAAGTAATGTTTCTAGCGGCTTCTGCAACTGCAATCGCACATCCAATTTCTGGATCAGCATGTACATACCTAGCGTTACAATCTACTGTTAAAGCAATGGCTTTATCTGTACCTTTTATATTGACAATTGCGGCATCTGCAGGTTGATTAGTTGACATGTTTGCTACGCCCACCATCGAATCGTATTGACCAATTACCCATCTTTTAGATGCAATATTTGGGTGTTTAATTAAAAATTCTGAAACCGCTACAAGGTCAGTAGGCTCCGGCACTTGATCAATATTGAATTTTTTATTATCTTGAAAATAGGCTGGTTCTTTATATGCTCTATTATAAACTGGCGCACCTCCACCTAAAACTAAATCATCTGCAGGAACATCGGCAACCAATTCATTATTCATGTAATAATGTAGACGCTTGGTGTCTGTTACTTCTCCAATAATGGCGCAATTTAAATCCCATTTATCGAATACTGCTTCTACTTCTTTTTCTCTGCCTTTGGTTACTACAATTAACATACGCTCTTGAGATTCTGATAAAAGAATTTCATAAGGCTTCATGTTTTCTTGACGCGTTGGAACTTTATCTAAATAGATAACCATTCCATGTTCGCCTTTAGCAGACATTTCGGAGTTAGAACAAATAATACCCGCTGCTCCCATGTCTTGCATGCCCACAACTGCACCTGTTTTAATTACTTCAAGTGTTGCCTCTAATAATAATTTTTCTTGAAATGGATCACCAACTTGAACCGCTGGTAAATCATTTACAGAATCTTCTGTAATATCTTTTGATGCGAAAGCCGCACCATGTATACCGTCTTTACCTGTTGCAGAACCTACTATATATACTGGATTTCCAACACCATAAGAAGTAGCTGAAACCGTTTCGCCTACATTTACAATACCCGCAGACATAGCATTAACTAATGGATTGATATTATAACATTCGTCGAAGAAAACTTCTCCACCTACGGTTGGTATACCAAAAGCATTACCATAATCGCCAATACCTTTTACTACGCCTTTAATTAACCACTTGGTTCGGTCTAAAGATAAATCGCCAAAACGCAAAGAATTTAGTTGTGCAATGGGTCTTGCTCCCATCGTAAAAATATCTCTATTGATTCCACCTACTCCAGTAGCCGCACCTTGATAAGGTTCTAAGGCAGAAGGATGGTTATGGGATTCAATTTTAAAACAACAAGCAATCCCATCTCCTATGTCAACCAAACCGGCATTTTCTTCGCCTGCTTTAGCCAACATTCTAGGACCATCTTTTGGCAAAGTTTTTAACCAAACAATAGAATTTTTATAAGAGCAATGCTCGCTCCACATGACAGAAAAAATACTTAATTCTGTGAAATTGGGAACCCTCCCTAAAATTTCATTTATTTTTTGATATTCTTCAGGAAGTAAGCCAAGTTCTTTAGCTGTTTCAAGGGTGGTTAATTGCGTCTGTTCCAATGGATTTTTTATTTGAGCTGATGCAAAAATAAGAAATTTATAGGCTTGAAACAGTACTGTTGATAATTATCAAATCATTGCTTTTTTAATAGCTTTTTTAGCTTTAATTTTAATTGATAAAATAAAAAGTGCTTGCGATAAGATAAAATAAAATAAGAGGATAATTGGCTGCCTAATTTAGATTTATACTCTGCAACTCCTTGAATATTAGCACCTAATAGATCAACTGTAGGAATTCCCATTTTGCTAAAATGATCAAAAAAGCCAAAATATAAAGCAGTTTGCCCATGTGTTTCCGGCACACCGCCAGTAATAGATATTAAATAGGCTTGATGCTGGTCAAATGTTAATAAAGCAGATCCTTTTAAATTAGTCGATTCATAAAGTCCAAATACTACTAATTGCTGTTGTTGATAAAAAGTATTAATCCAATGCCTCACTTTTTGCTCTTCTGCTTTACCCATTCCATTTTTGAGCATCATTTTTAAATGTGTTGAAATAATAGGCGTTAAATTTGTTGTTTCTAATTTAACTTGAATTGCTTCGTTTTGAGCAATTTTATTGATTTGTCTGCGAATATTTTCTGATGGTTTTTTATCATCCAATAAAAGCGCCTTTTGAAGCGTATAATATAATTGATGCGTAAAACCCGACCATGTAAAAGCCCTGATATCATTGAATTTGGGAGATAGTTTTAATTCAATGGTATGATACTCCTTTTTTAAAGCCAACAACATTTGATTTAAAGCTTGGTTGACTACAAAATCTTTTAAAGACGCATTGATAAAAAATGGCGTATAAAAAAAGTGCGTAGGTAATGCAGCATTTTTATTATGAACATATAATACCAGGGCCGCACAAAACACCGATTGATGGTAACAAGCATAATAAATTGCTTGTTTTTGATAGGTAGATGCAATCAACTGAATGTTACGCGCATCTTGATACCAAAGGCTTTGGTCGTGTTGAATAAGTAATGCATCCCATTGATTAGGATTGATTTCTTTGAAATGCATTGCTCTGTTCATATTTACCAAACGTATATAATAACTATTTATTTTTAACTACGAAATAGGGCTTAACCTGTACTTGCCAATTGTTCGCAAACAACATTTCTTCGTAGCTATCTCCAATCCCCATATCAATTTGTAAATAATTTGTTCTTGCATGTTGAATTAAAAGATTTACATTTTGCATGGCAAAATCTTTATTACTTGCATGTAAAGGACTTAAACCTGGCAATAAATAAAGGGTTTGGTCTTGTTGTTTGGTACAATAAAAATGTACAAAAGTAATTTGGTCTTGATTATATAAAACTTGCATCCAAATTTGATAAGGCATCTGCATAGCCAATTGAATCATCTCCTGAAGTGTAGATAGCGCTACGTTTTGTTCTTCAAAATAAGATGTTAAAAGTGCTAAATTTTCGAGATTAAATACCAATGTTTCGAACCGGAATTGACTAGATTTTACATGGCTTGCATTTGTTAAATCTATTAAATAAGTATAATGCTGAACAACCTTAAAACCTAACCAGCTAAAAGGTCTGGCATCGGTAAATTGGATTGGCATTTTTAATTCAATATTCGAAAATGTGGTATTTAGGTGTTTGATGAAATCTAAAAAAAGTGTGGCTTCTTTATGAGCTTCTACCCTTTTTTCATAATCTATAAAATGATAAGGCAATATAGCGGAAGACACTAAATCACCTTGTTGTGCTAATAAAGCCATGGTTGCGAAAGGCTCGTGAGCAATGGCCCTTAGCTCAAATTGTATAATTTGCTTATCCATGTTTTAAAATAGTAGCATACCTATAATTTAAAAATAAATAAGTACTGATAACATAAAAAATAGCGAGCACAATGGCTTGTAAATCGGAATAAATAAGTGCTGCATCAATAGATTTAAATACCAATAAAATAATGCCACATAGCAGTAAATTTGGCGGTAAGTGTTTCCAGTTATGTATCTTCCAAATACTTACTCCCATTATCTTTGCAGAATAATAACTAGTAAAAATAAAGTAAAAAATATTGGTAATTAAATAGGCGTAAGATGCTCCTATCATTCCAAAGTTACTCAGGAGTGCATAGGTTAAAATAAGATGAAAAATTAATTCGACACCTTGAATAATAGAAATATATTTAGTTTGATTAGTGGCTAAAAAAACATCATGATGACTGGTAAATCTGATTAAAAAACTGCTGGCAAATACGGCAAACAAAGCAGCGCTTTCGATATAATTTTGGCCAAAAACAATACGAATGAATGGACCCGACCAATTGATTAATGCAAATACAATTGGGAATAAAATCATCATAATTTCTTGTTGATATTTTGCCCGAATTTGAAAGAACTGTTGGAAATCTTTTTGCCTATAAGCTTCAATCATCAAAGGTAAGGCAATGGTACTAAATGATATATAAAACTGTGTAATAATGGGCACTTCGAAATTACCATTCGATAAAATGGCAAATTGTGTTGGATTTGGATAAAAAGCACTTAGCATTATTCGATCGGCATTGATTAATAAAACTCCGAAGAACAAGCCTAATCCAATTGGGAAGCCATATTGAAATTGTAATAAAATTTCTTTCCAATTTATTTGAAGTTGACGAATTTGATTGAAACGATTAATCAATAGCTGATTAATTATTAAAGAAACAAAACCCCAAATCAAATGGAGCTGCAATAAATCTAAAAGCGTCCAATGCTGATAATAGGCTATGAATAAGGAAGCAATTCTAAAAATAATTACACTGAAAGTACTTATTAAGTAGACTTTTATTTTTTTATTGATCAAAAAAATATTTAATTCATTAGCTTGTAAAATGCCTATAAACACTATTCCTGCTATCACCCATTGGTATTGTGCTAATTGAAAATTGGCCAATTTTTCAAAGAAAAAAAACGAAATCAACTTCATCAAAAAAAGTGTAATTATACTCATGATGAATAAACCCAACCTATTTGAATTGATTTTTGATTGGTATTGAGAAAGATTAGCAGAAGACAAATAATAATACAATGCATTTGCAAAACCCAAACTACCTAAGGTAATAGCAACGGTGCAAATAGTGATGATAAATCTATAAACGCCATAAGTTTCGATTGGCAAAAAATGAGATAATAAAGCAATTATTAAAAATGAGGAAAGTGTAATGAAGGAATTTCCTACATATAATAGCAATGCATCTTTATTAGACTGAATTTTATTTTTAAAGAATTGGATCATTTTGTTCGAAATTAACAAAAATAATTAATTGCCTTATTGTTCTATTTTTTGCCTTTTTTTAAAAAACACCTAAAATTTTATCAACAATCGCCAAAATTTTACCACTTTTTTAGAAAAACACTTAAAAATTTAGCCGATTTATGTATTTTTGTAGGGTAAAATCTAAAAAAAGCCTAAAATTATGCCTCAATCAAGATTCAAAGCACTCGAAACAGTTTTAAATAGAACTGCAGTGGCGGTTAACCCACCATCTACCAAAATTTCAGATTTTTATGCGGTCAATGTATTCGACAAAGTAAAAATGAAAAACTATTTATCGAAAGAATCCTACCAATCGATTATAGATAATATTGAAAATGGAACTGCAATTGACAGAGTGACCGCAGAAAATATTGCAACAGCCATGAAAATTTGGGCAATGGAAAAAGGCGCAACACACTATACCCATTGGTTTCAACCTTTAACAGGTAGCACCGCAGAAAAACACGATTCATTTTTTGAGCCTAGTTCGGATGGCCGTTCGATAGAGAAATTTTCTGGCGATGCCTTAGTGCAACAAGAACCAGATGCTTCTTCATTTCCAAATGGAGGTATTAGAAACACATTTGAAGCAAGAGGTTATACAGCTTGGGATCCATCATCACCAGCATTTATTATGGAATCAATTTCTGGAAATACGCTTTGTATTCCAACTGTTTTTGTATCCTATACTGGCGAAGAGATAGATTATAAATCGCTTTAATTACAAGCATTACATGCCTTAGATAAAGCAGAAGTTGAAGTTTGTCAATATTTCGACAAAAACATCACTAAAATTTCTGCTTCTTTAGGAATAGAACAAGAATATTTCTTAGTTGATTTAGCATTATACAATGCAAGACCCGACTTAATGATGACCGGCAGAACACTTTTTGGACATATGTCTGCAAAAGGCCAACAATTAGAAGACCATTATTTTGGTTCTATTCCAGAGCGCGTATTAACTTACATGATTGATTTTGAAACCGAAGCCATAAAATTGGGCATTCCATTAAAAACGCGTCATAACGAAGTGGCTCCTAATCAATTTGAGTGCGCCCCTATTTACGAAGAAATTAATTTAGCCATTGATCACAATCAGTTATTGATGGATTTAATGGATAAAATTGCGCGCAAACATGGCTTCAAAGTTTTACTTCATGAAAAACCATATGCTGGTGTAAACGGATCGGGTAAACACAACAATTGGTCTATTATTACTAATACAGGTAAAAATTTATTAGCACCTAGTAAAACGCCAAAAAATAATTTAATGTTCTTAACCTTTTTTGTGAATACCATTAAAGCTGTTTATGAGCATGCCGATTTATTAAGAGCAAGTATTGCATCCATAAATAATGATCACCGTTTAGGTGCAAACGAAGCGCCACCAGCTATTATATCTGTTTTCTTAGGTTCTCAACTAGACGAAGTTTTAAACGAAATCGAAACTTCAAAAATTAATAAAAAAGCAGATACTAATAATGCCATGTGGTTAGGTATTCCAAAAATTCCACAAATTTTATTAGACAATACCGACAGAAATAGAACTTCTCCATTTGCTTTTACTGGTAATAAATTTGAATTCAGAGCGGTTGGATCTTCTGCTAATTCATCGGCAGCTATGACCGTTTTAAACACCATTGTTGCAGCCCAATTAACTGCGTTTAAAAAAGAAGTAGATGCCTTAATTGAAAAAGGCGAGAAAAAAGATATCGCTTTAATTACGGTTATTAAAAAATATATCAAAGAATCAAAAAGCATTCGTTTTGAAGGCAATGGATACAGTACAGATTGGGAAAAAGAAGCGCTTAAGAGAGGTTTATCAAATATTAAAACAACACCAAAGGCACTTGACGCTTATGTTTCGAAGAAAACAGCAGATGTTTTTGTTCAAAATGGCGTTTTCAATGAGCGTGAATTACATGCAAGACACGATATCATGTTAGAAAACTACATGAAAAAAATGCAAATTGAGTCGCGTATTGTGGGTGAATTAGTGACTAGCACCATCATTCCTGCTGCAGTTGCTTATCAAAACACCTTAATTGAGAATGTAAAAGGCTTGAAAGACTTAGGAATGCCTAAAATCACTTTTGAAGGCCAGCTATCCTTAATTAAACAAATATCTGAGCATTTATTAGCTATTAAAACATCTGTTGATGGTATGATCGAAGAGCGTAAAAAAGCCAATATAATTACCGATGCTCGTAAAATAGCCATCGCATATGACGAAAAGGTAAAAAGCTATTTTGAGCCAATTCGTTACCATGTGGATAAATTAGAATTGATCATTGGAGATGGTTTTTGGCCATTACCAAAGTTCAGAGAACTCTTGTTTATCAAGTAATTAGCCTAATAAAACTAAAAGCCATCAATTTGATTGATGGCTTTTTTTATAGATAATGAAATTTAGCGCTTAGGTTTATATTGAAAATAATTTATATTTGGTAATTAGACCCTATCAGCCTTTTTTTTAAAGGTTTAATTAAAAAATAAAATACAATACGAAATGAAATTAATTCAGAACATCTGTTTAGCATTTTTGACCGGATCAATTATTGTTTTATCTTCTTGTGGTGCACAAAAACCAAGTGTCATTGCGGCAGAAAAAGCCTACAACGCAGAAAAATATTTTATTGCTGCCGACTTATACAAAAAAGCAATTCCAACCATCAGGAATAAAAAAACCAAAGCAGAATTAATTTATAAGGTTGCAGAATCTTATCGTCAAATTAATAATACTAAACAATCTTCTATTTGGTACGAGAAAGCAGTAGCTGCTGGTTACGAAGGCAACGAAGTATATTTGAATTTAGCGAATGCTTATAAATTTCAAGATAGATTGAAAGATGCAATCGCAACATATAAAGAATATTTATCGCAAAAACCCGGAGATTCATTGGCTTTGCTAGGTATAGAAAATTGCAACTTAGCCTTAAAATGGAAAGAAAAAGCGACTTGGTTTGATGTTTTTAATGAAGGTGCTCTTAATACAAAAGATGTAGAATATGCGCCTAGCTTTTATGGAAAAGGTATTATTTTTACTTCTAACAGAGGAAAAGTAAAAGGAAAAAACTTTTACGAAAGAACAGGTAAAAACTATGAAAATATATTTGCTTCAGCTACTACCGGAAAAAACCGTTGGTCTAGAGTTGACCCTTTAAACAAAGCCATCAATTCTGATTTCAATGAAGGGGTAACTAGTTTCGACAATAATAATCGTATTCTATATTATACACAGTGTAACGGAAATAAAGGAAAAGAAATTGGCTGTACTATTTTACAAACTCAAAATGAAGGAAATACTTGGACAGAACCTAAGCCAGTAGAAATACCCAATCCAGATTCAGCTTTAATGGCACATCCAAGCATCAATGCAGATGGAACTAGAATTTACTTTACCTCTGTTCTAAAAGGTGGTTTAGGTGGCAAAGATATTTGGTATTCAGAAAGACAAGGAACCACATGGGGAGCTCCAGTTAATGCAGGACCAAAAATCAATACTGCAGGCGACGAAGAATTTCCTTTTATTCATCCATCTGGTACACTTTACTTTGCTTCTAACGGACATAAAGGTATTGGTGGATTCGATGTTTTCTTCTGTGATTTTGAAGAAGGCGACTGGACCGATGCAACTAATTTAAAATCTCCAATCAATTCTACAGGTGATGATTTTGGATTTATATTAGATGAAACTAAAGAAACCGGCTATATCAGCTCTAACCGTTTTGGAGGAAAAGGCGAAGATGATATTTATTCTGTTATTGCTATTCCATTGGTATTTAATGTTTCTGGTAAAGCCATCAATAATGCGTCTGGCAAAACATTTGCTGGTGTTAAAATTAATATTATTGGTAGCGATGGCTCAACACAGATGGTTATTACAGACCCAGCAGGTAAATATAAATTTGCCCTCAAAAAAGATGTTAACTATCAATTAAGTGCTTCTAAATATCGTTTCTTTGGAGATGTGGCAGAAACTTCAACTTATGGTTTTAAAGAATCTAAAGATTTTGAATTAAATTTTAGATTGAATCCTATTCCATTAAAAGAAATTATCATCAAAGGAATTTTATACGATTTAGCAAGTGCAGATTTAAAACCAGAATCGATTGTTAGATTAGATACAATTACTAAAACATTATCTGACAACCCTACTTTTGTAATCGAAATTGCTTCACATACCGACTCCAGAGCTGATTCAACTTATAACAATGAGTTATCGCTTCGAAGAGCACAATCTGTAGTAAACTATTTAGTATCTAAAGGTATTGAAACAGAAAGATTAAGACCTAGAGGTTATGGAGAATCAAAACTATTAAATGAATGTAAAGATGGCGTAAGTTGTCCTGAAGAAATGCATGCCTTAAACCGTCGTACCACATTCTCTATTATTTCTGAAGATTATGTTCCAAAAGAGTCAGTAAAAATACCAGAAGCAGGTAAAAAAGTAGCGCCAAAAGCAGCTACTCCAAAAGCAATTGCACCTACTCCATCTAAAGCAAATGCAGTAGCGCCGGCAACTGCTCCTGCTACTAGCGCACCAGTTGTTGCGCCAGCAGTTGCGCCAGCAGTTAATCCTACAAAAGCACCTGCAACAACAGTGCCTGTAAGAAAGAAACCTTAATCCATATTTAAACACCATAATCAAAGGACAAATAATTATATTTGTCCTTTGTTATTTTATGAGCAACCAAAGATATAACCTTCGCGGTGTAAGTGCTTCCAAAGAAGATGTCCATTTAGCCATTAGTAATATTGATAAAGGGATATTTCCACAAGCTTTTTGCAAAATTATTCCCGATATTTTAGGCAAAGACCCCGAATATTGTAATATAATGCATGCCGATGGTGCAGGTACAAAATCTTCTTTGGCCTACGCTTATTGGAAAGAAACAGGCGATATTAGTGTTTGGCGTGGTATTGCACAAGATGCCATTATCATGAACACAGATGATTTACTTTGCGTAGGTGCTGTCGATAATATTTTACTCTCTTCTACCATTGGTAGAAATAAAAATTTAATACCTGGCGAAGTAATTGCAGCTATTATTAATGGAACCGAAGAAGTCTTAGCAGATCTCCGATCGCATGGGATGGAAATTTACTCTACAGGCGGCGAAACAGCCGATGTAGGCGATTTAGTTCGCACCATTATAGTTGACTCTACCGTAACCTGTAGAATGCCTAGAGAGCAAGTTATTTCGAATCATAAAATTAAAGCCGGTAATGTAATAGTTGGTTTAGCTTCGTTTGGACAAGCGACTTACGAAAGCGAATACAATGGTGGCATGGGAAGCAATGGCTTAACCTCCGCGCGTCACGATGTTTTCAATAAAACAATTGCGGCTAAATATCCCGAAACCTACGACCCAGCTGTACCCTACGATTTAGTTTTTTCGGGTGGATTAAATTTAACCGATGAAATTGAAATTGAAAACTACGGAAAAATTACAGCGGGCAAATTAGTATTATCACCCACTCGCACCTACGCGCCTATCATCAAAAAAATACTGGATCAATTTCCTTCACAAATAGATGGCATGGTGCATTGTAGCGGAGGTGGCCAAACCAAAGTATTACATTTTGTAAACAATGTTCACATCATCAAAAATAATTTATTTCCTATTCCACCATTATTTAAATTGATTCAAGAGCAATCTGGTACTGCATTTCAAGAGATGTATCAAGTATTTAATATGGGTCATAGAATGGAAATTTATGTAGATGAATCTATAGCACAAAGCATCATTGATATTGCTAAATCTTTTAATGTAGCTGCCCAAATAATTGGTCGAGTGGAAGCTGCTGATGCAAAACAATTAACCATTGAGTCGGAGTTCGGTACTTTTAAATATTAATTTTATAACTGCATAAAAAAAGGGATGGTAAAATTTACCATCCCTTTTTTTTATTTATTGAATTTGGATTATTTAACCAAAGTCATTTCATTAATTAAATTAGTTGCACCCGCATATTTATCAACAATAAATAAGATATAACGAATGTCGGCCACAATGGTACGTTTAAAGTTTTTATCAAACACTAAATCGCCAGTCATTGCTTCCCAATTTCCATCATAAGCAGCACCAATTAACTCGCCATTACCATTAATTACAGGACTTCCAGAGTTACCTCCAGTAATGTCATTGTCTGTTAAAAACGATACTGGCAACTCCCCTTTTTCGTTTGCATACATTCCAAAATCTTTTTGTTTCAATTGCGAAACTAATTTTGCTGGCAATACAAATTCTTCGTCTGAAGGATTATATTTTTCTAATAAACCTCTTTCTGTAGTATAATAATTATAAACTACGGCATCTTTTGCAGTGTAGCCCGCTACTTTACCATAACTTACACGCATGGTAGAATTCGCATCTGGATAAACTAATTTTACAGGATCCATTGCTAATAAACCAGCAATGTATGCTTTTTTCTCTTTCGCTAAGCCCGCATTAATAGCCATTACCGTATTCATATAAGTATTTCTAAAGTCCATCATTTTATTAATGTATTGAACTAAAATATCTGCTTGGTAAGCCTTTGCTGTAGGATTTGCTAGGAATGCATCTGCACGCTCTTTAGACGTAAATATAGACCGCTTAAATACTTCTGCTGCAAATTTTTCGAACGATGCTGCAGGTGTTTTTGCTTTATACTTTTTAATGATTTCTGCTAAAACTGCAGGTTGTTGATCGGCAGGAATATCTTCGTAATAGATAGTTAATAAAGCAGCAAATATTTTTTGATCTGTTGCTGGAACATAATCTTTGTATTGTCCGTCGATATTAGCTTTTAGCCTTTGCACTTGCTTGTTTAAAGCTGCTGTATCGATTGGCGATTTGATTAAAATATCACCTAAAGATTTAAAAGAATTAGCTAACATAACACTTACAGTAGACATACCTGCAGTTGATAAATATAAACCTCTTACAACATATGATTTGTAGTCGTCATATAATTTATCGGTATTGGTCATTACATTTGCGTATGCTGCTTTTAAATCTTCCGATGAATTAGCATAAGCCGTAAATTGTTTTTCTAAAGTTTGTTTACCAGAAATTACATTCAATTTTTTTAAGCCTTCGTTTTGACCAATATAGTATTTCCAAGAGTTAGCCAATGATGCATAATTAGATGCTAATTTAATTCTAACAGCAAGGTCTTTATCCATATCTGCTTTCATTAAAGCTAA
>JAURMH010000132.1 GCA_030830805.1 Bacteroidota bacterium
CGTCTGCACTAGCATGTGCCGTATGACCTTCTTGCCATAAAAATTCTGAAGTACGCAAGAATAAGCGCGTACGCATTTCCCAGCGTACCACATTCGCCCATTGGTTTACTAAAATGGGTAAATCGCGATACGATTGAATCCAACCGCGATAGGTATTCCAAATAATAGTTTCGGATGTTGGCCTAACAATTAATTCCTCTTCTAGTTTTGCATCTGGATCTACCATAATGCCTCCATTGCCATCGTTCTTTAAACGATAATGCGTAACAACTGCGCACTCTTTAGCAAAACCATCGACATGGCTTGCTTCTTTAGCGAAAAAAGATTTTGGAATAAACAAGGGGAAATAAGCATTCGAATGGCCTGTATCTTTGAACATTTGATCCAATACTTTTTGCATGTTTTCCCAAATGGCATAACCATAAGGTTTAATAACCATACAACCTCGTACATCCGAATGTTCTGCTAAATCGGCTTTGGTTACTAATTCGTTATACCATGCCGAATAGTCGGCGCTCCTGCTGGTTAATCCTTTGCTCATCTTTTTTAGAAATAGGGAATTGTAATATTATTGTCGTAATTTAACAAAAGCTATTGTTTTTATTAAATAATGACGAAATTTATAACAAAAATAAGAATTTTAGCGTTATTGCTTCAGAAATAATTACCTAATCTTAAAGGAGAACTCTTATGAAAAACTTCCAAATTCCTTTAGTTGCTTTCACACTCCTACTTGGAGCTTGTTCTAGCATGCAAAACACCAGTCGTTACACGGCTAACGATGATCTTTATTATTCTTTAGCAGATGCTCAAAAGAATTCCGAAATAACATACAACCAGTCATTAAGCTCAGAAACCATTGCAGCCGACAGGCCTGCGGCTGCGCAAGAAACACCCAATACTAATTATAGTCAATACCAAAGTGCTGAGCAAGCGGAGCAAAATCAAAATCAACAAAACCAACAAAATTATTCGAGTAATTCTGATGGCAATACCACCATCAATAATTATTACATGACCGACGAAGACGATTATTATTATAGTAAACGCTTACGCAGATTTTCTAATAATTACTATGGTTTTGGCTATTACTCTCCGGCATATTGCGGATTTTATAATGATCCATTTTTCTTTAATGGTTTTGGCATAGGTTACAGCTATGGCTGGAACAGCGGATGGTATGGTGGATGGTATGGCGGTTTTTATAATCCTTTTTTTAATCCTTGGGGTGGATTTTATAACCCTTATTATGGTTATGGCTTCGGTTATGGCAATCCTTATTTTAATAATTATTATGGTGGACACCCTGGTGGCTATGGACATTGGGATAATTGGGGAAATAATGGAGGCGTTAAAACAACTAAGTTTATTAACACACCAAGACCTAGAACGGGCGGCAGCGTTGGTGTTGGTGGCAGATCTACTGAAACCGGCGGAAATATTGGCCTTTCAGAAAGCAATCGCAATATGCCTATTTTAACAAACAATAATAGTAGTACACCAAATGTGCGTATGGCAACTCCACCAACCCGTTCAAATAATACAACGGTTTCGCCAAGTAATACTACTACTCCAATTAGAAATTACTCGGAGCCTACCCCGCGTTATAATACCGAACCATCTAATACTACTCCAATTAGAAATTATACCGCGCCAACACCGCGTAATAATGCAGAGCCGGTGCCGGCAAACCCAACGCCAAGAAGCTACTCGGAGCCTACTCCGCGTTATAATACCGAACCGACTAACACTGCTCCTATTAGAAATTATTCTGCTCCCACTCCGCGTAATAATTCGGAACCAAGTACACCAAAAAAATATTCAGCACCAAGCACGCCTAGAACTTATTCTGCACCAAGCAGAAGTAGCAACGGAGGTGGCGGCGGATACAGTGGTGGCGGCAGTTCTGGAGGCAGCAGACCAAGCCCTTCAAACAGACCTCGATAAATAAATTGAATTTAAATTTATTCAGATGATAAAAAATATTTTAGTTGTTGCATTGGTAACAATCAGTTTTTCTTCGACTCAAGCACAATATGTAGAAGATGCTTATCGCTTTAGTAATAACACCCTTAATGGTACAGCCCGAATTTTAGGAATGGGTGGCGCACAAACCGCATTGGGCGCAGACCTTTCTAGTATTAGCGGAAACCCAGCAGGATTAGGCTTTTACAGAAGCAACGATTACAGTGTTTCACCAACATTGCGTTTCAATAATTTAGAAAATAATGTTTTCGGTAAATTAAATTCGAACAACCATACCAATTTTAATTTAGGAAATTTTGGTTTCGTATTAACACAAATGAATCAAGATTATACGGGCAGAGAGGTGAGTAATGGATGGGTGAGTTTTCATTTTGGTTTAAGCGACAACAGAACCAATTCATTTAAAGAAAATAGTTATTTTTCTGGTGTAAATAACCAAAGTACTTTTAGCTCTTATTTAGCTGCAAGTGCTAATAATTACTACGGTTCAACGGGTTTACCCGATACGAATATCAATAGTATTTACGACATGGCTTGGTATGGTTATATGATTGATTTTGATACTACCTTAAATAAATATGTTCCGATTGCCAATAATGCTACTACTCAAATGCAAAGTTCAAAAAGTGGTGGTTACGAAGATCAAGTGAATATTTCTTTTGGTGCTAATTACTCGAACAAATTATATTTAGGCGCAAGCATTGGTTTAGGCTCTATCGAATACAGCAAACAAAGTACTTTTAAAGAAAGTAATATCAATGACCCCCTTTATAATGTATCCGAAATAAAATTAAAAGAATCTTTATTTGTAAGTGGAACCAGCCTCAACTTCAAACTGGGCGCTATATACAGACCCATCGATTTAATTCGTTTTGGATTAAGTTTACAAACACCAAACTATTATACCTTTAACGAAAATTTTACCACCGATTTAAGTTCGGTTAAAAATGGAGTAACGCAAAGCTTTACCCCACTCGAATATTTATTCGATTATAAATTGGCAACCCCTATGCGCATCAATTATGGTACGGCTATATTTTTTGGTAAAACAGCTTTGATAAGTGTAGACCTAGAACAATTAAATTACAGTGCCATGCGATTGGATGCAGTGAGTGGCAACGAAGATTTTGGGCCAGATAACAATAGTCGCATTCAAGACACTTTTCAACAAAATACCTATAACTTACGCCTAGGTGCCGAAACCAAATTAGATGGGATTACTTTAAGAGCAGGATATGCTCATTATGGCGATGCCTACAAATCGGCTGCAATAGACCAAAGTAAAAAAAGTATAACTGCTGGCTTAGGCTATAGAACGGGCGATGCGTATGTGGATTTTGCCTTTGTGAAAACTAGCTATGAATCTGCTTTTTACCCTTATTATGCAGCCAACATAAACAATCCAGTGGTAAACAGCAGCAATACCATAAAATCTTTTACGCTAACCATCGGCTCGAGGTTTTAATAGGCTAATATTTTGTTATTTTTGCGAAACAATTAACCAGCTTAATTGTCAATATCCTAAATAACCAAAATGGCTTACAAAAACTTACAAGATTTTATTGTAGCACTCGAAAAAGAAGGCGAATTGGTTCGCATCAAAGAGTTTGTCGATCCTAAATTAATCATCACTGAAATAACAGACCGTATTTCTAAGCAATACGGCCCTGCCCTTTTATTCGAAAATACGAGCACCGAATTTCCTTTGCTTATTAACTCTATGGGTAATTATAAGCGCATGTGTATGGCTTTAGGCGTAAATAACATGGACGAAATTACTCAAGAAATTGAATCCATGTTTAAAATGATTACGGGTCCTAAAGACTCCATCATGGATAAATTAAAAATGATTCCAAAATTGGGTCAAATTTCTTCTTGGATGCCCAAAACAATTTCTGGAAGAGGCGCCTGCCAAGAAGTAATTCAAAGCGAACCAGACATTACTAAATTTCCGGTGCTTACTTGTTGGCCAGAAGATGGCGGCCCATTTGTTACTTTGCCCGTTATTCATACTAAAGATCCACATACAAACATTAGAAATGTAGGCATGTACCGCATGCAAGTTTTCGGCCCAACTTTAACGGGTATGCATTGGCATAAACATAAAGTTTCGGCGCGCCATTTCAACGAATACAAAAAATTGGGTCAAAAAATGCCTGTTGCTGTTGCTTTAGGTGGCGACCCGATTTACACTTATGCAGCTACTGCTCCATTACCAGATGGAGTTGATGAATATATTTTAGCAGGTTTTTTAAGAAAAAAAAGAGTGGAACTGGTACAATGCATTACACAAGATTTGCAAGTGCCTGCCGACGCCGATATTATAATTGAAGGTTATATAGACCCGAGCGAAGATTTTATCTGGGAGGGGCCCTTTGGCGACCACACAGGTTATTATTCTTTAGCCGATTGGTATCCTCAATTTCATATTACCTGTATAACCCATCGTAAAAATGCGGTTTACCCAACTACCATAGTTGGCATTCCGCCGCAAGAAGATGCTTGGATTGGCAAGGCCACCGAAAGAATATTTTTAGCGCCCATTAAAATGACCATGGTTCCCGAGATTGTAGACATGGTTTTACCAATGGAAGGCGTATTTCATAATTTGGTGATTATAAAAATCAAAAAAGATTATGCAGGTCAAGCCTTAAAAGTAATGAACTCTATGTGGGGTGCTGGCCAAATGATGTTTACCAAAATGATGATTGTGGTAGATGGTGAGGTAGACATTCACGATCAAAAGGCGGTGGCTAAATACATTAGTGAAAATGTAGATCCGCAACAAGATATTATTTTCAATACTGGCCCAATGGATGTGCTCGACCATTCTTGCTCAAAGGCTGCATTTGGTGGTAAAATGGGCATTGATGCGACTAAAAAATTACCTGAAGAAATGCGCTTTGACCAAGCCATGCCAATATTTGAAAATAAAAATGGGATTGCCAAAGAAAACATCAAAGTAGCATTTCCAGAAATAAAAGATATCAACGATTCTCTTTTAAAAGAAAATATTTCATTGGTATTTATTTCGGTTGAAAAAAATAGAAAAGGACATATTGCAGAATTAAGCAAAGCGCTTTTTGGATTGGAAGATTTTAAATTTGTAAAAATTATTATTTTCTTAGAACACACGATTGATATTTCGGATATAGCCGATGCAGTTTGGCGATTCTCTAATAATGTAGACCCCAAAAGAGATGCCTTTGTGATTAACGTAGAAAGCGAGCTAGCACCTTCGCACATTGCCTTTGATGGCACTAAAAAAACAAAAGAATTTGATGGTTTTACCCGTGATTGGCCTAATATTTTAGCGAATACGCAAGAAGTAATTGATCAAGTTGATGCCATGTGGGACAGATTAGGCTTAGGTCCAATGCCTGTTTCTCCATCTAGAAAATATTTAGGTCAACTTTATGGAACTGGTGCAGTGGTAAAGGAATAAATTATTTATTTTATCGGATTACATCTACAAAATTAACACGCTCAAAATCAACACCAGCTGCCATTGCGCAGGCTTCATCGATATTTGCATCTCCTAGAAATAAAACTTCCGAAGGTAATAATTGATGATCGTCTAATAATTTTAACATCGCATCGGGTGCTGGTTTGGGTGCAATTTCATTGCAAAAATAACATTTGATATGTTGATCTAATCCATGCCACTCGAGGTGTTTGATTTTATTTAATTGCTGCTCTGGATTTCCATTGGTTAATACAAAAAGCTGCAAACCCGCCTCAGACGCTTCTTGTAGGCGAAGTAACATTTGCTCAAATATTAATAAAGGTAAAGGTATTTTAGCCGTTCTTAATAAGCGAAAACAATTTTCGAGGTAAGTTTCGGGCAATTCAAAATGTGCAATCATTTTATCGAAAATATGGTCGCGACCATTGGACATAAATTCATTTACTAAAAACTGCGTCACCTTTTCACGCGAAATCCCTTCTTGGAATTCAACAAACTGACCAATTAAATAATAAACCTGAAATAAATAATCTTTTTCGGGATAAATGGTATTATCTAAATCGAGTACTAATGCTTTGTAGTTTTTATTACTCATCTTAATAATATACTTCTTGGTAATAACGAATAAATCGTGTACCCCATTTAATTGGAATGGCAGTTGGATCAATGGGCATTTGCATAGCTTGCTTTACCGCTAATAGCGGCAAATTAACACCTGCACCCATGGCAGCCACAATGGTGCCTTGTACCCTAGGATTGATTTCTAATATTTTAAAACTGCCGTCTTCGGCTCTTTTTACTTGGATGCCGATATTACCATGTAATTTGATAGCCGAAATAATTTGCTGACAATAGGCAATGATTTCTAGTTGTTGTTCAAAAACACCCGCTATGCTAATACCCTCTCTCATGATGCTGCGTAAACGAGGTAATGCAATAATACACTCCCCTTGATTTGCTAAGCAATCTACAGAATACTCTTCGCCTGGTAAATATTCCGAAACCAATATTTCGGGGAATTCTTTTTCGTATTGCGTATATATTTCAATAATTTTTTCGAATGAAATATAAGTACTGTTGGGCTTTTGATTGAACAATAAATCAAAATCGTTTTGTTGCGAAGATAGAATTCTAAAACCCCTAGAACCATTGGCAACAGATGGTTTGAAGCAAACTGTTTTAGCAGGGTAACCTAAATCGATTAGGGCATTTTTAAAGGCTTGTAAAGAATTTACCACCCTAAATACAGGTGTTGCAATTGACTTAGCTTGCAAAAATTGCAGCAAGGAGCTTTTATTATTCGCAATATGCAAGGCTTCGCTATCTGATAATAAAACACGAATTCCTAGTTGATTAAATTGTTCGATGTTGGCAGCAAAGACAAATAATTCGCGCGTAACCAATGGCATAATTACTTGAATGTTTTCTTTAGCACAAATCGCTAAAATTTTTTCAATGAAATCGGCATCAGCAGCAGCTGGAATTTGATAAAAACGATTATTTAAATATCTTCCAACGGCATGTTCGTTGGCATCGGCTACTGTTAATGAAACATTGGGATCGGCATGCAAACAGGCCATAATGCCCGCAGCACCTGGCGCACCGGCACCAGTCATGAGCACATTAATGGTATTTGTTAGGCTATGATCCATCGAACAACTTCAAAAACTTCGGCATAACGATCAGAAATTTGCACGCCTCTTGTTCTAGCAAGCCCACGAATAAATTCGTCGTTTGCATAAGGACGGTGTTGTTGACTTTCGTATTGAGCGAGGGCAGCAACTTTACTACTGATATTATTTTCAGATAAGGAAATAAAACAAGTGGTATTGAAACTTAAATTATTCCAAGGCAATTCATAAGATAATATAGAGGTGGTTTTAAATGCGCGCAAAGCTTCTTGTGCAATGGTTCCGTGGTCTTGATGCAAATCGGTTAAACTTGGCATAAACACCAAATGAGGATTGATTTTATTTTTCAAATCAATTAAATCTTGTAAAATAGCTTGGCGGTTATAACTAAAAGTACGCACTTCGTAATTGTATAACAATAAATTTTCAGGTAGTATCCCTAAAACATGCGTAGCTTTTTTTACTTCTTCGATTAAAATGTTAGAAGGTAAATGTTTGGGTACCGAAATTTCGCAAGCCGAAAATGCGGCATAATAAACTTCGTGGCCTTCTTCGATGAATTTGTTAATGGCACCTCCACAGCCTAATTCGCCATCGTCGGTATGTGGTGCTAAAATTAAAATTCGTTGTTTGCTCGATTTAAACATCTTATTTAAAGGATTATGATAACAATTATACTTTTTTTATCGAGTATAAAGGTAATAAATTTGATTTTTTCTTAATTTAACGCAGTTTAAACGCTTTTATTTTAGCTTTCGAGCAAACATGCAGTTAAAAAAACAACCCTTTATTTACTTCATCATTGCTTATTTGCTTTTGGTGATCTATAACCTCAACAAAATACCGGTTGCTTGGGTTGATGAAATTATGCTAATTGATCCTGCATTTCAATTAATTAAACAAGGAAGATTTGTTGGAACAGTTTGGCCATTTGTTGGATCGGAACAAATATTTTTAGCCTATTTACCACTGAGTTCTTTTATTCATTTAATAGACCTGAGCTTATTCCCACATACCCTATTTTTTACACGCTTACCTTGGTTAATCTTTTTAATCATTACCAGTATTTATTTATTTAAATACATTGATTTTAGGTATAGCAGTTTACCAGCCGGTATACTTTTTATTACCTGTTTATTTATTATAGACGAAGGGGTGAGCAATGCGATGCGAAGTGGCAGAGTAGAAATGCCTGCGATGGCCATTATGGCTGCTGCATTTTATTATGCCCTGAAAATGAAACACCCTTTTTTACAAGCGCTACTCGTAAGCTTATTGTTTATAGCACATCCGGGTGTTTACCCCATTGCCCTAATTTTAGGAATAGAATTAATTACTAGAAAAAATACCGCTAGCAAACGCAGCTTGTTTGCTTTAATCATGCTAAGTATGCCACTGCTTTATTTAAGCATGGCTAATTTTAACTTCAGCGATATATACCAACAATTAGTAGTACATGGTAAAGAACACGATGGTCACGATCAAGTAAATAATATATTTTACCAACATTTTATCCAACGATTTTTGCCTAGTTATCAATATCAATTTTGGATGATTGCATTGGCTGTGATAGCGCATATTACTTGTGCTTATACCCTATTTGTAAAAAAGAATTCTCGCCAACATATTGTAGAGATTGCGTTTTTAGCTACTAGTATATTTTGGTTTATTACGCTAGCCCCTTTTTATAGATATACCCCTATTTTAATTTTCTTATTATACTTGCATTTGCCCGAAATGTATAAACGCTTTTTATCTTTAGCTGGATTTTTACGCATTAGTTTTAGGGCTGCAAAAATTTGGCAATTGGCCCTTATGGCATTATTTATAGGCTATTGCAGCCTACCATTTTTTATCAGAAATGGCGTGGCAATGCAACAAAGCGAGCAGCGCAACGAGTACGAAGCTTATCAATGGATAAACGAACAAATTAAACAAGCACCTAACGAAAAAATATTAATTGTAGACGAACCAATTGCATTTTATTATGCTATGCAACACGACAACATTGCTTATACCCTACCGCATGCAGTTAAAAAATTTCGATTTGAAAATTACGACAGGGTTTTTTATTTAACGCAGCGTGCAGCTCCGGTGCAAGCCGATAGTATTTCGCAATATATGCCTTCTAGTAAAGCAAATCGAGCTAGTATATTCAAGAAAAATATCATCACCTATCAAGGCATGCGATTGTATCAAATTCAATCGGAACAAGCCTTACAAAACCTTTATAGAAAATAATATGTTATTAGTTGCCAAAAACATCAGTAAATCTTACGGCAAATTGGCCGTTTTAAAATCAGTTGATTTAAGCATAGCAGCTGCCGAAATTATTGCAATAGTTGGCGCTTCGGGTGCAGGTAAAAGTACACTGTTGCATTTATTAGGCACCCTAGACAATACAGATACTGGCAGTATTATTTTCAATGGCACCGATTTTACCCAATTAAACGACAAAGCCCTCAGTGCATTTAGAAATCAACACATGGGTTTTATTTTTCAATTTCATCATTTATTACCCGAATTTACCGCTTTAGAAAATGTATGCATACCAGCCTATATTGCTAAAGAAAATAAAGCGGATGCCGATGCCAGAGGCTTGAAACTACTTACGCAATTGGGTTTAGCAGATCGAGCAGAACATAAACCTTCGGAACTTTCGGGCGGTGAACAACAACGCGTTGCCATAGCTCGTGCACTGATAAACAATCCTGCCATTATTTTTGCCGACGAACCAACCGGAAATTTAGATTCGAATAATGCAAATGAAATTAACGATCTGTTTTTAAAAATTAGAAAAGAAATGGGTGTAGCCATTGTAATTGTAACGCACAATAGCGCACTAGCAAGCATTGCAGACCGACAACTTCATATGAAAGATGGAAATTTAATTGCTTAAACTTTCTTCTTCATAAAATATCGGTAATCTAAATAATATAAAACTTTTAAAGTAAGTTGATTATTTTGCGGCTGCGCAAATGTATTAACTAAACTCCCTGCAAATTGACTGCCTGCAAAACGGCGATTCGAAATTAAATTTCCAAAATCACTGATATTATTTTTCCAAACAATAATTAAATCACTACCAGGAGCAAATCGCCAGCTGTAGACCAAGTCGGCATTGAAAAAACTCACATTTCTATTGTTATTAGCTTGGTAATTTGTAGTGTCTACAATTAAATTTCCTGCTTGATTGAGCAACATATATCTGTTAATTGATACCGTGCTCCAATAATATCGCAAGCGTAAAGTAAGCGAAGTGTTTTTATTGAAAATATAAGAAGAACTAAACAAGTTTTCTTGCGTGCGCACATTTCTAAATGCAAAATAAATTAAATCGTCATTGATTTTAGCAGCAAAGCCTTGTCCTCCTATATCTTGGTTAAACGAGAAATTATTGCTTAACCTAAAGCGATCCGATACCCGCAACATGGGCGTAATGTTGAAATAGATGTATTTACCTTTTGCAGTAAAATCTCGAAAATATCCGGCAGAAGCATCGATGGCTAATCGTTTACGGTAATCGCTAGAGATATCACTTTCGACGCCCATAAAGTTTGGTGCAATAAATTTACGACCTATTGTTCTAGGCTCATAGATATCATGATCACCAATAGGTTTTACAAAAACAGAAACACCATGATATAAGAAATTTTTAAACACATTCCAAAAAGCGGCATTAAAATCAAATGATTGGAATTGTTTGGTTCTAAATGTTGTGGAATAGGAAGAATTAAATCTATAACCATGCTTTTGTGTTCGGAGCGAAGGTTTGAATTCTTGGTAAGACAAATTTAAATAATGCGTAATTTCATCGGGGCTCTGCAATAAGGCTAAATCATTGGGATTATAGGTATCACTTTCAATATTGGTCAATAAAGAAAATTTGAATTTTCCACTTACTTTTTCTAATCCAAAGGCATACCTAAAACCATCGCTGATAGAATCACTAAATGTTTTTTTATTATAGGCCCCAAAGCCATTTACTTTAAAGCGATCCTTTTTGTCATTTATTGCAAACTCAACGGCCGAAACATTTGCATTGCCTGCATTTAATTGACGCGTCACATTGGTATTCATAAAAGAAATAAAACTATTGTGTTTCAATGTTTGATTGAAAGAAATAATATTATAATTACTGAAAGGCTCTGTCACAATTGATTTTTCTTCGCCACTCTCTAACCTTACTGTAGCTTCTGTTTGCGAGGTAATGGCGTTTAAGAAACCAATGCCTAATCCACTTGGGCTGCGCCCTGTAACTTTAGTAGCATTGATTAATTGCACTTGCCCTGGATTTGTAAGCACCTCTATGCTTGAATCACTGCGCATGTTTTCTACGCTTGCATAACCTTTGGGTGTTCCGCCAATTCGTCTTGGATAAAATAAATTTCCTACATTAAACAACTCGGTACCTTCAATAAAAAAGGGTCGGTTTTCTTGGTACTGCACTTCGAATGCACTTAAATTTAAAATTTTATTATCCGATTGCACTTGCCCAAAATCGGGTGCAAGTGTTAAATCCAGTGTATAACTATCGTTGATGCC
The DNA here is from genome assembly GCA_030830805.1 of Bacteroidota bacterium. Classification (GTDB taxonomy): domain Bacteria; phylum Bacteroidota; class Bacteroidia; order Sphingobacteriales; family Sphingobacteriaceae; genus CAIKLP01. Next base: position 11,629 of record JAURMH010000132.1, read on the forward strand.
ATATTTTAAATCGAGGCCTGCATTATAAGCAGATGAAAAATTACTTTGGCCCATAATGTTGGCTGGGTAATGGTTTTCCGTTAAACCTAAATATGGGGTTAGCGACAAACGCAAGGGTGCATTGATTTGTGTTATTCCAACCATATCACCAAAATAAGCAATCCGATTTTTTAAAGTAGGCTCAATAAATGGCCAAGAAAGCAATTCTCTTTTTCGCCTAATATTTCTTAAAATTTGAACTCCCCATTTTTGTTCGTTTTTGTTCGGAAAACGAATAGCCGAATAGGGAATTTTCATTTCCACATTCCAACCATCTTGGGTTATTTTTACAGCACTTTCCCAAATGGCATCAAAAATGTCTGCATTAGATCTTTCGTCAAACTGAACACCTGCAGCTGTTACACCAAAAGTAAAAGTATTTTGAAAATCGTAATAGGTATCGAAGCTTACGCTAAACCAATCGTTATACATGTATTTATCTCGAACCGAAAATTCTTTTTGAATACTATCTGGTTTACCGTCGCATAATTGTGCACTGATATAAATAGCATCATCGTTATAAATAATTTTTACTAAAGTGGGTTCTGAAGGGCTAATGTTCTGAAAGGGTTCTTGTTGTTTGAACTCGGTAATGCCTGGGGCCAAATGCCAATCCATTTCGTTAATTTGCCCATCAATTTTAATGTTTTGACTGATTCGTTTCGATACATAGGCGGGCCTTTGGGTATCGGCAGCGCTAGCATTAAAGCTTAGGAACAGGAAAGCAGCAAAGGGCATCAATCGCATGGCGCGAAAATACAGATAAAATCTATTCATAATTGTAAAAATTATGCTTGATTAAACGCAAAATAGATGTATTTTTACGCCAAATTCTAAAAAAATGAACATTCACGAATATCAAGGAAAATCAATTTTAAAATCATTTGGCGTACGTATTCAAGAAGGTATAGTTGCTGAAACAGCCGAACAAGCCGTTACAGCTGCACAAGAACTTCAAAAAACAACAGGAACTGGATGGTGGGTTGTGAAAGCACAAATTCATGCGGGTGGCAGAGGTAAAGGTGGTGGTGTAAAATTGGCTAAAACCCTTGACGATGTGAAAGAAAAAGCAAGCCAGATTATCGGCATGCAGTTAATTACTCCTCAAACAGGCGCAGAAGGTAAAAGAGTGAATAAAGTGTTGATCGCAGAAGATGTGTATTATCCTGGCGAATCTGAAACAAAAGAGTTTTACATGAGCGTATTATTAAATAGGGCAAGTGGCAGAAACATTATCATGTACTCTACTGAAGGTGGAATGGACATTGAAGAAGTTGCCGAACACACGCCTCATTTAATTTTCAAAGAAGAAATTGATCCTAAAGTTGGTTTACAAGGTTTTCAAACTAGAAAAATTGCTTTCAATTTAGGTTTATCGGGCGATGCATTTAAAGAAATGACCAAATTTGTGGCAGCACTTTACAAAGCATACGAGGCAACTGATTCTGCTATGTTTGAAATCAATCCGGTTTTGAAAACTTCTGATAATAAAATATTAGCCGTAGACGCTAAAGTTAATTTAGATGAAAACGCATTGTACCGTCATCCAGATTACTTAGCTATGCGCGATGAATTAGAAGAAGATCCAACCGAAGTAGAAGCTGGAAAATCTAATTTAAATTATGTGAAATTAGATGGTAACGTTGGCTGTATGGTGAATGGTGCAGGATTGGCAATGGCTACGATGGATATCATTAAATTATCGGGTGGCGATCCTGCAAACTTTTTAGATGTTGGCGGAACGGCTAATGCAACAACTGTAGAAGCTGGTTTTCAAATTATCTTGAAAGACCCAAATGTGAAAGCAATTTTAATTAATATTTTTGGTGGTATTGTAAGATGCGACCGTGTAGCGCAAGGCGTAATTGATGCCTATAAAAACATTGGAAATATTCCGGTGCCAATTATTGTGCGTTTACAAGGAACTAACGCAGAAGAAGCTAAAAAGTTAATTGACGAATCTGGTTTAAAAGTATTTTCTGCAATTGCCTTACAAGATGCAGCAGACTTAGTTAAACAAGTATTATCAAAATAATATTCATAGCCTAAAATTAAAAAGCCAATTAGATTTTCTAATTGGCTTTTTTTATGGATATTTAGGGGTGCTTATAAAAATCTATCCCAACAATCCAAACGAAAAACAGCTAACAGAAGTGGTAGCTTGTTTGCGCAATGGTGGAATCATTATATATCCAACCGATACCGTTTATGGATTAGGCTGTGATATTTACCAAGCCAAGGCAATTGAAAAACTGTGTAAAATTCGAAACATTAATCCTGAAAAAGCAAATCTATCTTTTATCTGTGCAGATTTAAGTCATTTGTCGGATTTTGTGAAACCCATAGAAAATGCTGTTTTTAGGGTATTGAAACATGCACTCCCCGGCCCTTTCACTTTTATTTTAAATGCTAATAATAAAGTGCCGAAACTCATGCATTCAAATAAAAAAACAGTAGGCATCCGCGTACCTGATAACGACATAGCTCGCAACATTGTTAAATTATTAGGTAATCCAATTGTAAGTACATCTATTCACGACGACGATGAAGTAGTGGAATATTCTACCGACCCCGAATTGATTTATGAAAAATACAAAGACCTAGTAGATATGGTAATTGATGGTGGTTACGGCGAATTACAAGCTTCTACCGTAGTTGATTATACAAGCGATGAGCCAGTTATTGTTCGCCAAGGCAAAGGCGATTTTGAAAGTTATTTATAAAATATATGGGTAGGATTCAGAAAATATTTCAACCATTTAATTTATTCTTCCAATCGAATAGTATTGGCGGATTGATTTTACTGTTTTGTGTGGCACTTTCCATCAGCCTTGCGAATAGTAGTTTGGGCGAAACTTATCATCATTTTTTAACAACAAGCATTGCAGTTTTTTCCGCCCAATTAAACATTCATTTTTTAGTAAATGAAGTATTGATGTCGGTATTTTTTTTATTGGTTGGATTAGAAATAAAACGCGAATTAATAGAAGGTGAATTAGCGAGCATCAAGCATGCTAGCTTGCCAATTTTTGCCGCAATTGGAGGTATGCTGATACCTGCATTATTTTATAGTCTATTTAATTTTGGTACTGCAAACATAAGCGGATGGGGCATTCCAATGGCTACCGATATTGCCTTTGCTGTAGCAATTATTTCGCTACTTGGAAAAAAAGTACCACTTTCTTTGAAAATATTTTTAATGGCACTTGCCATAGTGGATGATTTAGGTGCCATAGTAGTGATCGCTATTTTTTATACTGCAAGCATTCAATGGACTTATTTATTGATGGCATTGGCTTGTACTTTAATTTTATTATTATTGAATAAGAAA
>JAURMH010000003.1 GCA_030830805.1 Bacteroidota bacterium
ATAATCTTTAAAAATATTTCATAAAAAAAGACCAAATAAATATTTGGTCTTTTTTTATGCTTAATAATTTAACTAATTATTGAATGTGAATTCCATTGGGAATTTTACCTACCTTAATGGAATCTATACGCATACCACTGTTAGTATTGTATCTCCACATAATACCATCTTGGCTAAAATCCAAAGGATCTGCTGCATAAATTTTATCATCTAATGGATCTACTCCAATACCATAGAAATAGCCAGCTACAAAGGGATTTGCAGGTATAGTACTTTCATTAATTCCTAATTTATAAATACCATTATTTGCTCCATTGATAGCCGTATTAATGAATATATTTTGCTTATCGTTACTAATAGTCAACTTATCTGGATGATCTCCTTGTTCACCAATAATTATTTTAGAAATGATGATTTGCGTGCTAGTATTTATTTTAACCAATGCTCCTTTGGTATCATCTTCTTTAATACTATAATCTTTATAATCTCCTCTACATAATACCCATAAATCTTTATTAGCATCTAAAGCAAAAGCAATGGGCGCATCGCCTACCACTAATTGTTTAACTATTTGATTGGTATTAATATTGATAATACTGAGCGTACTATCGTTGATATAACCGCCAGAATTAGCCACATATAAAAAACTATCAATTAAAATAAGTGCTTCGGGCCCTGTTCCTACAGCAATAGAACTAGCAATGGTTTGGGTGTTTAAATTAATTTCTTTTACGGTATTACTAATCCAATCGGCCACAAAACCTCGGTTTTCATCAACACCTACAAAACATCTTGGCGAAGAAAATCCATTAATACTCGCTTCCGATTTAAATGTTTTCGCATCAATTACTTCTACTTTAGCCGAACCATTCAACACAATATATCCTTTGTTTTTAAAGATGGTCATGGATTGGGCTACATCGCCCATTGGCCTACCATTCACGGTTTCGAATACATTTTTAATTAATCGGTTCGAATCTCTTTGATAAAAATCGATGCTGGCATTTCCCACTCCAAAATTTCCTTCGTTAATAATAAACACACCTTTATCAAATGCTAAATTTGGGTCGATGGGTGATGGGATTGGTGGTTCTTTTGTACAAGCTTGTAAGCTAATTGCTAAAATGCTAAAAAATACTAATCTAATGTTCATATGTTTATTTGTTTAAATTTAATTGAAAGTTAATGCTGTAAACCCTTCCTGGTAAAGGTCTGAAAGGGATGGATTCTACTGTTTTATTCAGGATATTTTCTACTCTAAATAAAATTCGGTATTGTTTTGCTTGATGTAAAAATGAATGACCCAAGGCAAGATCATGTAATAAATAAGCAGGTAAAAACTGTTTATTATCCGAGCTAGTATACCTAAAGCCATTGTAATTGAATGCGTATTGTAACCAAGAATTTTGACGATTAACTTGTAACATAAAACTACTTTTATTAATAGGAACATAAATTAATTGTTTGCCCACGCTTTGGTCATTTAAACTCATAGCCTTTAGATTTACGGCATGGTTAATCGAAAAATTATAATTAGCCAGCAAATGATAGGCTCCTATTTGCTTTGTAAAATGAGCAATCATCTCTATTCCATAAAGCTGAACTTGTCTTAAATTTTGGGGTGTCCAAACACCATTTTCAATAGCGGCAGGCTGCCATAAAATCCAATGGTTAATAATACCTTGGTATGCATTCAAACTAATGCTAGCAGATTTAAATTGGTATTTTACATTTACATCTGCCTCCAAACCTTGCTCTGCCAATAGATTGGGGTTGCCACCGGGTTGCCAATATAAATCATTTAAAGTAGGCAAATTATAGTTTTTACTAATGCCAAAGCGTAAAGTGATATCTTTTTGTAATAGATTTTTTTTATTGAAGGCAATTTGCGAAGCGAATAAATTTTTATTTAAAGCATATTCATATCGATTGATAAAATCTAAAGTCCAATTTCTTTTGAATAAAAATTCTTCGTTTAATGAAAGGGCATTTCTAATTCGATACCTATACTTTCCATAATCGGCTATGCTAGCACCTTCATACACACTCGAAAAACTCAAACTTTCATTTCTATGCTCGAGGTTTCGGGCATAATTAAATTCGAAATTAAGCGCATCAAAAGTACTTTTTGAATTGAGTAATACCAGGTTAGTGCTACCTACTTTTACCCTATTCACATAACGAATATATTCTCTATTATGCCCCAAAGACCATTTAAATCGGTGATAACTATTTTTAATAGTGGAATAGCTGGCTATATTTCTAATCGAATAATCTAATTGATAAGCCGTTTGGTTTCTGTTAAAAATAGGCGGCCCAATATTGCGATCGCTTTCTTGATACCAAGAGTGTAAAGTAAATAAGGAATTCGAATTAACTTGGTAATAGAGTTGATGCATGATGCCTCCAGATTTTGTTTCGGCATTTATTTGATTTTGAATGGGCGAATTAAATTGGGTGTAATTTTTAAAGGAATAATTATTTTGATTATTCTGATAATTGATCGTAAAAATAGAACGGATTTTTTTTCTGCCAAATTTCAAATGTAATTGAGTGGTGGAAGAAGCGATACTACTAAAGGTTTGTGATAAAGAAATAATAGTTCTTTTATTTTCAAATGGATTGCTGGTATTTAAAATAATTACGCCTCCCATAGCGGCTGTTCCATAGGCCGCAGTTGCCCCACCATATTGTATTTCAATTAAATCCGAACTATTGCTAGGTATAGTCGAAAAATCTAATAGCCCTAACATAGATGAACCAATACTCAAACCATTCCAAAGTACTTTGGTATGACTCGCATTAGTGCCTCTTAAACTAATGGTACTTGAGCCACCGGCTCCATAATTTTTAAAAGATAGTGTACTGGATTTGGTTAAATAATCGCTTAAAGAAAGATCGTTGTAATTTGATTTTAAATGATTAACCAAAAAAGCATTCGCATTTTTAGGACTTAAGGGTTTATAAACAACCAATACCTGATTCACATTAACTGTGTCTGCGCAAGCAATTGCCCAAGCATTAGTTAAGTTAAAAAAGATACAAATCGCCCCTAAAAAAAATTTCATTTATAATTAAAATTATAAGCTAAATAGGACGGAAAATAAAAAGACGAAAAACCGTTTGTAAAAAACGCGAATTAAATCTCCTGCTTCTATCCCCGAAAGCTGTGATTATTTAGTACAAGGCAGGTCTTCTGACTTACTCCTTAACATTCGCCTTCCCAATTGCTTAGTGGCTTAGATTGAATGTTAAACGATAGAGCTTACAGCAGCGGGTCTGTTTTGGATTTACACCAAATTCCCTTTTAATTCCGAACGGGTCGGAAACCATTGCAATGCAAATGTAGCATTATACGAAGAGGTTTTAATTTAAATTAATAAACAAGCTGTGGATAAGTTCGAATTATTCTTGCTGCTGTGCTTCTTGGGTAAGCTTATGCGCTAGTTCTTTCCCTAAATAGGCATCAATAATTTTGTGTACGAAGTATAATATGGGAGTCATGCAAACAGCAACAATAAATTTATAGATATAACCTACCAATCCTACCGCAAATATTTGGGTTAAAGTCCAATTTCCGCCTATATAAAAGGCAATAAAGATCACTACAAAGCTATCAACCAATTGAGATACTACCGTCGATCCTGTGGCTCTTAACCATAATCCCTTTTCGCCAGTTTTTCTTTTAATCCAATGAAAAATGGTCACATCAATAATTTGACCAATTAAAAATGCAGTAATAGAACCTATAATGATCCATAAACCCTGCCCTAAAACCGAATTATAAGCCAAATTCATGTCTATTAACATGCCATTGCTTAATTGTTTACTGATCCAAAAATTAGCAGGTACTAATTGAATAGATGCGTACACGGTTAAAAATCCATAAGCAATCATGGTAACGGCTATATAAGATAAAGTCTTCACTCCTTTTTTACCAAAATATTCGTTGATTAAATCGGTCATGATAAATACAATGGGCCAATTTAATACGCCTGCCGACATATTCAAGGATAAATGTTCGATGCCAAATAAAGTGATGTCTAAAGGGATTAAACCTAAGGTTCCTTCTACAGAAAATATTTTTACCCCAATAAATTCTGCAATGATTGCATTGGCTATAAAAAAACTAGCTAAAATGATAAAGAGTTTGGTTTCTTTTGTTTTAAATATCATAATTTTGAGAATGGATCAATTAAAGGTAACAATTATTCAAAGTAATTTATACTGGGAAGATAAGTTGAAAAATCGGAAAATGTTTGCCGAAAAGATCAATAAATTTTTGGAGCAGAGCCATGTTTTTGTTTTACCAGAAATGTTTAATACTGGTTTTACGATGCAAGCAGCCCAATTTGCAGAAGAGATGAATGGCGAAACCATTACTTGGATGCGCGAATTAGCTATGGCTAAAAATGCGGTCATTGCAGGTAGTTTAATTATCAAAGAAAACAACCAATATTTTAATCGTTTTATATGGATGCAACCCGATGGCGAATCGATTGCATACGATAAAAAACATTTATTTAGTATGGCCGATGAACCTAAATTTTTTACGACAGGTCATCAACAAATTACCATTGATTATTTAGGTTGGAAAATTAAACCCATTGTTTGTTACGATTTAAGATTTCCAACTTGGTGCAGAAATACTACAGATTACGATGTATTATTAGTAGTTGCCAATTGGCCAAGCAAAAGAATTACGCATTGGGATGCCTTATTAAAAGCGCGAGCAATAGAAAACCAATGTTATGTGGTAGCTTGTAATCGAGTGGGCTTAGATGCTAGTCAAATTGAGCATAACGGACATTCAGCAGTACTCGATCCTTATGGTGAAGAATTGTATTTTTCGGATGAAGCCAGTATTGAAAATATAGATTTAAGTAAAGCGCACTTACAATTAATTCGCCGACAATACCCCTTTTTAAAAGACCGAGATTAACTTAATCTAATTTGTTTCTTTTTCGCTGAAGTATAATGCGCGTTAATTAGCGCTGGTAGCTTTTCAAAATCGATGGTATGATTAGTTCCACAATCTAATAAACTCATGTGTACAGTGGGTTTAAAAGATTCGAAATAATCCATCACATTTGCAGCAAATATAATTTGACAATCTCCTTTTATGTTTTTAATCAAGTATTCGTAACCTTTGGCTAAATCAATTTGCTCACAATGCATCGAATTTAGGGCACCTTGGGGGAATAACACCACCGAATTTTGCGTATCATTTAATAATTCGGCTGCATATTGTAAGCTTTTTAAACTTTCTCTTGATGATTTTTTAATAGAAAATCCACCCAAATAGCGTAGCCATTTTCTTTTTTCAATATGATCTTCTTGCATCATGATATGAAAATTTTTATGGAAATAACTATCAATTAAATGGCCTGCTAAAAATCCATCCCACCACGAAAAATGATTGCACAATAATAAAACGGAATGCGCTTTGCGGATAGGAATTTCATCAACTATAATTTGATTAAATCTTTTGGCTAAGATTCTTTTCAAAATAATAGCAAAAAATCTAGAAAACAATACATTTCTTTTGGCTAGTATCATGCTTGTTTTGTTAAGGCTTCGTCTAAGGATGGGATAATCATAAAATGACCAAAATCTAAGTTATAAAGCGTTTTAAAGGGGTAATCTACCAAAAAATTTGATCCAGTTTGAAGGGGAAATAAACCATCTCTTTTACCGTAAACCAATACCACTGGTATCTCATATTTTCGAATATTGCTTTCCACCTTTTCAATATCTGGAACTATATTTTTTTGATAAGTCATGCAATTGTAAACTGCTTTTCTTTTTTCCAATGTATCCACTTCAGCATAAGCAATGCCAAATAATTCTTTATTTAACAAATGTAGTTGATGGCTTATTTTTAAAAGAAAAGGCAACAAACTTTGATGGTAAGCAATTTTATAAAAAAGATAATTACCAATTTTTCCAGTTGAAATTGATTTTAAAAAAGCATTGGGCTCGATGCCATCTGGTGCAAACAAATAAATTTGCTTAATACGATCTGCATAATATTCCATTAAAGTAAGTGCAAAATTACTTCCAATAGAATAACCTGCAATGGCAAAATCTTTTACTTCATATTTTTGTAAAAGTGGCGCTAATAGCTTTTTAATATCCTTTTTAGCCAGTCCTTCTCGAATTTTTTTTAAGCTATAAGGTTTAATTTCGCTGCCTTCGTGAAAGAATAAATTAATACCAATTACTTTGTATTTTTTCAATAAATACAAGGGTAAGTTTTGAAATTGTTTACCATTCATACCATAGCCATGAAATGCAAAAAGGTATTGGTCACCATCACCATATTCATGGTAAACAATGGTTCCAATACCTTCTACTTCATAGCTATTCATTTAATTATTCGATGGTTGCAATACACTTTAACTCAATGGCAATAGGCGTTGGCAAGCAATTAATTTCGCAGGTTGTTCTGCATGGTAAATTACTTGCAAAATATTCTGCATAAATTTCGTTGTACTTTTTAAAATCCGCTTTCATATTGGTTAAATAAACGGTTACATCAACCAAGTTTTCCCAAGAGGAACCTGCTTCTTCTAAAATTAACTTTACATTGTTAAACACTGATCTACATTGGGTTTCAATGTCGTAAGATATAATTTCTCCTTGATCGTTGAGTTCTACTCCAGGTATTTTTTTAGTGCCTTTTTCGCGTGGGCCTACGCCCGATAAAAACAATAAATTTCCAACTCTACGAGCATGTGGATATAAACCAACTGGTTCAGGAGCTTTAGACGAATTAATAATTGTTGACATAATATTTAATATTTTATACAAATGTTTTTAGGTTCTGTGAAAAAGCGTAATGCCTCCCAACCCCCTTCTCTACCTACTCCTGAGCTCTTCATACCACCAAATGGTGTACGCAAATCTCTTAATAACCAACAATTCACCCAAATAATTCCACATTGAATAGCATCTGCCATTTGGTGTGCTTTAGTTAAATTTTCGGTCCATATACTACAAGCTAATCCGTACTCGCTCGTGTTCGCATAAGCGATTACTTCTTCATCGGTATCAAATGGCATAATGGTAACCACCGGTCCAAATATTTCTTCCATATTGGTACGGCAATTGATGCTTAATCCTTCTATAATAGTAGGTGCTATAAAATAGCCATTTTCGCATCTACCATTAGGTTTTAGCGCATTTCCACCTGCTAAAATAGTACCACCTTCTTGTTTAGCTAATTCAATATAAGATAAGATTTTTTCAAAATGATTTTTAGAAACAATGGCTCCTAAATTGACTTCTTCATTTGGATCTCCTACTGTTAATGCCTTTACTTTTTCAACAAAAGCCATTTTAAATTTTTCGTAAATAGGTCTTTCTACCAATATTCTCGAACCACATAAACATATCTGTCCTTGATTTTCGAAAGAAGATCTTAAAACCGTTTTCAGCATTTTATCAAAATTACAATCGGCAAAAATAACCGTCGGATTTTTACCGCCTAATTCTAATGATAACTTTTTAAACATAGGCGCAGCAATGCTTGCAATACGTTTACCTGTGCTGGTTCCACCCGTAAAAGAAATGGCTTTAATATCTGGATGTAAAGAAATTACATCGCCTATTTTCGAACCCAAACCATGTACAATATTTAATACACCCTTTGGTAATCCAGCGGCTATACAAACTTCGGATAATAAATAAGCAGTATATGGTGTAACTTCAGTTGGTTTAGCAACCACACAATTACCCGCAACTAATGCGGGTGCAATTTTCCAAGAAAATAAATACAAAGGTAAATTCCATGGCGCAATACACGCCACCACACCTATAGGCCTTCTTGTGGTATAATTAACCCCTAAGCCCTCCATATAGTGAGACTCAGAACTAAAATGTTGAATGCCTGTTGCAAAAAATCTAAAATTATGAACCGCTCTTGGAATGTCTACTTGTCTAGCAAGCCACTGTGGTTTTCCATTATCTAAAGATTCTGCCATGACAAATTCTTCCATTCTGCTTTCGATACCTGCCGCAATTTTTTCAATAATGGTAGCTCTTTTTTCGTAATGCATATTTGCCCAAGCAGCACTTGCCGCTTTAGCAGCAGCAACAGCCATATCAATATCTTGAGCATCAGAATCTGGAATAAGTGAATAAGCTAAACCGGTTGCTGGTTCAATATTATCGAGGTAATTTCCAGCAAGAGGTGCCTTTAATTCACCATTTATATAATTGAGAATTTTCTTCATTTAAAAATATTAAAATGCCATGGTTCTACCACCATCAACGGCAATACTTTGTCCGTTAATATAGGCAGCTGCAGGGCTCGCCAAAAATGCAGTTAATGCTGCTACTTCTTCTGGATTACCAAATCTACCCGCAGGAATTTCGGCTAACATTTCCGCTTCTATTTCTTCAATTTGATTGTTTGTTTTTGCTGCTTTGGAATTAATAATGTTTTCTAGACGCACTGTTTTAGTAGCACCGGGTAAAACATTGTTAACGGTAATTCCATATTTTGCAACTTCAAAACTTAATGTTTTTGCCCAACCTGCAACAGCTGCTCTGGTTGCATTTGAAACGCCTAAACCTTTTAATGGTTGTTTTACTGAAGTAGAAATAATATTGATAATTCTTCCCCAATTATTTTTTTTCATACTTGGTAAAAATGCTTGAACCAATGCATGATTGCATAATAAATGACTTTGATAAGCGGCCATAAATGAATTAATTTCGGCATCTACTATGGCTCCAGCAGGAGGTCCGCCGGTATTATTAACCAATATATCGATGCTATTTTGCAGCGCATATTCATTGGCTTTGAATTTTACATGTAAAGAATCCGAAAAATCGGCTACTAAATATTGGTGTTTTTGATTTTTACTTTTATCCAATTCGGCTAAAACAATTTTTAAAGCCTCCTCATTTCTAGCCACTAAAGTTACATTAGCCCCTAATTCGGCTAATTCTATGGCTATTGATTTTCCAATTCCTTGTGTACTTCCACAAACAATTGCGTTTTTATTTAGTAAAGATAGGTCGATCATAAAGACAAATATAAATGTATTGTGGTGGTTTTTAGAATAAAACTAAAAAAGCTATATTTACTGCATTAAACCCATTTTATATCCCTAATTCTAAAAATCATGGCGGTACAAAAACCCTTCAATTTAAAAGCTTGGATTGACAATAATAGACACTTGTTAAAACCACCTGTTGGCAATCAATGTGTTTATAAAGACGCAGAAAATTTTATTGTAATGGTAGTTGGTGGCCCAAATGCTAGAAAAGATTTTCATTATAATGAAAGTGAAGAACTGTATTTACAAATTGAAGGTAATATGGTTTTAAGAATTATTGACGAAGGGAAACAAGTAGACATTCCTATTAACGAAGGTGATATGTTTTTACTGCCACCTAAAACTCCACACTCGCCTCAAAGACCAGAAAACACAATTGGTTTGGTGATCGAAAAAGTAAGAGAAAATAAAGAAATAGATGGATTTTTATGGTTTTGTGAAAACTGTAACGAAAAATTATATGAAGAATATTTTGAATTGACAGACATTGTAAAACAATTGCCACCTGTGATGGAAAAATTTTATTCTTCAGAAACCAATAGAGTTTGTAATCATTGTGGAACAGTGATGCAAGCGCCTGTTAAAAAATAATACATGTTAAAAATAGATATTCACACCCATATTATTCCAGAGAAAATGCCGAATTGGGCAGAACGCTTTGGTTACGGCGGGTTCATTAGTCTAGATCATCACAAGCCATGTTGTGCAAAAATGATGATTGATGATAAATTTTTCAGAGAAATTCAAAGTAATTGTTGGGATCCCGAAACCAGAATAACAGAATGTAATCACCATCATATTGATGTGCAGGTATTATCTACCATTCCTGTTTTATTTTCTTATTGGGCAAAAGCAAAAGATGCTTTGGTGCTTTCCGAATTTTTAAACGACCATATTGCTGGCATAGTAGACAAATATCCAAAACGATTTGTAGGCCTTGCCACCATTCCTTTACAAGATATCGATTTAGCCATTTTAGAATTACAACGATGTGTAAAAACGCAAGGTTTTGCTGGTGTTCAAATTGGTTCGCATGTCAATGATATGAATTTAAACGACCCTCATTTTTTTCCTTTTTATGAAGAAGCAGAAAAATTAGGTGCGGCTATTTTTGTGCATCCTTGGGATATGATGGCTAAAGATAAAATGGCAAAATATTGGTTGCCTTGGTTAGTTGGAATGCCCGCAGAATCATCATTAGCGATTTGTTCTATGATTTTTGGTGGGGTGTTTGAAAAGTTTCCGAATCTAAGAGTTGCGTTTGCGCATGGTGGTGGTTCTTTTCCTGCAACCATCGGTAGAATTGAACATGGCTTTCATGTTAGGCCCGATTTAGTTGCGGTAGATAATCCAATTAATCCACGCAATTATTTATCAAAAATATATTTTGACACCTTAGTACACGATCCATTAATGATGAATTATTTGATGGATTTAGTAGGCCCTAATCAATTAGCATTAGGTACCGATTATCCTTTTCCATTAGGTGAATTAAGCCCTGGAAAATTAATTGATAGCATGCCATATAATGATGAAATGAAAGAAAGATTATTTAATGGGACCGCATTAGCTTGGTTAGGCTTGAAAAAAGAACAATTTTTATAATATGCAACACGAGAATACCTTAGCATACGCGCAAAAACTAGACGCAGCAGATGCATTAAAATCGTTTAGAAATGAGTTTTTATTTCCTCAACATAATGGACAAGATGTAATATATTTTTGCGGTAATTCTTTAGGCTTACAACCAAAAAGTGTCGAAAAATATGTAACCGAACAATTGGCTAATTGGGCCAATTATGGTGTAGAAGGACACTTTAAAACCAATACGCCTTGGATGTATTATCAAAAAACTACCCAAGAAAGTTTAGCTAAAATTGTGGGCGCAAAACCTTCCGAAGTGGTAGCTATGAATCAATTGACCGTTAATCTTCATTTATTAATGGTCAGTTTTTACAGACCCACTGCCAAACGATATAAAATTATTATGGAAGGCACTGCTTTTCCATCCGATCAATATGCCATGGAATCGCAAGTAATACACCATGGATTTAAACCAGAAGATGCTATTATAGAATTAGTACCGCGCGAAGGAGAATACACTTTAAGAAAAGAAGATATTTTAGCCACCATTGCAAAGCATGCAGATTCATTGGCTTTGGTGATGATGGGTGGTGTAAATTATTACACTGGTCAATTTTTTCCATTAGCAGAAATTACCGAAGCTGCACATGCAACAGGTGCATTTTGTGGTTTTGATTTAGCGCATACTTGTGGTAATATTCCTTTACAATTACACGATTGGAAAGTAGATTTTGCAGCATGGTGTTCTTATAAATATTTGAATTCGAGCCCAGGTGGAATCGCAGGAATTTATATTCACGAAAAACATGGCAATAACCCCGAAACCCCTCGTTTTGCTGGTTGGTGGGGATATCAAGAAAGTACCCGTTTTCAAATGAAAAAAGGATTTATTCCTGAGCCTGGTGCCGAAGGCTGGCAATTAAGTAATGTGCCAGTTTTACAAATGGCTGCACACCGTGCCGCCCTCGATTTATTTGATCAGGCAGGTATTGAAAATTTAA
The DNA here is from genome assembly GCA_030830805.1 of Bacteroidota bacterium. GTDB lineage: Bacteria > Bacteroidota > Bacteroidia > Sphingobacteriales > Sphingobacteriaceae > CAIKLP01. The sequence continues at coordinate 11,654 of JAURMH010000003.1, forward strand.
GAACCAAAAGTTTGGCGCTTACTAGCTTTATGCAATTTATTATTGAAGAAAAAAATAAATCATTAGGTTACGAAAAATACCAAATTATTACACCGCTACAAGCAAACGAAAGAGGTGCACAACTCTCTATGATCTGTAAAAAAGGCGGAAGAGAAAGTTTCGATAACTTAGTAGCACAAGGTATTATAGGGGATTGGAGAGAGCCCGAGGTATTGCGCTTTGCGCCTGTGCCGCTTTATAATTCGTTTGAAGAGGTTTATAAATTTGGTCAAATTATTTAATTTAAAAATGATGTCAATAGATAAAAAAGTAACCTTAATTGGAGCCGGATTAGTTGGTTCTTTACTCTCGATGTATTTAGCAAAAAGAGGTTATCAAGTTTCCATATTCGAGAAAAGACCAGATATGCGAAAAGCAGAATATGCAGGTGGTCGCTCAATTAATCTTGCCTTGAGTCATAGAGGATTCAATGGTTTAGCAGCTATTGGCTTAGCAGACGAAATTAGAAAAGTTGGTATTCCAATGTATGGTCGTGTATTACACCAAGCCAACGGCGATGTACAATATCAACCTTATGGTAAAGAAGGCGAAGCCATTTATTCTGTATCCAGAGGTGGATTAAATAAAAAACTAATGGAACTAGCAGATGCAGATCCAAATATTCATATCACTTTTGAAAAAAATTGTATTGATGTAGATATTAAAAATGGCATTTGTCATTTTGAAGACCAACAAACTAAAGAGAAATCTTCGGTTCAATCTGATTTAATATTATCGGCAGATGGTGCATTTTCTGCTGCTAGGCTTGCATTACAGACCAAATCAGAAAGATTTGAATATAGTCAGAGTTATTTAGACCAAGGTTATAAAGAATTAACTATTCCGGCTGGACCCAATGGAACTTATTTATTAGAAAAAGAAGCTTTACATATTTGGCCTCGAAATAATTACATGTTAATTGCGCTTCCAAATTTAGATGGCACTTTTACTTGTACTTTATTTTTTCCTTTTGATGGGGAAGTATCTTTTAATTCCTTAAAAACAAGAGAACAAGTTCAAGCATTTTTAAGTAAAGATTTTGCAGATGTATTTGCCATATCGCCTCAAATTGTAGACGAATATATGGCTAATCCAAATGGTTCCTTAGTAACTGTAAGGTCCTATCCATGGTCTTATGAAGACAAATTAGGCTTATTAGGCGATGCTTCTCATGCCATCGTACCTTTCTTTGGACAAGGTATGAATTCGGGTTTCGAAGATTGTTTTGAATTAGGCAAATTAATGGATCAATATCCTGGCGATTGGAAAACAATTTTATCGGAATTTCAGATAAGTAGAAAACCAAATGCAGATGCGATTGCAGATATGGCTTTAGAAAACTTTATTGAAATGCGTGATAAAGTAGCCGATCAAAAATTTTTATTGCGTAAAAAAATAGAACAAAAATTAAGTAAACTATATCCAGATAATTATATTTCAAAATATTCGCTGGTTAGTTTTGGAACAGCACCCTACAAAGATGCATTGGCCATGGGATTTAAGCAAGATGCCCTATTTAAAGAGGTTTTAGCCATTCCAGAAATCGAAAACAATTGGGATAGTCCCGAAGCAACACAAAAAATTGAACAATTATTAAAAGAATTTGGATTCATTAATGGATAAGCGCTGGGTTAAAATTGTTTACCAAAGCATTCGGGTAATTGCAATTTATTTTATTGCCATTGAACTTAATTTTTTATGGTTATTTGGTTATTCACCAACCATCAATGAATTAAAAAATCCACCCTATGCCATTGCATCCGAAGTTTATTCATCGGATAGCGTTTTAATCGGTCGTTATTTTAAAGAAAATAGAATACCTGTAGTTTACGATAGCATTGCTCCTATTGTGTTTAAAGCATTAGTAGCCACCGAAGATGTGCGTTTTTACCAACATCATGGAATCGATTTTTATTCAATTGGATCTAGTATTTGGTCTACTGCGAATGGCGATAAACGAGGTGCCAGTACCATTACCCAGCAATTAGCTAAGAATCTTTTTAGAACTAGAAGCAGAACTTCACAAGGCTTAATCAGATTTATTCCTGGTGTAAAAACCATTGTTTATAAAACCAAAGAATGGATTACCGCTTTAAAATTAGAATACCTCTACGATAAAAAAGACATCTTAGAAATGTATTTAAATACGGTGAGTTTTGGTAATAATTCATTTGGTATTAAAGTAGCTGCTAAAAAATATTTCAACAAATTACCCCTCGATTTAAACACCGAAGAAGCAGCCTTGCTAGTGGGTATGTTAAAAGCCACTTCCACTTATAATCCAATAACTAAACAAGCAAAGGCTTTAGAAAGAAGGAATATAGTATTAGCCCAGATGGCTAAAGATGGCGTAATTTCTGAGCGAAAATTCAAACAAATAGTTAAACATCCTATTAAATTATCTTTATCAGAAGATGATGAAAAAGATAAAACAAAAGATTCTTATTTAAGAACGGCTGTTGCCAATTACCTCGAAAAATGGTGCGATGACAATGGTTTTGATTTATATGCCGATGGTTTAAAAATATACACCACCATTGATTCAAGAATGCAAAAGCATGGCGAAGAAGCCATGCAAGATTGGATGAAAACATTGCAAAAAAGATTTAGAAATACCTGGCAAAACCAAGCGCCTTGGCGCGATGAGAATGGTGTGGAAATTCCTAATTTCTTGAATACATTAGCCAAAAGATTACCACTTTATAATACTTTGCAAGATAAATATGGCGAACAAACAGATTCTATTGAAGCTAAATTAAACGAGAAAAAACGCATGAAAATTTTCACTTGGAAAGGTGAAAAAGACACCACATTTTCTACTTACGATTCGCTCGCTTATTATGCAAGCATATTGCAATCTGGTTTAATGACATTAGATCCTTTTACTGGTCATATTAAAACATGGGTGGGCGGAATTAATTATAAATACTTTAAATACGATCATATTAACCAGGCTAAAAGGCAAGCTGGCTCTACCTTTAAGCCATTTGTTTATTTAGCGGCAATTGATAATGGCTACTCCCCTTGCGATAAATTTACAGACAAAGCCATTACTATTAATTACAAAGAAGATGGAGAAGAAAAATCTTGGTCGCCAAAAAATTCGGATTGGAATTTTTCGGGTAAAGAAATGTCTTTAAGATGGGCCATGGGTAAATCTTGTAATTCAGTTACGGCTCAATTAACGCAAGCCATTGGGTGGGATAAAGTAGTAGAGTATGCGAAAAAATTAGGCATAGAAAGCCCTTTAAAATCTGTTCCCTCTGTTGGATTAGGATCTAATGATGTAACACTTTATGAAATGATTCGAGCGTATGGTGTATTTTTAAATACAGGTGTTAAAACAGAACCCATTTTAGTAACCAAAATAAATGATCAAGATGGTAAGTTATTAGCCGAATTTAAAGCTAAGCAAGAAAGGGTGATTTCTGAAGAAACAGCTTGGTTAATGATACACATGTTCAAAGGCGGTATGGAAGAGCCTGGAGGCACCTCTCAGGCCTTGTGGGAGCATGATATTTGGAGTAAAGGAAATGAAATTGGCGGCAAAACCGGAACCACCTCTAATCATTCGGACGGCTGGTATATTGGCATCACTAAAGATTTAGTAACTGGTGTTTGGGTGGGTGCAGATGAAAGAAGCATACATTTTAAAACTTCTGATTATGGTGAAGGTTCAAAAACAGCCTTACCCATTTATGGAAAGTTTATGGAACGCATATACCACGATCCCAAATCGGGCATCACTTATGGTCGTTTTCCTAAACCTACTGTAAAAATTACTAAAGATTATAATTGTCCTACACCGCGTCAACGCAACGATACTACCAGCATAGATTCAACGGCAATAGTTCAAAGTGATTCCTTAATTATAGAAAGCGAACAATAAAAAAAATCCCGATTGATTAGATCGGGATTTTTTTGTTATAATTTTTGTAAAAATATTTCAGAATTAACCTTACTTAAATCGCCTAAGTAAGACCACCTAATTCCTTGAATATATTTATTAAATACGGTATTTACTTCTTTAGGATTTACTTTATTGATATTCTCAATAAAGCTATTAAAGTTCTTCCAATTCCCTTTAACTTCGGCCATTCCAAGACCCATTGTTTGAGCAGCATTGGTTTCTAAACCCATATAATAAGAAGTTAAATAACCACTTTTTTGATCTTTAATTTCTTTCTCAGAAAATCCTTCTTTCTTTAGTTTCTTTAATTCGTCTATCATTACCGATACCGCTTGTTTAGGATCTGTAGTACTTACATAAATATTAGAATAAGGATTCACATTAGTACTGTATCCTGCAGAAGGTGCGTAAGACAAACTTCTTTTAGTTCTTATTTCATCAAATAAATGATCGGCTAAAATGCCAAATGCAATTTGCATGGCATAAGTTTCGGTTGTACCATATGCTGGTGCATTCATAATTCCTCTAATAT
>JAURMH010000017.1 GCA_030830805.1 Bacteroidota bacterium
AATCAGCCAGCTTAAGGTTTGTTGTTGGGTTTGTAATTGAATGGAACCCGCCATACCAGACACCGTTGTGGCATACCAAGTTTTATCTAAAATTGCATCTAATACATTGTCCCATCCCATACTTCCAGCTCTAGCTTTGTTTTGTACTAAGCGATTGGCCCTTTCTGCATTGAATAAAAAAGACAATTCAAAATCCACCAAGGCTTCGGCTGGAGATAAAGCATCAAAACTTAATCCGGTTCTTTTTGTAAATAATTCCCCTACGCCATAGTACATTGGTGGTCTTGGAGGAATCAATTGTAAAATATTTTCTGGAATCGATAAGAAGCTAGGTGCTAAACAAGCCAAAGCTGCATCTAAGGCTTTTTGCTGCATCGCATTTGGTAAAATAGTGGGTTGAATTTGATTTTTGTCTCCTCTAACACTATATTGATAATTGACGCCTCCAATTAATTTTGTAACTGCTTCGTACTGGTATCGATGGTAATTATAGACCGGCACAAGCATGTCTTCTAGTTGAGCAAGTGGGGTACCCAGTTTCACCGCGTCTTCGCTAAATTGTTGCATCGCTTTATTGCGTACAGCAAAAGTTTGCATTAATCCATCCACTGCATCAGGTTGATTGTCCCATAAATGCGCATTGGGGTGCATGCCGCCTGCTGCTCTTGCGTCTGCATCTGCAATAAATTGTAATCCATTTTTTGAATTTTCTTCTAATAAATTATTTAAAGCATTTGCTTCATCTGTGCCTTTTGGAAAATCTTGGTAACCATAAGTGATAGCGCGTTTATCCCAAAGACCAATTTCGTCTGTGTAAATGGTAGAGAAATCTAAAGCACCTTTTGCGTTTACAAAAACATTTGGATGTGGGTAGTCCATCACCGATGATCGATCATTAAAACTAGATGCATAATTGTGTTGTAAGCCCAAGGTATGTCCAATTTCATGCGCAGAAAGTTGTCTTAATCTATGAATTGCAGCTTTACGCATTTCCTCTGACACCGGCTTGCCTGTTGTATAAGGGGATAGTAAAGCAGCAAAAATTAAATAATCCTGTCTCACTCTCAAAGAGCCTAATGAAACTTGACCTTTGATAATCTCTCCAGTTCTAGGGTCCACCACAGAAGCGCCATAACTCCATCCTCTAGTAGAACGGTGCACCCAATTGATCATATTGTAACGAATATCCATTGGGTCTGCAGAGTCTGGAAGGATGTATAATTGAAATGCATTTTTGTAACCAGCAGCTTCAAATGCTTGGTTCCACCATTTTCCGCCTTCTAATAATGCAGAGCGAATTGGTTCTGGTGTGCCATTGTCTAAATAATAAATAATGGGTTTAACAGCTTCGCTGATAGCAGCAGTAGGATCTTTTTTCTGTAAACGATGTCTGTTGATCACCATTTGCTGAATGGGTTCACTAATATCAGAACTGTAATTGAAAAAACTTGTACCAAAAAAGCCACTTCGAATATCATATTTTCTTGGACTGTAATTATTGTCTGGTAATGCTACAAAGCTATGATGCATTCTAACTGTGATTGCTTCTGGAGAAGGTGTTACGGATTGCACCAATCTTCCTGCATCGGATCCGCCAACAAATGTCACTGTTGCTTCGAACTCTGCATTTTTTGGAAAGTTCTTAGTGTTTTGAATATAAATAGCAGATCTATTTTCGTTGATGGTATAAGTGCCTTGTCTTGCACGCTTAATTCTATCTACTACACCGTGCGCATCTCTTAACAAGAAGCTGGTGGCGTCAATTAATATTTTGTTCATTGAAGGATCGGCTGCATTTTCTTCCTCGGCTTCAATATTAAAATTAAAAAGAATAGACTGAGCAAAAGATTGCTCCACAGCTTTTTGCTCTCTTTTATCTTTTGTGACTGCCCTGTAATCAAGATTGGGCTGTGTTAAGAATAATTTTTTACCTACTCGATTAAAGTATACAATTCTTGAATCTCCTAGTTGTCCTCTATCAAGCCCAATATCATTGGATCCCAGTCCAGCTGGTAAAGAGTTGACGTACAAAAAAGGCATATTCAATTTGTCTACAACTAGGTATATTTTTCCATTGGTATTGTCCCAATAAAAATCATAAAAACCTTTTCGCAATTCCATATTTTTTGTTTTCTCTGCAATTGAATTGTTTTGCGCTTGCAGTAAAAAAGGAAAACATAATAACATTAAAATAATACGCATAAAAATGAATTTATATTAAAAATAAAAAATCCCGCCTCCACCGAAAAATCGGAAACGGAGCGGGATTGTAATTTAAGTTTTTTTTACTAAACTGTAGGCGTCGAATTAGTAGTTGGCTCTGTAAATAGAGTTGGCGTTACTACAGCAGGGGCTGCTACTGGAGCAGTTGCTTTTTTCTTAGAGGCTACTTTCTTTTTTGGAGCTGCTTTTTTTACTGCTTTTTTAACAGTTTTAGGAGCGACTGCCTTTTTCTTAGGAGCTACTTTTTTAGTTGCTTTCTTTACGGCTACCTTCTTTTTAGGAGCTACTTTCTTTTTAGGGGCTGCTTTTTTAGTTGTTTTTTTTGCGGCTTTCTTAGCTGCTTTTTTAACAGATTTCTTTGCTACCACTTTTTTCTTAGGGGCTACTACTTTCTTTTTTGTAGCTACTTTCTTCTTACTTGACTTTGCCATTTTTGTTAATTTGATTTTGTGTAAACGAATTGGACGATAAAATTACATCGTTTTATCGAACTATATTAAAACATTTTCATTTTTTGTAATAGCTTTGTAAAATGAATACACCCATTACATTAATTCTTGGAGCAACACCCAATGCAGACAGATATAGTTTTATGGCAACTGCCTTATTAGTAGAAAAAGGATATGCAGTGTATCCTTTTGGGATTAAAAAAGGGGAAATTCTTAGCACACCTATCATTAATGAATGGCCAACAAATGAGCGCATAGACACTGTCACCCTGTATTTGGGCCCATCAGCACAAGAAGACTACTACAATGCTATTATAGATTTGAAACCTAGAAGAATTATATTTAATCCGGGTACAGAAAATCCAATTTTGAATAGTTTAGCCACCGAAAAAGGGATCGAAACAATTGAAGCCTGCACTTTAGTGATGCTAAAAACAGGACAATACTAGCCGTTTTAATTTTATTGCCTTTAATTTTTAAATTGACCCCAGGTAGACCTGTCTAAATTACGATATTGGATGGCCTCGCTAATATGCTCTTCTTTTATGGTAGTATTTGCTTCTAAATCGGCAATGGTTCGTCCCAATTTTCTAATTCTATCATAGGCCCGAGCGCTAAATTGAAATTTTTCCATCGCTAATTCCAATAATTTTTCGGCTGCAGGGGAAAGAATACCCCATTTTTTTAATAAAGCCTCGTTCATTTGGGCATTGGTGTAAATGTCTGGTTCATTTTGGTACCTTTCTATTTGAATGGCCCTTGCTAATTCAACTCGTTTAGCAATTTCAATTGAGTTTTCAGCATTTTCGGTTTTAATGAGTTCGGAATAGGGTACAGGGGTTACTTCAATATGCAAATCAATTC
>JAURMH010000004.1 GCA_030830805.1 Bacteroidota bacterium
AATAATATAAATCTATTTAAAACTTTAGCTAAAACCTGTGTAAAGTTTTGGTTGCTGCATGGGTAAGGACTTACTGCATTATAAGCACCATTTAACGAAATATTTTCTAGTGCATATATATACATATTTACTAAATCAACTTCGTCAATCCAACTCATCCATTGTTTGCCATCGCCAATTGGAGCACCTACTCCAGCTATTATCGGTTTAGCCATTTTTGGTAAAGCACCTCCTTCTTTAGCCAATACAATACCAGTCCTCAGCTTTACTGTACGAATACCTAGTGTATTAAATTGGTCTATTTTATTTTCCCATTTTTCGCAGCAGTCGCCTAAAAAATCTGTAGCAGGTTTTGCATTTTCGTTATATAATTTTTGAGGGTTGGTCGGATAAATACCAGTTGCAGATGCTGCAATGAAACTTGCTATTGGCTGTTCCATTTTTTGTACATATTCAAAAAGTAATTGTGTACTATTCACTCTGCTATTCACGATCTCCGCTTTTCTTTTATCGGTCCATTTTTTTTCGGCAATACTTGCGCCGGCCAAATGTATAATTGCATGCACACCAATTAATGCATTTTCATCCATGCTATTTTGTTCAATATCCCAGCAATAAGATTTTATCAAAGGCGAACTAATTGGTTGCCTACTTAAATGCCTTACTTGATAGCCTTTTGCTAATAAAGCCAGACTTAATTTGCTACCTATTAATCCAGTTCCGCCGGTAATTAAGATGGTTTTCATTAAATTATTAACCCATGAAGTAGATTTTAGTTTTAAATTACTTATTTTTCGGTTATGAAATACTATAGAACTGTTTTATATGCCATTTTATTTCATTATTTTTATTAATCAATCGGAAATCAAAAAATAAACTATGAAAATGAAATTTACTTTATTTGCAGCCATTGCCTTATTAGGTTTCTCGGCAAATGCACAAACCTTTAACGACGATTTTGAATCTTATACTGTAGGCTCAAAATTAGGTCCTCAATCACCAAACTGGACTACTTGGAGTAATGCTGATGGTGGTACCGAAGACGTGAACGTTATAGCTTCTGATTCCTATAGTGGAACAAAATCAATTTATTTCTCTTCCACTTCTGCAACGGGTGGACCAGCAGATGTGGTTTTGCCTTTTGGAGGAGTATATAATTCAGGAACATTTGAATTTAAATCTAGGTTTAAAGTGCCAAGTGCTAAAACCGCTTATTTTAACTTTCAAGCAACTGCAACCATCGGTCAAACGTGGGCTTTAGATTGTTATATGAATGCAGATCAGACATTAACTATGGGAAATACAGGCGGACAATTATTTTCCGGTAATTACCCACAAGGCAATTGGTTTGAATTAAAATATATCATCAACTTAAATACCAATCAATGGAAAGTATATTTAAATGATACTTTACAGGGTACTTTTAGTAATACAATTAATCAAATAGCATCTATTGATTTTTATCCAGCGAATGCTGCTGCTTCTTTTTGGGTAGATGATGTATCGTATAATTATACTCCATATGTGTTGCCAACATTCAATGCAGCATTAACTAGTTTAGATATTCCTAATGGCCTAACTGGTCAAACAAAAACGGCTACGGCACAAATTAGAAATTTAGGAAATACTACTATTACTTCTTTAGATATTAATTTAAACTACAATGGTATTTCACAAACAAAAAATATAACAGGAGTAAACATTGCATCTCTAGCAGTTTATGACATTACTTTAGATCAAAATATCACCTTAGCAAGTGGTACTAATAATGCAGTTGCAATTATTTCAAATGTAAATGGAAATGCATCTGACGGAGATAGTACAGACAATTTAAAATCAATTACCATTGCTCCTGTAAATCCTGCACCAGGTAAAATAGTAGTTGCCGAAGAAGGAACAGGTACATGGTGTCAATGGTGTCCAAGAGGTGCTGTGTTTATGGATTTAATGGAAACAAATTACAATGGATATGTTGCTCCTATTGCAGTTCATAATGCGGATCCAATGACTTATACCATTTACGATGCAGGAATGGGGGCCTATTTAGCTGGCTATCCTCAAGTAATTGTAGATAGAGGTATTGCCTTTGACCCAAGTCAATTAGAAGCAAATTTCTTAAATAAAATAATTGCTGCACCAATTGCAATTTTAGAAAATGGCGCAACATACAATTCAGCTACACGCGAATTAAAAGTTTCTGTAACTTCTACGTTTAAAACTGCAATTGCAGGTGATTATAAAATGGCTTGTGTATTAACAGAAGATAGCGTTAGAGGAACAGGCTCTACTTGGAGTCAAGCAAATGCTTATGCAGGCGGCGCAAATGGCGTAATGGGTGGATATGAATTATTATCAAATCCGGTTCCTTTTACAAAAATGCAATACGATCACGTAGCTAGAATTATTTGTCCTTCATTCGAAGGTTATGCAAATGCATTTGGCGCAAGTGCAGACAGTGGTGCTAGTGTAACGCATACTTATACATATGTATTACCTGCCAATTGGAGAACAAACAAAATGCATATCATTAACATGTTGATTAATCCAAATGGAAAAATTGAAAACGCATCTAATTCTACCATAGCCGAAGCGGTTGCAAAAGGATATACTGCAGGTATGGAAATTGGAACAAATGTTACTGGCATTCAAACTTTAGCTGGGCCAGATGCAATACAAATTTATCCAAATCCAGCAGGCAATACCGCTACTATTACTTTCGATTTAAAATCGAATTCTGCTGTAACCTTAGCTGTATATAGCTTAGACGGAAAATTAATTGCTAATAGAGTATATGAAAACCTTTCGGGTGCAAATGCTATCCCAATGGATATTTCGACCTTTGCTAATGGAGTTTATTTCGTTAGATTAACTACCAAAGATGCTTCAAGCACACTTAGGTTAATTAAAGAATAATCCTTTTAATAAAATTTAAAAATGGCCAATCTAAAAATTGGCCATTTTTTTTGAAAAAAAATAAATAAATTGCATGTAAATGAAAAATAGAATTTATATACTATCAATATTTACTTTATTAATGAGTAGCTGTGCGGCTATTTACAATCCAATCGAGCCCTCTTATTTGAGCTACGAACTTGCAGGTAATTATAATGGTTTAAAATTATCTTATCGTTATGAAATTTTAGCCGAGCTTAATAATAAGCGTTATGCTAAAAAAGAGCGTAAGCACAAAATTAAATTAGTTGCCGTAAAAATAGAAAACACTGGTAATCAAACGCTGGTATTAGGTAAGGATTTTAATTTAACCAGTAATGGGCAAGCCATTGATTTTATAAAAACAGCAGATGCATATCAAAAGTTGAAGCAAAAAAATTGGCAGGCATTGAGCTTTTTGTTATTGGCATTTACTCCACCTGTGCAAACAACAAATGGTGCAAGTGTAGCTGATTTTCCGCTTGGAGTGGTTGCCGGGCCAATGTTAGCGGCTGGAAATATTTTTGTTGCCATTAATGCGAACAAACAATTCCAATCGGAATTACAAAGCAATACTATACTAGGCAGCACTTTTAAACCGCAAGAGACGCGTTACGGTATTGTCATTATAAATACTGCTGAAGAAAATCCTATCGAAATTAAATTTTAAAGAATTTTATGGTTTAGCATATGGAATTCTTTTCAATGCTTTAACACTATAATAGCTATCTAAGCCATTACAGGTAATGCTTCCAGCGCTTGCAATATCTACAAAACCATCTTCCGAAATAACACTTTCTGGTAAAATAATTTCAATTATTTTACCAATCACTAAAGAGGTTTGATTTAATTTAATGGGTATAATTTCGACCAATTCCAATCCTATTTTTATAGCCGATGCTAATACATAGGGTGCAATATTTTTTTCAGTTATAAAAACCTCGAGACCTGTTTGTTCAAATTCGGAGGTGTTAGCATCGTATTTGGCGCTGCATTGATGTGCTTGTTCCATGATTGATTCGCTCACTGAATTTAAAGTATAGTAGCCGCTTGCAATAATATTGCTAAGTGTCTGGTGGCTTTCTGTTGCAGGTCTAGCAATCATTCCAAGGTATGGAGGGTTGGAGCCTATGTGCACAATGGAGTTGAAAGGCGCCAAATTATGTTGACCATTTTTCGAAATAGTCCCCACTAAATTTAAGCTTTTAAAACCGCTGAGTGAATTGATAAAACTCGCTCGATAACGGCTATTCATTTGTTCGATATCACTTAGCAATAAATGTCTCATTAAATAGCTTGGTGGTTAAACGGTTGTAACACTAATTCGGAAACAACACCCGAGCTAGGTTGTTGGCATAAAAACCAAATAGATTTTGCAACTTCTGTTGCTTGAACAAATTTATCGCGTTGCACTCTTAAATCAATTTGATCCCAAAATGGAGAATCGGTACCACCTAAAAATATATTGGTAATGCGAATGTCTGTTCTTTTTAATTCTTCTCTGATCGATTTCATCATGCCGTTTAATCCGTACTTAGAAGCCGAATAAGCTGCTGCGCCTGCCATTGGCGTTTTTCCTAATACTCCTGGAATATTTATAATTAAACCTTTTTTAGTAATTTTCATCGGCTCAATAAAATTTTTGACTAAATAAAATGCACCAGCTAAATTTACTTGAATGCTCTGCATGAAATCTAGCTCGCTTAAATTTTCGATAGGCTTTATAATGCCAATACCAGCAGCATTTATAAGTATATCAATAGCTGGAATTTGCTGATGAATACTTTCTGCTACTTTCTTAACAGCATTTGCATCTGTAATATCTAACAAGAATGTTTGCTGGCTAGGAAGCTGTAACTCCTGTGCCAATGCAGATAGTTTCTCGGAATTTGTACTGCATAAAAATAAGTTAGCGCCAGATTGTTTTAATAAAAGCGCTGTTGCTTTACCTATGCCTCCTGTAGCGCCTACAATGAGTACATTTTTATCTTTTATAGTCTCCATTTTTTTATTTTGACAGGGAA
>JAURMH010000005.1 GCA_030830805.1 Bacteroidota bacterium
ATCAAAAATAGAACTCAAAGAATTACCTCTGTTTGCTGGAAACGCACCCGAATAAAAATCTACTTCGCGAACAAAATCTACATTGATTAATCCCACTGGACCACCGGTTGAGCCTTGTGTTGCAAAATGATTGATGTTAGGAATTTCAATTCCGTCTAAATAAAATTTATTTTCGTTGGGCGCACCACCTCTAATAATAATATCGTTTCGGAAAGTGGCGCTCGATGCCACGCCAGGTAGAGATTGAATTACTTTAGAAATATCTCTTCCACCACCGGGGTTTCTTTTAATTTCTGACACGCCAATGGTTCTTAATGAAACCGGACTTTCTGCTGGCTTGTAAAAATTCTTTGCTGTTACTTCAACCGTATTGATATTTCTCGAATCTTCTTCTAATTCAATATCAACAATACTCGCTTTTAAATTATTTACTTGAATTTCGTAGAGTACTTTTTTCTTAAACCCAATCAACTTAAATTCAACATTGTAAAAGCCTGGTTTTAAATTTTTCAATTCAAAAAAACCATCAAAGCCAGTGGTAGTAGCCATCGTTGTGCCTTGAATAGCGACTACAACACTAGGCAACACCTCGTTATTGATGGCGTTTTTTACTTTTCCTTTGATAATACCAGATTGAGCAAATGATTGCAAGCTTGCTATTGCTATCAGCAAGGTGAATCCAATTTTTTTCATAAAATATTTTTTAATTTTTTTTGGCGTATTGTTCTGCAAAATACTTGAATGGAACAAGCAGCATTCCGAAAGATTCTCCATCGTGCTTCTCTAAATATTTATGGTGCATTTTATGCCCACGACGAATGGCTCTAACATATTTATTATCCCAATCTCTCCAAATTTTAAATCTTTGGTGAATGATAATATCGTGTACTAAAAAATAGCAAATGCCATATAATAAAATACCTAAACCAATATAAAAACGAAAGTCGTTATGAATAGATCCTGTAATAAAACAATAAGAACTTGGGCAAGCAAAGATTAAAAGAAGGCGTCATTTTTTTCGAAAAAACCAGGCTCTTTTTGATGGTGATCTTTGTGTAAATACCATAGAAAACCATGCATCACAAATTTATGCGCCAACCAAGCCACCAATTCCATTATGATAAATGTGGCCAATACAATTAATATATTTTGAATCATGATTTATAAACTTTGTAATTTATTTTTCACTTCCTCCATTAACCACATAGGCGTAGAGGTAGCGCCACAAATGCCAACCGTATCGTTTGCATGGAACATGGTCGGGTCTATTTCAGAACTTGCGGAAACAAAATAAGTATTCACATTGTGTTGTCTGCAAACATCATATAAAATTTTTCCGTTAGATGATTTTCTACCAGAGACAAAAATAATGCGATCGTAATTGGTTACAAACTTGCGTAATTCTTCGTCACGATTAGAAACCTGACGACAAATGGTATCGTTTGCTCTTACTTCAAAACCTTTAGCAATCAATTCGTTTTTGATGGCATAAAATTTATCGGTGCTTTTGGTAGTTTGCGAATACAAAGTAATTTTTTTAGGCATGCTCGCAAAGTCGAGTTCTTTGATGTCTTGGAAAACAACCGCTTCGTTATTTGTCTGCCCTTGCAAAGCAATTACTTCGGCATGTCCATGCTTACCATAAATATAAATTTGTTCTTCGTCGTCGAAAGAATTTTTTACCCTATTCTGTAATTTAAGAACTACAGGGCATGAAGCATCTATTAAAGTAATATTATTTGCTAAAGCAGTTTGGTAGGTAGCTGGCGGTTCGCCATGTGCTCTAATTAAAACAGTTTCGTCTTTTAGGTTTATTAAATCTTCTTGCGAAATAATTTTTAAACCTTTCGCTTTTAAACGATCCACCTCTTCGTCGTTATGCACAATATCGCCAAGGCAATATAAATAACCTTTTTCGGCCAGTATTTCTTCCGCCATTTCAATGGCGTAAACAACTCCAAAGCAAAAGCCAGATTCTTGATCTATTGTAACAGCAAGATTTAACATATTTCGATTTTATCAAAAATACTAAGCTAAGGCATTAAATGCTATAAAATTCGCAAAAAACCCAAAAACTTACCTATTTAACCATTTTTATTGCCTTTTGTTTGTCCAAAACTAGGCATTCAATAAATTATTTTTCATTAAATATTCGGCAATTTGAACGGCATTGGTTGCCGCGCCTTTTCTTAAATTATCCGAAACTACCCAACAGTTTAGCGTATTTGCTTGCGATTCATCTCTTCTTAGTCGGCCAACAAAAACTTCGTCTTTATCGTTAGCAGTTAAAGGCATTGGATAAATTAAATTAGCTGGATCGTCTTGCAAAACAATACCCGGCGAATTGGCTAAAATATTTTTAACAGTAGCCATATCAAAATCATTTTCGAATTCAATATTGATGGCTTCTGAATGACCACCCATTACTGGAATACGAACAGTGGTAGCGGTTACTTGAATACTATCGTCTTCCATAATTTTTTTGGTTTCCAAAATCATTTTCATTTCTTCTTTAGTATAACCATTCTCGAGAAAAACATCAATTTGTGGAATCACATTTAAATCTATTGGATATGGATAGGCACGCTCTCCTTCAATACCAGCGCGCTCATTCATAAGCTGCTCCACCGCTTTAACACCTGTTCCGGTTACCGATTGATAAGTAGAAACAACTACTCTTTTAATTTTATATTTTAAATGCAATGGCTTCAACACCATTACCATTTGTATGGTCGAACAATTTGGATTCGCAATGATTAAATCTTTTTTGGTTAATACATGTGCGTTTACTTCGGGTACAATGAGTGCAATGTTTGGATCCA
>JAURMH010000018.1 GCA_030830805.1 Bacteroidota bacterium
AAAGAATTCATCAAATTGAATTCTTTATGAAATATCCAAACGAAGTACAAGAGGAATGGCTATTTAATTTGATTAACGGTGCTAGAAATACCGAATGGGGTAGAAAATACGATTACAAAAGTATTGAAACCAGAGATGAGTTTGTCAATAGAGTTCCATTGCAAAACTACGACACGCTCAAACCCTATATTGAGCGTATGATGCAAGGGGAAGATAATATTTTATGGTTTTCAGAAATTAAATGGTTTGCAAAATCTTCTGGCACCACCAGCGACAAAAGTAAATTTATACCAGTCAGCAACGAATCTTTAGAGGAGTGTCATTATAAAGGAGGTAAAGACTTATTAAGTATTTATTGTAACAATCAACCCGAATCAAAAATATTTACTGGCAAATGTTTAATAGTGGGCGGAAGTAATCAAATAAGCCCTGTAAACGAAGCTATTTCTTATGGCGACCTTTCTGCTGTTTTAATTAAAAACTTGCCCATGTGGGCCGAATTCCATACAACACCGAATAGTGCAATAGCGCTCATGGAACATTGGGAAGAAAAATTAGAAACGATTGCTAATGCCACCATCAATGTTAATGTAACCAATATCTCTGGGGTTCCTACATGGACGGTTTTATTGGCCAAAAGAATTTTAGAAATTACAGGCAAAAATAATTTGTTAGAAGTTTGGCCAAATTTAGAATTGTATTTTCATGGTGCGGTTAATTTTGCGCCTTACCGGGAACAATTTCAAAAATTAATTCCTTCTTCAGAAATGTATTACCTAGAAACCTATAATGCATCGGAAGGTTTTTTTGGTATTCAAGATCAAATAGGAAAAAGTGAAATGTTATTAATGCTCGACTATGGTATCTATTATGAATTTATTCCAATAGAAAACATCGACGAAGAGAATCCGAAAACCTTATCATTGGCCGAAGTCTGTTTATTTAAAAACTACGCGATTGTTATTTCTACCAATGGTGGTTTATGGCGCTATGTAGTGGGCGACACCGTTCAATTTACTAGTCTAAATCCTTATCGTATTTTAATTACCGGCCGAACCAAACATTTTATCAATGCCTTTGGAGAAGAACTCATTATCGACAATGCAGAAAAAGCTTTAGTAAAAGCTTGTAGTATTTGCAACGCCGCTATCAAAGATTATACCGCTGGGCCAATTTATTTTAGCGATAAAAAATCTGGCGGTCACGAATGGATTATTGAATTTGAAAAAGCACCTTTGGATCTCGACACCTTTACAGATTGTTTGGATGCAGCCCTAAAAGAAATCAACTCCGATTACGAAGCAAAACGAAAAGGTAATATCGCATTGTTAAAACCTATTGTTCATCTTGCACCGGCAGATACTTTTTATAATTGGATGAAAAACAGAGGCAAGCTTGGTGGTCAACATAAAGTGCCTCGCTTAGCTAATAACAGAATATATATAGACGAAATTTTAAATATGATTAATATTTAATTTTTCTTTCCATTGCATTTGACCCATAAATAGCCAGCGTAATGCCAGCAACTGTTTGAACGGAATTTACATTCACAAAAGGGCTAATGCTAAAACCAAAATCATATACAGGCTTAACAATAAATTGCAATTGTGCTTGCAAGCCAATACCAAATGTTTTGTCTTGATTTATCGTTTTAGTAGAATCATAAGGATAATAATTAGTATAGACTAAACTAGGACCAGCGAATGCTGCTATTTTATAATATTGTTTTTCGATCACTTTTCCTCTACCTACATTAAATGCATTAAGGTAAACAGTAGCGCCACCAAATGCTAAATAATTAAGCGTATTGGCTTGGTAACTCAATTGCCATAATCTATCTAAACGATCATAGTAATTAAAACTTAATTCCATGTTCGCATTGGTGAAATTTGGCAAATTTGGTCGAATGTTTGGACCGAATCCAAAAAGCACCCAATTATTCCTACTTTTAAAGCGGTACTCGCCTATATAATAATCTTCAAATACCTTTTTAACAATAGGTTTATCGGCTTCAGGACTTTGCGCTATTGCATAATTAATGCAAACAAGTATTATACCCGTAAAAAAAAGAAACTTTTTCATGATCATTTATCAATAGTTGTTTTTGGAAAAAAAGTGGACAACAAAATACTGCTTAGCAATACAAAAATAATAAATAACAAGGAATGTAAAGTACCAAATCCGATGGCCTTTAACCAATGTGCGGCAAGCATTTTAACGCCAATAAATGTCAACAATACCGCTAAGCCTGTTTTTAAATAATGAAATTGGTGTATCACATTGACCAATAAAAAAAACATAGAACGCAAACCTAAAATGGCAAATATATTAGAGAAGAAAACAATAAAGGGGTCTTTAGTAATCGAAAATATTGCGGGAATAGAATCTACCGCAAATATTAAATCTGAAAATTCGATGACTATTAACACAATAAACAAAGGCGTAATAAGCCATTTTTTGTTTTTCTTGACAAAAAAATTACTGCCTACATACCTAGGAAATACCTTAAAATACTTTGCAAAAAACTTTACAACGGGATGGTTTTCTGTATCAATTTTTTCTGTTTCTTCTTTTTTGAAAAACAAAGACAATCCTGTATACAAAAGAAATATTCCGAATAAATATAATATCCATTCAAATTCTTTAATTAAAGTAGCCCCTAAAAAAATAAAAAGGAAACGCATCAAAATTGCACCCAATATACCCCAGAACAAAACACGGTGATAATATTTTTCGGCAACATTAAATGCAGTAAGTAATAAGATGATCACAAATATATTATCTACCGATAATGCATACTCGACCAAATAACCACTCATAAACTCTAATGCCAAATTTTGATTGTAATTTGCTAAACTGACTGTAAAATCTGTTGGAATAATAGCGATTGATTGGTGGTTTAATGCAATAACAGCTTGCAAGGAAGCTAAATCTTTGACACCATGAATCCAATGCCCTTTGAACAACAATAAAATATAAAAACAAATGGCGAAGCTTAACCAGATAACACTCATCACCGCGGCTTCTTTCGTTTTTATAATGTGGTTTTTTTTATTAAAAACGCCTAGGTCTATGGCCAACATGGCGAAAACAAATAACGCGAAACATCCGAAAAATATCACCTCTGTTGAATACATTATTTTTTTCTATTGATGGTAAAATCAACTAACTGAATCAGCGATTCTTTGGCATTAGAATCTGGGAATTGCGCAAGTATTGAAAGGGCTTTGTTTTTATATTCTATCATTTTATGCGCTGCATAATCCATGCCACCTTGCGCATTGATAAAATTTAATATGATTGTTAAGGTTTCCTTTTCTTCGTGATGGTTTTTGACCAATTTGATCATTTTATTTTTTTCTGCAGCACTTACTTTTTGCAATGCATAAATTAAGGGAAGGGTTAGTTTCTTCTCTTTTATATCAATGCCTTTAGGCTTTCCAATGTCATCATAACCAAAATCCATTAAATCATCTTTGATCTGAAATGCCATTCCTAAATGCTCTCCAAACAAATGCATTTGATCTACCATTTGTGGTGCTACTCCAGCAGAAGCAGCACCACAAGCGCAACAAGAAGCAATTAAAGAGGCCGTTTTTTGTCTTATAATTTCGTAATAAACATCTTCTTTAATGTCCAGCCTTCTTGCCTTTTCAATTTGCAATAATTCTCCTTCACTCATTTGCTGCACTGCACGAGAAACTATTTTGAGCAAATTAAAATCATCGTTATTTAAAGATAACAACAAGCCTTTAGCCAATAAAAAATCTCCAACCAATACGGCTATTTTATTTTTCCATACGGCATTGATCGCTAAAAAGCCCCTTCGCAAATAGGCATCGTCTACCACATCATCGTGAACCAAAGTAGCCGTATGTAGTAACTCAACTAATGCTGCTCCCCTATGGGTAGCCGGTGTAATTCCACCACAAAGCTGTGCCGTAAAAAACACAAACATAGGCCGCATTTGCTTTCCTTTTCGTTTGTAAATATATTGCGTTACCTTATCTAATAAGGGTACAGAACTTTGCATCGAAGCTTTAAAAGCGGCTTCAAAAGTTTTTAATTCTGCTGCAATAGGATTACTGATTTCGGAAAGTTTCAAGGCTTTAAAATTATGCTGCAAATTAAGTTATTGTTTGCAATTATTCAGCCATATTTGAAACAGGCATTTTGATAAATATTATCTATTTGATAGTCAGCAAAATAGCTAATTAAATAAATTAGCCTTTTTAGCTTTATTTATGCAATTTTGTGCTTGAAAAACATCCCATTTTAATATGAACTACCAAATACCAATTGAACAAACAAAAAACCCTCATTGGACTAAAGAATTAGTGGAACGAGGCGAGTTTGGTGCGGTTATTTCAGACCACATGTTTGTTTCAAATTACGAAAATGGCAAATGGATTAATCCAAAAGTTGTTCCATACCAAAACTTGTCTTTAAATCCGGCAACGCTCGCGCTTCATTACGGACAAAGTGTTTTCGAGGGTATGAAAGCATTTAAAATGCAAGATGGATCGATTTCTATTTTTAGAATTGAAAAACATTTAGATAGATTCAATAAATCACTAGATAGAATGTGCATGCCAACAATCCCTGCAGATTTATTTCATGCAGCATTATTGGCTTTTGTTAAAACCGATTTAAATTGGGTACCCGAAGGTGAAGGTCATTCGTTATATATCAGACCATTTGTATTTGCTTCTGAGGCGCGTTTTGGGGTAAAGATTGCAGAAGAATATATGTTTGTAATTTTTGGTGGACCAGTTGGTCCATATTATGGTACTCCATTAAAAATAAAAGTGGAAACTCATTTCGCTCGTGCTACCAGAGGTGGTGCCGGATTTGCAAAATGTGCAGGTAATTATGGTGCATCATTTTTCCCAACTAAACTAGCAAAAGAAGAAGGCTTCGATCAAATTTTATGGACCGATGGTCGAGAAAATAAATACATTGAAGAATCTGGCACCATGAATGTGATGTTTATTATCAATGGACAACTCATTACGCCTAGCACTTCGGATTCTATTTTAGATGGAATTACTAGAGACTCCATTTTGACTTTAACAAACGAAATGGATATGCCAGTTGAAATTAAAAAAATTAGTGTGGATGATTTAGAGAAAGCTTTAAAAGAAAATCAAGTTTCGGAAGCCTTTGGTACAGGAACCGCAGCAGTGGTAGCTCCTATTGAATCAATAAGTATCAACGGACATAATTATATATTACCTGCTATAGATGAAAACGCTTTTATGTTGCGTGCAAAAAAGAAATTAATGCATATTCGCACGGGCTTAGCTATCGATAAATTTAGCTGGAATACTATTGTCGAATAATATATACGGCCTAGTAATTTTTTTTGCTATGCTGTAATTTCTCCTCTTAAGTTTTGGGTTAGCTGGCTGGCAATGTCATTTAAACTTAGCTCCTGTCCAAACAAAAACATCAATTTAGTAACGGCCGCTTCGAATGTTAAATCTAGGCCACCAACAACTCCCATTTTAGCTAAATGTTTGCTGGTTTCGTATCTACCTATTTCAACATTTCCGCCTATACATTGAGTGATTTCTAAAATCAAGATTCCATTGGTTACGGCTTGTTGTAAACTTTCAACAAACCAATCATCGGTACAAGTATTACCCGCTCCAAAACCTTCTAGAATTATAGCTTTCACCCCTTCTGCGCTAATAACAGCATGCACATATGCAGGCGAAATTCCTGGAAATATTTTTAATAATGAAATGGGATTTTTTAATTTTTTATGCACTACAAATGCGGCTTCGGAACGAGGCATCAACACTTCCGAGTTGAAATTAATATGTACACCCGCTTCCGCTAAAATTGGAAAATTAGGCGAGCTAAAGGCTTCGAATTTATTGGCTTCTGTTTTCTTTGAACGATTGCCTCTAAACAATTTATAATCAAAATAAATACAAACTTCATTCACAATTGCTTGTCCATGTTCATCTTTTGCAGCAGCAATTTCTAATGCGGTTATTAAATTTTCTTTGGCATCTGTTCTAATCTCACCAATCGGTAACTGAGAGCCTGTAAGGATTACAGGCTTTGCCAAATTTTCTAACATAAAACTTAAGGCACTCGCTGTATAAGCCATTGTGTCTGAACCATGTAAAATTACAAACCCATCATACTCGTTATAATTTTTTTCAATTATACTTGCCATCTCTATCCAACTATTCATGTTCATATTAGATGAATCTAAAATTGGATCAAAAGAAATGACGGCTACTTGGTAATCAAGACGAGAAAGTTCTGGCACATTTTCGGTAATGTTATTAAAATCAAAAGGCACTAAAATCCCTTTTTGATCTTGAACCATTCCAATGGTTCCACCAGTATACAGGAGAAGTAATTTTTTCATTTGCTTTGATTTTTATATACCAAAAACTTTTTTTGAATTAGCTGTAGTTTGTTCTGCTATAGTTGCTAAAGTACAAGATTTTAGCGTAGCTAGTTTCTCTGCCACATGTATGAGGTAAGCACTTTCGTTGGGTTTGCCTCTAAAAGGTACCGGACTTAGGTAAGGACTATCTGTCTCTAAAACCAAATGCGCTAAATCTATTTCTTTTACTACCTCGGCTAATCCAGCATTTTTATAGGTTAATACGCCTCCAATGCCTAAATAAAATCCTAGGTCTATAATTTGATGAGCCTGTTGCAAGCTACCCGAAAAGCAATGAAATATACCTCGCAAATTTGGACCCTTTGCTGCTTTTAAAATGGCCAGCGTTTCGTCGAAAGCTTTTCTACAATGAATAACTATAGGCAATGACAATTCTTTAGCTAATTCAATTTGTGCAATAAAAGCTGTGCGTTGCGCTTGTTCAAAAGATCTATCCCAATACAAATCCATGCCTATTTCACCAATGGCATAAATTTTATTTGCCTTTGCCGCAGCAAAGATGGTAGCGAGTTCTTGTTCGTAATTTTCATTAACCGAACAAGGATGCAAACCCATCATTGGATAACATTGATCTGGAAATTGATTGGCTAATTTAAAAACCGCATCGATAGAAGAACTATCAATATTGGGCAAGAAGAATTGTCGAACACCATTGGCATTTGCACGCGCAATGAGCTGATCTATCTCTGGGGATAGTTCTGGAAGATAGATGTGGGTATGGGTATCGACAAACATATAAAATAGGTAAATAAAAAAGGCCTAAACATATTTGCTTAGGCCTCTTTATAAAATATGTTTTATTGTACTGAAACTAATTCCACTTCAAATGTTAATGGAGAGAATGGAGGAATAACTCCACCTGCGCCTCTAGATCCGTAAGCTAAATTAGAAGGAATAATTAACAATGCTTTTCCTCCAACTTTTAACAATGCAATACCTTCGTCCCATCCTTTAATAACCATGCCTTGTCCTAATTTAAATTCAATTGGCTCATTTCTATCTAAAGAAGAATCGAATTTAGTACCGTCTAGCAAACGGCCTGTATAATGCACTTTCACTGTTTTGCCTGCTTGCGCTTGCTCGCCAGTACCTGGTTCAGAAACGATGTACATTAAACCACTTGATGATTTACTTGGGGTAATTTGTTTTTCTGCAATGTATTTTGCAATCACTTCGTCTTCTTTCATAGCGTTTTCTTTTTCTAATTTTAATTCTTCTGCTTTTAAAGCAGCGTCTGTGGTAGTACTAATAATTTTTACGGTAAAACTCAAGAAACTACTAGAGTCGATAAATGCTGGGCGGGGTGCACCAAAGGTTTTGGTAAACAACGAATCTGCATTGATTAAAAAACTAGCGCTATCGCCAACCGTTAATAAAGTTAGACCATCCATTAAATCTCCTTTAAAAGATGCTTTTGCAATTTTCAATTGAATTGGTTTACCCATTTTCCAACTATCAAATACTAAAGAATCTTTACTCGTGCTATACTTTAAATTCAAAGTAACAACATCATCTAATTTTAATTTTGGTCCTTTATTTGACTTATGCATTACATAAGAAAGGCCCGAAGTTTTAGATTTTGAATATTTTACTGCTTTTTGAGCTTGGGCAAAACTTGCCAGCAACAAGCATGCGATGATAATTTTTAAGTTTTTCATTTTTAAATTTATTTTTTAGCTTTTTTAATACCTACTAATTCCATATCGAAAACCAAAGTTGAATAGGCAGGAATTGCTCCATTACCCATTTCGCTTGCGCCATATGCTAATGCAGATGGAATAATAACGGTAGCTTTTGCACCATTACCCATAATTTGTAATATTTCGTCCCATCCTTTAATTACAACACCTTGGCCAACCGGAAATTCTAATGGCTTGCCTGCAGGATAAGAGGAATCAAACTTGAAACCATTTAATAATCTACCAGTGTATTGTACCATAACGGTATCGCCAATACTTGCTTTTTCTGAAGATCCTTCTTTAGTAATCACATACTGTACTCCACTTGCGGTAATAACAGTAGTTAATTTATTATCTGTAATGTATTTATTGATGTTTGTTTTTTCTACGGTTGCTTTTTTTGCAGCTTCTGCTTGCATCTCATCTTCCATTTGTTTTTTCGATTGTACTTTTTCGATTTTAATTTGGAATGTCAACATAGAACCGGCAGCAATAAATGCTGGACGTTGAAAACGGAAAGTTTTTTCGAATAATGAATCTGCATTAATTAAAAAAGTAGCAGAATCTGATTCTGACAACAAAGTTAAGCCATGCATTAAATCGCCTTTAAAAGAAGGCTCTACCACCATTAACTTTACTGCTTGTCCAATTTTATAAGTATCAAACAAAACAGAATCAGAATCGGTACGGTAAACCATATTTAAAGTAACGAAATCTCCTGCTTTAATTTTTTCGCCTTGGTTGCTCGTATGAATTTTATATTTCAATCCATCTTCACTTGTTTTAAAACCATCTCCACAACTTTGGAATAAGGCAGTCGCTAATGCTGCGATAATTAATAATCTTCTAGTCATTTTTATTTTGTTTTTTGATTTATTTATTGTTTTAACATTTCTTCAAATTCGGGTAAAATAGATTTTATTTTTGCTACAGTTTCTGATAAACTTAAAAAAGAAATTCCACCAGCTGCATTTCGATGACCACCACCTTCAAAATATTTTTTAGCTACTTCGTTGGCAGGAAATTCTCCTTTAGAGCGGAATGATAATTTTCTTGCTTCACCTCTATCCACCACCAAAATTGCAAAACGAATACCATTAATCGAAAGCGCGTAATTAACAATGCCTTCGGTATCTCCTGTTACAATTTGGTATTTTTTTAATTCCTCTTGATCAATATAAATATAAGCCGTATTTATTTCCGTCATAATTACCATTTTCTGACTTAACACATGGCCTAAAAATTTTAAACGATTTTCGGTATTGGTATCGTATATGAGTTCGTGAATTCTGGAATTATTTGCGCCTTTATCAATTAAATCGGCTATGATGCGATGCACCTCGGCCGATGTACTTGGAAATCTAAACGATCCAGAATCGGTCATGATACCGGTGTACAAACAAGTGGCTATATCTTTATCGATATGATGACCATAACCTAAGGTTACTATTAACCGATATACTAATTCTGCAGCAGCACAAGCACGCACATCCCAAAAAGTAAAATCTTCAAAACCTTCTGGTTCTAGATGATGGTCTATCATTACTTTTTTGGCAGCACTTTGACGAACCAATTCTCCTAATGCACCAATTCTCGATAGCGCATTAAAATCAGTGCAAAAAATAAGGTCTGCTTCTGTCACTAATTGCATCGACTTATCTGCTTGAATTTGAAAATCGATTACTTCAGAATTACCTGGCAACCAATGTAAAAAATATGGATAATCGGAGGGCGTAACCAAGTGAACTTGATGGCCTAATGAAAGCAAAAAATGATACAAACCCAAAGAAGAGCCCATTGCGTCACCATCGGGTTTATGATGGGTCGTAATGACAATTTTTTTTGCTTCCGAAAGCAATGATTTAAGTTCGTTTATATTATGCATAGAGAGGTAGCAAATCTATTCATTTTTTTTCATTCTTATGCCCTAAACATTGCATTATCGAGGTAATTTTGGAAGATTTCATGCTATTTTAACATTCTTTATTGTAATTTCGCCCAATAAATATTTAAAAAGATGACCACAAACAGAACTTTTACCATGATTAAGCCAGATGCCATTGCAAATGGGCACATGGGCGCAATTATTGACCACATTATTAAAGCAGGATTTAAGGTGATTGCCTTAAAATACACTTCATTGAGCCCCGAAATGGCTGGAAAATTCTATGAAGTTCACGCTGAACGTCCATTTTACAAAGATTTAGTTGCTTTTATGTCTTCAGGACCAATTGTAGCTGCGATTTTAGAAAAAGACAATGCAGTTGCAGATTTCCGTACCGTAATTGGCGCGACAGATCCTCAAAAAGCAGATGCAGGTACTATTAGAAATTTATACGCAAAATCAATAGATGCTAATGCAGTTCACGGATCTGATTCGGACGAAAATGCAATGATTGAAGGAAACTTTTTCTTTAGCGCATTCGAAAGAAACTAATTACATTCATCAAATAAAAAAAGGTTGGCAACATTTGTTGCCAACCTTTTTTTATTTATGCTAAACTGAATTTACAACAATACAATTTCGTTGATCAGTTTTTTACCCGCGTAGGTATTTACATTTTCAATTAAGGTAGATTTCATCATGATTAATTCTTGACGCAAACTGGCCGAACTCACTTTTAAATATAATTTCTGTTGACGAATATTAATTTCATCAGTTCGATTGGCAATTACTTTACCAACTAATTCGGGCCAATTTAACTTAATTTTTTCTATAATAAATTGATCGGAAAGCTTATAAGCATCCAGTAGCTGCTCAATAGCAGCTTTCATAGTTAACTCATTACTTTTCCTAAACAACATATTTAATTATTTTTAGTATCGACTACAAGGCCTTTGTTTACTTCGAATATACGACAATCAATCTGTAAATCTTTAAATATTTTTGCAACCCTATTTTGGTCAGTATCGGTAATAAACAATTGCCCAAAAGAATCCTCGCCAACCATAGCTAATAATTTACGAATACGCAATTCATCTAATTTATCAAAAATATCGTCTAACATTAAAATGGGCTTATAGCCTTTCTTTAATTGTAGAAATGAATAATGGGCTAATTTCAATGCAATTACATAAGATTTTTGCTGTCCTTGCGATGCATATTTTTTTAATGGCAAATCTCCTAAATTAAACTGCAGGTCATCTTTATGCACACCATAATTTGTCCTAGCTGTAATAATATCTTTTGTTAAATTTTTTTTCAATAAATCGGCAAAATCGGATTGCTTTAAATGCGACTCATAAACAAAAGTTACCGCTTCTGCGCCATCACATATTGTTTGGTAAATCTGATTAAACAAGGGAATAAACGCTTCCATAAAAGCCAATCTTTTATGATAGATTTTATCTCCTAGTGTAAGCATTTGTTCATCGTAAATCTCGATCATTTCGACATCTACTTTATTGCGTTCTTGAAACTGCTTTAATAAAGCATTTCTTTGGGTAATTACTTTATGATAGGCAATTAAATCGTCGAGGTAAATGCTATCGGTTTGCGAAATTGCATTGTCTAAGAATTTTCGTCGTTCTTCGCTTCCCTCCGTTATCAGATACTGATCTTGAGGAGAAATCATGACTAAAGGGTAAATTCCAATATGATCCGCTAAGCGCTGATATTCTTTATTGTTACGCTTGAATACTTTTTTATGATTGCGTTTTACGCCACAATAAACAGGCTCGACAATTTCTGTACGATTAAACTCGCCTTGAACCAGAAAAAAACCCTCCTCGTGTAATATTTGTTGGGAATCAATTGGGTTAAAATAGCTTTTACAAAGGCATAAATAATGAATGGCATCTAAAATATTGGTTTTGCCCGCTCCATTATTGCCTACAAAACAGTTTACACCTGGCAAAAAGTGCAAATTGGCTTCTTGGTAATTTTTAAAATTTAATAGTGAAAGTTGATTTAGATACATTAAAAACCCATTCTGGTGCACAAATATATTTAAATTAAGCCCATCTTTTAAACAGATATTGATAGTATCGGCTAAAAATGTATTTTTGCAAGCTTAGAATAGAATAATATGTCGGAAGAAACAGAAAATAACATCGGAGAACAGTTTTCAAAAGCAGAACATTATGTTGCTGAAAACAGAAAAAGTTTATTAGTAATTGGGGGTGCCATTGTGGCCTTGGTATTAATTTATTTTTCATACCAAAAATTCATTATGAGTCCGAGAGAAAAAGAAGCAGCTGCACAAAGCTATGTTGCAGAAAGATATTTCGAACAGGACTCTTTAGATAAAGCCATCAATGGTGATGGTAACTTTTTAGGATTTGTTGGTATTATCGACGAATATGGAAGTACAAAATCTGGAAACCTTGCACACTACTATTTAGGTTTTTGCTATTTAAATAAAGGTCAATACGATTTAGCCATTGAACAACTAAAAGAATTTAGCAGCAATGATGAATTATTATTGGCATTAGCTTATACAGGAATTGCAGATGCTAATGTGGAATTAAACCAATTAGATAATGCTTGTTCGTATTATTCAAAAGCGGCATCAAAGTCGCCAAACGCTTTCACAGCGCCAATCGCATTGTTAAAGTTGGGTATCACTTATGAACAATTAAATGAAAATCAAAAAGCAGTAGATACCTACAATAAAATTAAAAAAGAATTTGCTGATACAAATGAGGCAAGAGATATTGATAAATACATTGCAAGAGCAAGCGCAAAAATTTAATTAAACGCTTTATCGAAAAACTCCTGAAATCCTCAGGAGTTTTTTTATTTTTAAACTATGGCAACAAATTTAAAAAACCTATCCGACTTTACTCATTTAAGCATTCCTAGTGCAGCGCCTTTTCAATTTGCAATAATTGTGGCACAATGGAACGCCGACATAACTGGTGCATTATTAAATGGCGCCTATGGCTCATTAATCGCAAATGGTTGCCCCGAATTTAATATAACTGTATTAGAAGTGCCGGGCACTTTTGAATTAAGTAATGCGGCGGCTATTGCGGCAGATAGTAAAAAATATAATGCCATTATTTGTTTAGGCTGTGTTATTCAAGGAGAAACTAGGCATTTTGATTTTATTTGCCATGCGGTAGCCAATGGGATTACCGAAGTTGGTATCAAAACCCTAATTCCAACAATTTTTGGCGTATTAACAACCGAAACCCTGGAGCAAGCAAGCGATCGAGCAGGCGGAAAACACGGCAATAAGGGCGAAGAAGCAGCAATTACTGCCATAAAAATGGCCGCTTTGGCTTCAAATTTTAAAAATAGCAATTAAACAATTACATTTGTTATATAAGCATACAATCATATGAAAAAAGTATTTGCAGCTATTCTCGTTTTCGGATTCTTAGCCATCGCATTTAGCGCATGTTCTAGCCGCCAAGGTTGTCCAGGTGGAGCAGACGATTATAAATTTTCTGGAAGAGGTAGAGGCGTTTGGAAATAAGATGAATCTTATTGCTTTAACAAACGAATCACAATTAACAGCCATTGTAAACGACAGCACATCTGTTGTGCTTTTTAAACATAGTACGCGTTGCTCTGTAAGTAATATGGCTTGGAAAATGTTTCAACAAGAATGGAACAACAACGAATCTCCGGTGTATTATTTAGATTTATTAAACTACCGTTCTGTTTCCAATGCAATTGCTTCGCAATTTCAAATTGAACATGAATCACCTCAAGTATTAGTAATTAAAAATGGTGTTTGTGTTTACCATGCTACCCACCAAGCTATCGACGCTGCTATCGTTCAGGCTGCGCTTCAAAATTAAAAATTACAGATTTTATTGTTTCAGGATGTAAACTCAATGCAACAGGACATGTTTTTGTTGAGTTAACTATAATCGCTTTTTCTTTATCTGTAAAAGTAGTGCCTTGCGGAAAACTAAACACCACTTTAACCTCGCCTACTCTTCTTGGATCGGCCGACATGACTTTGGTAATGTCTATTTTTGTGTCAATTAATTTGATTTCGAAGCCATGTGTTTTAGCTGCAATGGCCATAATGGTTAACATACATGCACCCAAAGAAGTGGCTAATAAATCGGTAGGTGAAAAGCAAGAGCCTAAGCCTTGATTGTCTTTTGGGGCATCGGTATAAATGAGGGTATTTGATTCGATGTGCCTTGCTTGGGTTCTTAATTCCCCTAAATAAATGCTCTGTATAGTTGCCATATTAATTAGATAAATACGATCAAAAATGCTTATTTTTATCTGTAATATTGTGATGCATATGCATAAAATTAAAAATTTTACGTTTTTTCTACTCCTTTGCCTTGCCAGCTATTCGCAAGCGCAAGAGACCGAAACACCTACACAATTTGTATATCAAAAAGAATGGTCTGGTGGTGCAACTATTAACAATAGAGGTTTTGGCGGCATTTTAAGACACGCCATCATTACCAATAACTTCAAGAAAATTCAATTCGAAATTGAATTAGTAAAACTCAAACACCCCAAAGAAATTAAAGTAGTGAACCCTTATTACGACAACGCAAAGTCGTATGTGTACGGAAAGCAAAATGCGTTTTATCCTTTAAGATTAGGAGTTGGAACGCAATTTCTAGTATTCGACAAAGCAGCCAAAGAAGGTGTAGAGATTTCATTCAACATCATGGCAGGCACTACAATTGGATTGTTGAAACCCATTTACTTAGAAATTTTAAAAGACAATGGCAATCCCTATTATTTAGATGTTGTTTCTGAAAAATTCAATAAAGATTTACACAACCCAGCTAATATATATGGTTACTCTGGTTTCAACAAAGGATTAAATGAAACCAGTATACTATTGGGTGGCTATATTAAATCGGGCTTCACTTTTGATTGGAGCAATAAAGACGATAAAATCGTATTACTTGAAACTGGCGCAGTAATTGATTTTTTTAGTAAAAAGGTTCCAATTATGGCAAACTTTTCTTCAGACATCAACAAATCTGCTTTTATCTCGTTATATGCTAGTATCCTTTTTGGGAAAAAATATTAGTTTTGTATCAATGATTAAATTACCTGTTTTATCCGACACTCCTGCTGCAAGAAAACCAGAATGGTTGCGTGTAAAATTACCAGTTGGTAAAGAATACGCCCACGTAAGATCGCTTGTAGACAAACATAAATTACATACCATTTGCGAAAGCGGCAATTGTCCTAATATGGGAGAATGCTGGGGTGCTGGCACGGCAACTTTTATGATACTAGGAAACATTTGCACGCGCTCTTGTTCATTTTGTGCAGTTGCTACTGGTAGACCATTAGCCGTTGATCTAGAAGAGCCAGAACGCGTGGCAAGCTCTGTATCTTTAATGAATGTAAAACATTGCGTTATTACTTCGGTAGACCGCGACGATTTAAAAGATGGCGGCGCAACAATTTGGGCAGAAACTATTTTAGCCATTAGAAAAAGTTCTCCTACCACCACTTTAGAAACATTACTTCCCGATTTTAAAGGTATATGGGAAAACCTATCACAAGTTTTGGCCGTTAGACCAGAAGTTGTTTCTCATAATATTGAAACGGTAAGAAGGTTGACAAAAGAAGTACGCGTTCAAGCAAAATACGATCGAAGCCTAGAATGCTTGAAACGCATTAGTGATGAGGGCTTGAGAACCAAGTCTGGTATTATGCTTGGCCTAGGCGAAACAGAAGCTGAAGTATTAGAAGCAATGCAAGATTTAGTTGCTAACGGCGTACATATTTTAACCTTAGGTCAATATTTACAACCAACCAGAAAACACCACGAAGTTATCGAATATATTCACCCAGACCAATTTGCTAAATACAAAGAAGCTGGATTGAAAATGGGATTTAGGGTAGTGGAAAGCGGTCCAATGGTTCGCTCTTCGTATCATGCAGAAAAACATTTATTTGATTTCTAAATTGAATATACAAACGCAGCAAGCCGTATCGGATACAGAATTAATTTATCTTTTAAAAATAAAAGATGTTACCGCATTGCCTTTGCTTTACGATGCTTATGCAAAAGCACTCTATAATTTAATTTTTCAAATTGTAAGCGACGAAAACGAAACCGAAAAAATTTTGGAGTTTACTTTTTTTCATTGCTGGAATTCTTTTTATTTATTTGATGCCAACAAAGGTTTTCTATATACTTGGCTAAGCCTAATGGCTAGAAACACTGCCTTACAGCACAAAAAAAGCAAAACAAAAGAATTAAGTTTGCGCCCTATTATCACCTTGGCAAATGCAAGTAATAAAACATTCCTTACACAATTAAATACCAATCACCGACAACTTCTTGAATTATTTTATTATTCTGGATTTTCCTTGCTTGAAATTGCAGAACAACAACAATTAGCTTACGCTACTATTAAAACAGATTTTAGAGCTGCACTTTTAGCCCTAAGAAATTTAAAATAAAGCATGGATACCGAAATTTATATTTCATCTGGAATTTTAGAACTCTATTGTGCAGGTGCGCTTTCGGAAGCAGAAATGCGTGAGGTAGAAAGAATGGCTAGTCAATTTGCTGCAGTTAAAACAGAAATACAAGCCATAGAATTGGCGCTGTGGTCTTTTAACGATCATATATTTGCCGGACCACACGAACAATTTA
>JAURMH010000019.1 GCA_030830805.1 Bacteroidota bacterium
AAACATTTTCCGGGTCATGGTAATACCGATAAAGATTCTCATTTAACCTTGCCTAAATTAAATCGCAGTAAAGAAGAATTAGATAGTTTAGAATTATATCCATTCAAAGAATTGATTGACCGAGGCTTGTCGAGTATTATGGTGGCGCATCTTTTTGTACCGGCATACGATAGTTCAAAAAATTCGGCCGCATCTATTTCAAAAGCAATTGTAACCGATTTATTAAAAAATAAATTAAATTTTAAAGGACTGATTATTACCGATGCCTTAAACATGAAAGGTGTTTCGGCAAATTTTCCACCAGGCGTAGTAGATGTTAAAGCTTTGTTAGCGGGTAACGATATGTGCTTGTATTCCGAGAATGTACCCGTTGCTATTGCAGAAATTAAAAAAGCAATGTTGGCTGGCGAAATTACCCAAGCCGAATTAGATGAAAAGGCTAGAAAGGTATTATTTGCTAAGTTTCAGGTAGGGCTTTCGCATTATCAACCTATTGTAATCGATGGTTTAATTGCCGATTTAAATAGCAACGAAGCTAAATTAATGAGTCGTAAATTATACGAAAACGCACTTACTTTATTAGAGAACAAAAACAACCTTATTCCTTTAAAAAATTTAGCGACTAGCAACATTGCCAGTATTAGTATTGGGGCCGAAATCAATAATGATTTTTTAACGACTTGCGAATTATATGCGCCTATGGCTAAGTTTTCTTTAAAGAAAGACGCGAGCTTAAACGATTTCGATTTTTTAAATAAAAACTTAGAAAACTATAATACGGTAATTGTTGGCTTACACGATATGAGCCGAAACGAATCAAAGAATTTTTCCTTGTCTAAGCAAACCATTGATTTTTTAAATAATTTATCGGCGCACAAAAATGTTGTGTTAGTGGTATTTGGTAATGCTTATAGTTTAAGAAATTTCGAAAACCATGCGCCCATTATATTGGCTTATGAAGAAAATTCCTATACGCGTACAAGTGCCGCTCAGCTTATATTTGGTGGAATTCCTGCCAAAGGATCTATGCCTGTTACGGCATCTGCTAAATTTCAAGCAGGCGATGGTTATATACTCAACGAAAGCATTCGTTTAAAATACACCCAGCCAGAAGAAGTGGGCATGAATGCGCAGAAACTAAACAGCATAGACGATTTAATTGCTAAGGCCATTGCCGCTAAAGCAATTCCTGGCTGTCAAGTATTGGTAGCTAAAAATGGTAAAGTGGTGTATCAAAAATCTTTTGGCTATAGTACTTATGATTCTGCTCATTTGGTAGTCAATACCGATTTATACGATTTAGCCTCGATGACCAAAATTTTATCGACTAATTTAGGTATGATGAAATTAGTAGAAGAAAATAAAGTTTCTTTGAATGCTCACTTACATAATTATTTACCCGGAATTAAAAGTTCGAATAAGAAAAATATTACTATCGCAGACTTGTTAACACACCGCGCAGGCTTGTCGCCATTTATTCCTTTTTACAAAGACATTCAAAATATAAAAGGCTTGGAAACAGCTGTGCTGTCTACAGATTCTTCTGGTGTATTTGCTGTTCCGGTTGCTAAGCAATTATTTTTAAATGCGAATTATATTGCGACCATGAAGCAAAGAACAATCAATTCAGAAATAAAAAAACCAGGAAAATATGTGTATTCTGATTTGAGTTTTTATTTCTTAAAAGAAGTGTTAGAGGCGCAAACCAAAACCCCAATCGATCAATTTGTTTATACTGCTTTTTATAAAAAATTAGGATTAAACTATTTAGGATATTTACCCTATCGTAAATTTCCAATGGCGAATATTATGCCTACCGAAAACGACCTTAGCTTTAGAAAGCAATTAGTACAAGGTTATGTGCACGATCAAACGGCTGCCATGTTTGGTGGTGTGGCGGGGCATGCTGGCTTGTTTGGCAATGCGAATGATGTAGCCATTATTATGCAGATGTTGCTCAACAAAGGAAACTATGGTGGCGAAGCATATTTTAAACCGGCAACGGTAAATTTATTTACTGCTAAGTATCATGCAGATAGTAGAAGGGGGTTGGGTTTTGATAAACCCGAAACAGATCCTGCTAAAACGAGTCCTACGGCCTTAGCGGTATCGGCGCAAACCTATGGCCATACTGGCTTTACAGGCACTTGTACTTGGGTAGATCCTGCATATGATTTAGTCTATGTTTTTTTATCAAATAGGGTTTATCCTTCTACAGAGAATAAAAAAATGTTAGAAATGAATTTGCGCACCGAAATACAAGCAATTATTTATAATTCTTTTTATGAAAATCTTGTTCAGGAGATTAAAATTAATTAAGCGCAAAATCATTGTTTGGGCTCGCGACTCGACTGAATACTAATTACGCAGCGGTTTAAATAATTAAGCCTCGACAGGATACTGGTTGCGCAGCGGGTTGAATAAATATTTTTTAGTATAGTCGAAACTTTTATAACCCATTTGATCGAAATGATTTTTTAGTTCTTGGAATAAAACTTCGTCTTTGCTTTTCAAAGTATCGAGATTGATTTTTTTCTTCGCAAAAAATTCTTCAAAAGTCATAGGGCTTATTTTAAATTGTCAATCATATTTTTGACTAAAGCTTTTAAGTCGTATTGATTATGCCAAGCCCAATCTTTTCTAGCAAAATCGTCGTTGATGCTTTTTGGCCAAGAATCTGCAATGGCTTGACGCGGATCGTTTTCGAGGTAGGTCAATGTAAATTCTGGTAAATGAATTTTAATTTCTTCGCCTAATTGATGCGGTGTAAAGCTCATTCCGGCTACATTGTAGCTTGAACGAATCTTGATTAATTCGGCAGGCGCATCCATAATGCCAATGGTTGCTTTAATCGCATCTTCCATATGCATCATCGGTAATTCAGTTTCAGCCGATAAAAAAGAAGCGTAAGTCTTGTTTTTTAATGCTTCGTGAAAAATATGTACGGCATAATCGGTGGTGCCGCCACCCGGTGCCGATTTCCAACCTATTAAGCCTGGATATCTTAAGCTTCTTACATCTAAACCATATTTTAAAAAGTAATATTCGCACCATCTCTCGCCCGCCAATTTACTGATACCATAAACCGTATTTGGATCCATGACCGAATATTGTGGAGTATTGTTTTTTGGAGAGTTGGGGCCAAACACGGCAATCGAACTTGGCCAATACACTTTTTTAGTTTGGTAAGTAAGGGCAAAATCTAATACATTGATTAAGCCTTCCATATTTAATTCCCATGCCATTTTTGGTTTTTGTTCGCCTGTTGCCGAAAGCAATGCTGCCAACAAATAAATTTGCGTGGGTTTATATTTTTCAAAAATAGCTTGAAGATTTTGTTTGTCTAGTACATTTGAAATTTCAAATGGGCCAGCGTTTAGCATTTCATAACCTGGTTCTCTGATATCTGTAGCGACAACATTTTGAGGGCCATAAATTACTCTCAAATCTGCGACTAATTCGGTTCCAATTTGTCCGTTTGAGCCAATAACTAGGATAGATTCCTTCATGTTTTTAATGGTATTGTACTCGAAATTAAGCAATATTTAGGAAATATTTCTTTTCGAATACCCATGCATTTGTTTGTGTCTAATTTTCAGCATTTTCTATGCGCAGAGACCAATAAAAACAAGATTTGCGCGCGCTAATAATGAACTCCAAATGGAATTTTATAATTATTAATTAAGCCTTTTTCATCGAACAAACTAAAGCGTAAAATGTAAATACCATTAGGAACATATTGGCCATTACAGATTCCCTCCCAAATAAAGTTTCCTTTTTGACCTAAAGATAGGGTGTTGCCAATTGTTGCAATGAGCTGACCATCTCGATTATAAATTTCAATATTGGCAAGGATGTTTGGATAGGGAAATGCGTAGTTGATGGTCAAAATATCATTTAAGCCATCGGCATTGGGAGAAAATATCTTAGGGTTAAGGCTTAAGCCAAATTCCTTTTCCGAAAAATATTGATGATTGGAGTTGCTATATCCGGGTGTGGCATAACCATAATTAGCTGCGGCCGATCCCCAATTAGCAAGGTCCTTGCTGCTCCAATTTTCGGAACGCCTTTCGAGCGAAACATTTTTGGTATTGGTAATTAAACTTAAATGCATTTGATCGGCGTAATAAACTTCGTCGATGAGTTGTTGGTTCGGTGAAAGTAGCACTACGGTGCCCTGTTCGTTAGTAAGCGTAGGCATTTCGGGGTTGGTGATAAAATCGTTGACACTTTTAAAACCAAAATGATTTTGTAACAAGGGCGCATTGGTGCTGATGCAAACATAATGTGCGGGGTATAAAAAATAATTGTCTATAATTTTCTTAATATAACTGATTTCGTTTTTTGTATTTCGAACACCAATACTCCAATTTTTTAAATTCTGAATTTGATTCGAACGATTGTATAATTCCACAAATTCGGGAAGGCTATCGCTGGTATTGAATAATAGCTCGTTGATGATA
>JAURMH010000020.1 GCA_030830805.1 Bacteroidota bacterium
GCATGGTCGCATACGGTAATAATAAAATCAAAATTAATATTTTCGTATTCCGAAATATGATTAGAAGTATGCATACTGATATCTATTCCAATTTCTTTCATGGTTTCAATTGCCTTAGGATTGACGCCATGAATTTCAATTCCTGCGCTATAAACCGTTGCTTTGCCCGCTAACATTTTTCTTAAAAGGCCTTCTGCAATTTGACTTCTGCAACTGTTACCAGTACATAATATTAATACGTTTTTCATGATTTATAATATTTTGATTTTAACCAGAACGATACGTTTACTAAAATGATAAGGGCTGGTACTTCTACTAAGGGCCCAATAACGCCTGCAAAAGCTTGTCCACTGTTAATGCCAAATACACCTATAGCAACGGCTATGGCTAATTCAAAGTTATTGCCCGCTGCGGTAAATGCAATCGAAGTATTGGTTGCATAATCTGCGCCCATTTTTTTCCCAAGCGCAAAACTCAGTAAAAACATGATGGCAAAATAAATCATTAATGGTATGGCTATTCGAATAACATCAAAAGGTATGCTTACAATTAATTTACCTTTCAAACTAAACATAAAAACGATGGTAAATAATAATGCAATTAAGGTAATAGGACTTATGGCAGGAATGAATTTTGTGTTATACCATTCTTCTCCTTTTAATTTAACTAAAAAATACCTAGATAAGAATCCAGCTGCGAAAGGCAGTCCTAAATAAATGCCCACACTTTTTGCAATTTCTCCAATAGAGATGGCCACCACTTTTCCTTCAAAGCCAAACAATGGAGGCAAAACCGTTACAAATAAATAGGCATAAACGCTGTAAAGCAATACTTGAAAAATACTATTCAACGCAACAAGACCAGCAGCATATTCTCGACTACCATCTGCTAAATCGTTCCAAACAATTACCATGGCTATGCATCTCGCTAAGCCTATCAAAATCAAGCCTACCATGTATTCTGGCTGATTGTGTAAAAATAATATGGCGAGTAAAAACATTAAAATTGGACCTACTATCCAGTTTAAAAACAAAGACATACCCAGTACTTTGGTGTTTTTAAATACCTCTTTAATTTTATCGTAGCGTACTTTTGCAAAGGGGGGATACATCATTAATATTAAACCAATTGCCAATGGTATATTAGTGGTACCTACAGACAAGGAATTAAATTGTTCGGTTACATTCGGCGTAAAATAACCGATAGCAACTCCTAATAACATGGCAATAAAAATCCATAGTGTTAAATAGCGATCGAGGAAGGAAAGTTGTTTTTTGTTAGGCATAATTTTATATTTTTAGCAGCAACCGCCACCTGGTACACAAACTTTCGAATTCATTGGTTTCTCTGCATAAACTGTAATACTAAAAATACCAGTATTGCCTTCAAGAAAGGAAATGATTTCAGAGGGGCTTAAATAGTTTTTTAAAATATCTTCTGGTATAATAATTGCTTTTTCTTTTTGTATTGTGATTTTTTCGAAACCATTAATTTCGATAAGTTCGAGATAGGTTGTTTTTTGAATAGCTCCAGATACGCAGCCTGCATACATTTCAGCGTCTTTAGCAAGTCCTTCTGGCAGCGCGCCAACAAGTACAACATCTGAAATACTGAAGTGTCCTCCCGGTTTCAAAACACGAAAGATATCTTTGATCACATTGTTTTTATTTGGCACTAAATTTAACACACAATTACTCACTACTACATCGGCTATGTTTGCAGTTACCGGCATGTTTTCAATATCACCTTGTCTAAACTCTACATTATGGAAACCTCTTGTTTCTGCATTGGCTCTTGCTTTTTCTATCATTGCAGGAGTGAAGTCTATACCGATTACTTTTCCAGTTGCACCGGTTTCATGGCGAGCAATAAAACAATCATTTCCTGCACCGCTTCCTAAATCTATTACCACATCGCCAGGTTTAATAGCTGCAAATTGTGTCGGTAATCCACAGCCTAAGCCTAAGTCAGCATCGGCATGGTAGCCGTCTAAGGTTGAATAATCATCCGACATAATATTATATATTTCGGTAGAACAGCCACCTGCACCGCAACAAGAAGACATGTTAGTTTCTTTATCTTGCAATGCAATTTCTGCATATTTTTGTTTTACGATTTCTTTTAATTCAGCTTCCGTTTTCATATTTGTATTTTTAGCAACATTTTTCAATGTTGAAGTTTAATTTATCGAATTGATTGTGAAATAATATTTGAGCCGCTTTCCAGTTTTTTTCATCAATACAGTAGCATACAGATACCCCCGAAGTATTCCCTTTAATTAAGCCAGCCACTTTGAGTTCTTTTAAATGTTGCGAAACGGTGCTTTGTGACAAAGGCAATTCGTTAACAATACTTCCACAAACGCAAGATTTTTTCTTTAATAAAAGATTGAGGATGGCAATTCTTGCAGGGTGTGCAAGCGCTTTAGCGAATTTAGCTAGCAAAATTTCTGATTTG
Organism: Bacteroidota bacterium; assembly: GCA_030830805.1. Classification (GTDB taxonomy): domain Bacteria; phylum Bacteroidota; class Bacteroidia; order Sphingobacteriales; family Sphingobacteriaceae; genus CAIKLP01. Next base: position 2,458 of record JAURMH010000020.1, read on the forward strand.
CTGTAGTCTTTTTGAATGGCGTCTTTCATATTAATCGTAAAATTACGATTAATTATTTAAAAATCAAAAAAAAGCCTTTACAATTTGTAAAGGCTTTTTTTACGAATCTTAAAATCTTATAAACATATATTATTTAATCATCAGCTTAGCTGTTACGCGTTCATTTTTACTCATGATTTCAACGAAATACATACCAGGTTCAATGTTGGTTAAATCTAGTCTAATATTATTTTCACCTTGAGTTAATTCTTTATTTGACTGGAAAATCAATCGGCCATCTATTGAGTAAATATTTACTTTTGCATTGGAAGGAAGCTTACTATTTAAAGTAAGGTAGCTGATTCCATTAGTAGGATTAGGGAATAGGTTTTTAATATTTACATTTTCTGAATTAGTTATTCCTAAAATTTTCATTCCGCCATTCATAATTTCTACACGTTTACAAATTGTATCGCTACAACTTTGAGCGAAATCGTAA
>JAURMH010000021.1 GCA_030830805.1 Bacteroidota bacterium
CCCGAATTAGCAATGCAATTAAAAATGATTGCCAACCATGGACAAAAAGAAAAATATATACACGAACGCATTGGCGTAAATTCTCGCTTAGATACTTTACAAGCAGCTATATTAAATGTACAAATCAAACATTTACCAGCTGTTATTACACGAAAGCAAGCAATTGCTGCACGCTACGATACAGCACTAGCAAATATTACAGGGCTTAGTATTCCGTTTAGAAATGCAAAAAGTACACATGTATTTCATCAATATACTTTACGCATTAGCGAGCGCCGCAACGAACTGAAAAAATATTTAGCAGATGTGGGTATTGATAGCATGGTATATTATCCAACACCGATGCATTTACAAAAAGCTTATGCAAGCGCGGCACATCCTGCCGGCAGCTTTCCTATTGCCGAACAACTTTGTGAAGAAGTGTTATCAATTCCGATTCACAGCACTTTAACAGATGTGGAAATTGATTTTATCATTCAGAAAATAAAAGATTTTTTTGCGGTGACTATTGCTTAAGCAATTCTGTTTACGATATTATGTTGTAATTGATATTGCTGATTGCTCTCTGGGCAAATAGCTAAACCCGCAGCATCAAAATGTAAACGATGTCCATATTCCGACACCCAGCCTATTTGTTTAGCGGCATTGCCTATCACCAAAGCATATGCAGGCACTGCTTTGGTGACTACTGCTGCTGCACCAATAAAAGCATAAGCTCCAATTTCATTGCCACAAACAATAGTGGCATTGGCACCAATGCTCGCTCCTTTACCAATTAGCGTTGGTAAATATTCTGCTTGTCTTACAATGGCCGCACGCGGATTAATGACATTGGTAAAAACTACCGATGGACCAATAAAAACTTCGTCGGCTAAAATTACGCCATCGTAAAGCGAAACATTGTTTTGGATTTTTACGCCATTACCCATTTGCACTTTGCTCGCAATAAAAACATTTTGCCCGATGTTGCAATTGTTTCCGATTTGCGCGCCCGCCATTACATGCGAAAAATGCCAAATTTTTGTACCCTCGCCAATGTGTGCGGGTTGATCAATAATAGCAGAAGCATGTGCAAAATAATTCATAGATTTTATTTTTATAATCGGCCGTCTACTAAATTGCGGTCGATGAATGCTTTGGTATCGAACAACACACTTGGATTATTTAAAATACTTGGGTAGTCAATCAATTTAAACTCTTGGTGCGAAACAGCTAATATCACTGCATCATAGCCTTTTTCGATTTGCTGAATTAAATCAATTTTATATTCTTCTTTTACGGCATCTGCATTGGCATGCGGGTCGTATACATCCACTTGCAATCCAAATTGATTTAACTCCTGTACAATATCAATGACTTTTGAATTACGAATGTCGGGGCAATTTTCTTTAAAAGTAACGCCTAATACTAAAGCCTTAGCGCCTTTAATAGTGATGCCTCTTGCAATCATTAACTTCACCACTTTGTTGGCTACAAACATGCCCATGGTATCGTTTACCCTACGGCCCGATAAAATAACTTGGGGTTGGTATCCTAAACTTTCTGCTTTATGTGCTAAGTAATAAGGGTCAACACCAATACAATGTCCGCCTACTAAACCGGGTTGGTATTTTAAGAAATTCCATTTAGTTCCTGCTGCGGCTAAAACATCTTGCGTATCAATATCCATGCGATCAAAAATCAAAGCCAATTCGTTCACAAAAGAAATGTTAACATCGCGTTGTGCATTCTCTATGGCTTTGCTGGCTTCGGCAACTTTAATGCTAGGCGCTAAATGCGTGCCTGCAGTAATGATGCTTTGATACAATTCATCTACTTGTTTAGCAACGGCTGGTGTAGAACCAGAAGTTACTTTTTTAATTTTGGTAAGCGTATTAACTTTATCGCCTGGGTTAATGCGCTCTGGCGAATAACCACAGAAAAAATCTTGATTGAAAATTAAGCCACTGGTTTTTGCTAAAACTGGTACGCAATCTTCTTCGGTACAACCCGGATACACCGTAGATTCATAAATAACAATATCACCTTTTTTCAAAACCTTGCCGAGCATTTCGCTGGCTATTAATAAGGGTTTTAAATCTGGTTTTTTAAATTGATCGATAGGTGTTGGAACAGTAACAATAAAAATGTTGCAAGCTTTTAAATCTTCGGTGTTAGAAGAGAAGGCCAAACCATTGCTAGCACTGCCTTTCATGGCTACTTGCATGCCGGCTAAATCTGCTTCGAGTGTGCGGTCTTCGCCTTTATTTAATTCGGCCACACGGCTTGCATCGATATCGAAACCCAATACTGGATATTTTTTTCCGAACTCGATGGCCAATGGTAAACCCACATAACCTAAACCTATGATGGCTATTTTCATTATAAATTACTCAAAATAATTATTGGTTTTAAAACCACCTGCTTTTAAATATTGCTCTTTCTTCATCAAATTTAAATCGCTTGCCATCATATCTTTTACCAAGGCTGGTAAATCGTATTTTGGTTTCCAATTTAATTTGGTGTTCGCTTTTGTTGGATCGCCAATTAATAAATCAACTTCGGTTGGGCGGAAATATTTTTCGTCTACCAATACCACCGTTTGGCCAAACTTAATATCATCAGGATTTAAACCCAAAGACAACATTTTATCTTTATCAACATCAATCACTACGCCTCTTTCGGCGGTGTCTTTGCCAGAAAATTCTAATTCAATACCTACTTCTGCAAAACTCATTTTTACAAAATCACGCACCGTAGTTGTAACCCCCGTTGCAATCACAAAATCTTCGGGCTTTTCTTGTTGTAAAATTAAATACATGGCCTCTACATAATCTTTTGCATGGCCCCAATCTCTGCGGGCATCGAGGTTACCTAAATAAATTTTATCTTGTAAACCCATGGCAATTTTTGCTGCTGCACGGGTAATTTTACGCGTTACAAAAGTTTCGCCTCGCACCGGGCTTTCGTGATTAAACAAAATTCCATTGCAAGCATACATACCATAAGCTTCGCGGTAATTCACCGTAATCCAGTACGCATACATTTTAGCAACTGCATAAGGTGAACGCGGATAAAATGGCGTCGTCTCTGATTGCGGAACCGCTTGCACCAATCCATATAACTCCGAAGTAGAAGCTTGGTAGATTTTAGTTTTTTTAGTTAAGCCCAAAATACGAACCGCTTCTAATAAACGCAGCGTACCCACACCATCGGCATTGGCTGTATATTCTGGCGTATCGAAACTTACTTTTACATGGCTCATGGCCGCTAAATTGTAAATTTCGTCGGGCTGTGTTTCTTGCACAATGCGAATCAAATTTGTAGAATCGGTCAAGTCGCCGTAGTGCAATTTAAAATTCACATGCGTCTCGTGTTGGTCTTGGTATAAATGATCGATGCGATCGGTATTAAACATAGAACTTCTTCTTTTAACACCATGCACCATGTATCCTTTTTTCAACAAAAACTCTGCTAAATAAGCACCGTCTTGTCCTGTAATACCTGTTATTAAAGCTACTTTCATTATTTGCTACTTAAATATTCTTTTAAATCGATGATGTTTTTAATTTGATTAGACACCGACGAAATTTCGTCTGCAATTTGTATCGATACCCAATCCAA
>JAURMH010000006.1 GCA_030830805.1 Bacteroidota bacterium
ACCTTGTGTTAGGATGGATTGATAAAAACCAATATGGTAATTTTTGCCTAATCCCTTAAGCACAATAGGATCCATTTGACTGCCCATTCTCAGCACGCCTACTTTACTAGCAAATTCATTATAATGAGCAATTCCTTTATTATTTTTTAATTCGGTGTTTAAACTATCCGATTGGTATATAAAACTGTTTTCGGGGTTATTGGCTAATTGAATTTTACTGATTTGAATATCGCCTGCAAAGTTTCTAAGTTTATGTTGAATGGTAGATTTAAAGCCCCTAATGACTGCTAAAGACAATATCATGACGGCAATTCCTAAAGCAATGCCAGTAATGGCAATTCGAACAATCATTTTAGAGAATGACCTTTTAGATTGAAAACTGATCCGTTTTGCTATAAAATGTTCGAAATTCATTTGATTAATTTAATGCTAATTTAAAAATCTTCTGCTAGTATTAAGGGTTTTTTTGTTAATTCGTACTAATTCAATTTAAGGTTATTTAAACCAATGAAAATATACCAAGTCTTAATTCTATTTTTTATCTGTTGTTTGCCAGCTAAACTAATTGCGGATTCTAAACCTGCAAAGCCAATACCAGCAGCTAATTTAACGCAACAATATGTTCCCACTTTACTCGGTTTAAGAATTGCTATGGTTGTCAACCAAACTTCTACCATCAACCAAATACACCTAGTAGATTCTTTAAGGAGTTTAGGGATTCATATCGAAAAAATATTTGCACCAGAACATGGATTTAGAGGCGATATAGACGCGGGAGCAACCGTGCTTTCGGGTATAGATTCATTAACTGGAATAAGTATTGTTTCTCTTTATGGCGATCATAAAAAACCTACAAAAGAAGATTTACAAAATTGTGATTTAGTCTTATTTGACATTCAAGATGTGGGTGTAAGGTTTTATACCTATCTCTCTACTTTGCATTTAGTAATGGAGGCTTGTGCCGAAAATGCTTTGCCCTTAATGGTTTTAGACCGACCTAATCCAAATGGAAGTTATATAGATGGCCCTGTTTTAGATACTAGTAAGTTTAAATCATTTGTGGGCATGCATCCTGTACCTATTGTTTATGGTATGACTATAGGCGAATACGCTAACATGATTAATGGCGAAAAATGGCTAAGCAAACAATTGAAATGTAATTTAACTGTGATACCGGTTGCGGCATATGATCATAGTCAATTTTATACTTTACCCATTAAACCATCGCCTAATTTAGTAGATAATGCGGCAATTATTTTTTACCCTTCACTTTGTTTATTTGAAGGTACAGTAATTAGCGTAGGAAGAGGCACCTACAGCCCTTTCAAGCAAATTGGACATCCACTATTATCTGCAAAATATACGAGTAATTTTACGCCACAAGCCATTGTTGGTATGAGTGTCACCCCACCCTATTTAAACCAAATTTGTTATGGCATTGATTTACAAAATACAGATGCCAACAAGTTGCTCAAAAAGGGTAAAATAAATCTATATTGGATTCTTGAATTATATCGTAATTACCCAAACAAAACGGAATTCTTTAATTCATTTTTCAATAAATTAGCAGGTAACGAACAACTCAAAAAACAAATCATCCGTAAAAAATCTATTCGGGCAATTAGGCATAGTTGGAAAAAAGATTTAGCAAACTTTAAGAAAATTAGGGCAAAATACATCCTATATCCCTAAATTAGCGGAGCTTTAAATTAGAAAAGATGAGGATAATTTACATGGGTACACCTGCTTTTGCAGTGGCACCACTTGAACAACTACTAAGTGCTGGTGCAAATATTGTTGCGGTGTTAACTACTGCAAATAAGCCATCAGGTAGAGGACAAAAAATTTCCGAATCTGCCGTCAAACAATTTGCCGATACTAAAAATATTCCTGTTTTACAACCCACTAATTTAAAAGATCCCGAATTTCTAAGTCAATTAAAATCTTATCAAGCTGATTTATTTATTGTAGTTGCCTTTAGAATGTTACCGATGGAGGTTTGGCAAATGCCTAATTTAGGCACCTTCAATCTACATGCATCTTTATTGCCGCAATATAGAGGCGCTGCTCCAATCAATTGGGCCATCATCAATGCAGAAAAAGAAACTGGCGTCACAACTTTTTTCTTAAAACATCAAATAGATACTGGAGATATTATTTTTCAAGAAAAAATAAGCATCGATACGCAAGATACTGCTGGCACTTTACACGATAAACTCATGCATTTAGGTGCTCATTTAGTGGTAAAAACTTGGCAAGCGATTGCAAACAATAATGCCCCAAATGTAAGCCAAGAAAGCATTCTAGCCAGTAATCATTGGACGCTAGATACCTTAAAGCATGCACCAAAAATATTCAAAAATGATTGTCAAATTGATTGGCAATTACCTGCCTCTATTATTGCTGCAAAAATTAAAGGCTTAAGCCCCTATCCTAGCGCGAGCAGCCAATTAAATGATTTAAATTTAAAAATATACGAAGCAAGTATTTTAGCACAGACTCCGAATAAACCAGCAGGAACAATAGATACAGATGGCAAAACCTTTCTACGATTTGCCGCAAAAGATGCTTGGATAAATATTTTAGATCTTCAATTAGAAGGAAAAAAAAGAATGCAAATTGTGGAGTTTTTAAGAGGCTGGCGATTGGAATAATTATTGCTTTTGCAATTCATCATAGATTAATCGGGCTACCCTGCTAAAATATCTTTTGCCTCTGTAACCCACGACCCACTGTATTCCTGTAGCACTATTGGTTAAAAATATTTCATCTGCAATAGCTAATGATTGCAAAGGAACTTTGTTTTCGTACACCTTAATACCTAATTGTTGCGCAATTTGAATCACCACTTTTCGCATTACACCATCTGTACAGCCATCTTGAATGGCAGGCGTAAATAACATATTGTCTTTCACAAAAAACAAATTACTATTGGTGGCTTCTACAATATTATCGTTAGTATTTAATAATATACAGCTGTCTACATTTAATGCTTGTGCTGCAATGCCTGCTAATACATAAGTTAAGCAATTAATGGTTTTGTATTTAGATAAATAACCAAAATCTTTGCGCGTTTCGGAATAAATATCGACAATTAAACCTTTTTTATTCCATTGATATCCCTTTTCGGTTATAGGCTGTAACTCTATTAAATAAAGGAAATTATTGGAATTTGGGGAATACAATCCCCCATCAGAACGAAAAACAGAAAAACGAATTCTTGCATCGTTTTCTATTTCGTTTTTTTTAGCTAAAGCATTTATTTCTGAAATAAAAAATGCGCGATCAAAGGATGCATGAATATTCATTTTGAGCGCTAACATGCCTTGATATAATCTATCAAAATGTGCTTGCGCAAAACGAATTTTTCCATCAATCATTCGAATTGATTCAAATAATCCATCACCATATCTTAAGGCTCTATTTTCTACTCCAACAATTAAATCATGTTGAGAAATTAATTTACCATTAAAATTAAGTAATAAATTATTTTTCATTTTCGTTATAGGTAGTAGCATATTTATGCCATTTATCTAAAAGCTGCAACATATCTGAAGGCATTTCTGTCTCAAAGTATAGCTCCTGCTTGGTTTTAGGATGAAGAAAACCTAAAGATTTTGCATGTAATGTTTGTCTTGGACAAATCGAAAAACAATTATCTATAAACTGTTTGTATTTAGTAAAACTCGTGCCTTTTAAAATTTTATCCCCACCATAACTTGCATCATTAAATAATGGATGTCCTATGTGTTGCATATGCGCCCTAATTTGGTGAGTTCGTCCAGTTTCTAATTCACATTCAATGAGCGTAACATAATTTAATCTTTCTAATACTTTGTAATGCGTTACAGACCATTTTCCCTTTTCCTCTGTATCGTAAATATCCATTACACGCCTATCTTTTAAACTGCGGCCAATATAACCCGAAACAGTACCTCCTTCTGCTATATCACCCCATACTAAGGCAACATATTTACGATGAATACTGTGGTCAAAAAACTGTTTGGCAAGAAATGTCATGGCTTGTTCGTTTTTACTAATGACCAATAATCCAGAAGTATCTTTATCGATCCGATGGACTAAACCTGGTCTTGCGTAATTGCCATTTAAATTGGGTAGGTTTTCGAAATGATAAGCTAATGCATGTACCAAGGTTCCGGTATAATTATTAAAACCAGGATGCACCACCATGCCAGCTGTTTTATTGATGATTACTATTTCCTCATCTTCGAAAACAATATTCAGTGGAATGTTTTCAGGGTAAATTTCGGTATCACGCGGTGGATGAGGTAAAACAATAGAAATGACATCTAAAGGTTTAACCTTATAACTCGATTTAACCGCTTTCTCATTGACTAAAATACAACCTAAATCTGCAGCGTTTTGGATGCGATTTCGAGTGGCATTTTCCATTCGATTCATCAAGAATTTATCTATTCTTAATAACGATTGTCCCTTATCGACCACTAACCTAAAGTGCTCAAATAGATCTTGTTCTTCCCCTTCGTTTAATAGTTCATCTTGAATCATTTGGCAAATATAATTAATCTAATTGGTCGAAACTCTATGTTTTAATGGCTATTCCTATAAAATTGAAAAAAATGTCTCAGACTAAAAAAAAATGAATAAATTTAATGCAACAATTAACCGCAACACAAAATGAAAAAAAGCACATTTCATAAAACACTTTTCTTGGGCTTAACAAGCTTATTAAGCATACAAATAGCGCATGCACAAGAAAATATTACTACCTTAATAAAAGCTGGCGCAGCCGATGTAAGTACGCTTACATCCGCTTATATAGGTCCAATAGCTAAAGGTTTTGGCGCAGGCATGAACGGTGGTTGGTATCATACGGCAAAACCACATGGACTTGCTCGATTTGATGTTACCTTAAGTATCAATGCGGCAACCATTCCAGATGCAGATAAATTTTTTTATGCTAGTAAATTGGTTTTTCAGAATTTAACACTTGCAAATAATGCAAATAATGTTGCGCAAACTTTTGCGGGTAGCTCAACTACAGGAAGTAATAATGCCGTTTTTCAAGTAAATGGCAAGAGTCCTTTTACCAATACCGATACTGTTTTTAGTTCTTTTGGTGCTCCGGCCGGATATGGTATAGGTTATTCGGGTGCTCCAACGGTTCAATTGGCTGTTGGCTTGTTAAAAAATACCGAATTAATGATTCGATACTGTCCAACCTATAATGTTGCAAATTATGGTAAAATAGGTTTAGTAGGTTTAGGCATTAAACACAGCTTAAAACAATGGATTCCAATTGTCAATAAATTACCTTTTGATTTATCGGCTTATGCAGGATTTACTAGATTCAATATAGCGAGTAATTTATCATTAGCGCCAGATCCTTTTACCAATATGAAAACAGGTAAGAGTAGTTCATTCGATAACCAAGTATTTGCTATGACAACTACCGCGCAAACTTATGGTATAATATTATCTAAAAAAGTATTAATGGTTACTGTTTATGCTGGTTTAAATTACCAATCAAGCACTACAACTATCGCATTAAATGGCGATTATCCATTAACCTCTTTTGAAGATAGAATTACAGATGTAAATTATGGTAAAAAGGTTATTGATGTATTAACCAATCCTGTTAATGTAATTGTAGATGGCGCCAATGGTGCAACTGCAACAGTTGGTGGTCGATTTAAATTTTTATTCTTAACAGTAAATGCTAGTAAAACATTTGGTGAATATCCTCTTACTTCTGTTGGTTTAGGTTTTAATTTGGATTTGAAATAATCCAAGTTATTATTCAATGGAGATACATTCACCCTTAGAGCAAATACAGTTTGAAATACCTTCTAGTATTGAGTTATATATAAAAAGAGATGACTTAATTCATCCTTTTATTTCCGGAAATAAATGGCGGAAATTAAAATACTTGATTCAAACAGCGCAATTACAAAACAAAAAAACGCTGGTAACTTTTGGAGGTGCTTATTCTAATCATTTATTAGCTACCGCCTGTGCAGCCGCGCTGAAAGGCTTTAAATCTGTAGGTTTTGTAAGAGGCGAAGAACTTGATGCAAGCAATCATACCTTATTTCTTTGCGAACAATTTGGTATGAAAATGATTTTTGTAGATCGAATTTCCTATTTAAATAAAGCGGAATTATTCGAAAAATATTTTTCAAATAACAAGGATGCTTTTTTTATTGATGAAGGTGGTCGTTCGGATGAAGCCATTTTAGGTTGTTCCGAATTAATTGACGAATTGCCTCAAACCTTCGACCACATTGTATTAGCAGCTGGAACAGGTAGTACTTTTTGCGGCATTTTAAATGGTTGTGCTAAACATCATTTAAACACAAAAGTACATGCAGTTGTTGTTCATAAAGGCATTCAAGAAATTGTAGATTATACCATTTCCAAATCAACATACGCTCATTATAGTATTCAAGATAATTATTATTTTGGTGCCTATGCAAAAACCAGTTCTGATTTAATTTCTTTTATGAAAAAATTTCAACAAGCAACAGGCATTTTATTGGATCCAGTTTATACGGCCAAGGCTTTATTTGCGGTGTACGACCTCATTCAACAAGCAATAATTCAACCGAGAGAAAAAGTCTTATTTATTCATACGGGTGGTTTAATTGGTAACCTGGGCATGAAAGACAAGCTACAATAAACCCCTATTTTTACTGATTAGATCAGCTAATTCAGAAGCAATATCTTTGTTAAACTAACAATAAAGTAAAAAGTACCAAATCTGACTTTATAATTTCAAAAGCAGGAAATTGCTTCTTTTATCATTATTTTTGAAAAAAACATCAATTATGAATAGCACACAAATTAAGCCATCAGATGTACAAGCCACATTGAGTAAACACATTTTAGCCGATGGTTACGATATGGTTTTTGACATGGAAAAAAGTAATGGCGTTTGGATGTACGATAGTAAAAACGATAAAAAATATTTAGACTTTTTTACTTGCTTTGCTTCGGTACCGCTTGGTTATAATCATCCAAAAATGATTGCTGATGAGCAATTCAAAAAAGATTTGATGTTGGCTGCATTAACTAACCCATCAAATTCGGATATCTATACTACGCAATATGCACACTTTGTGGAAACCTTTGGCAGAGTAGGTATTCCAAGCTATTTACCCAATGCTTTTTTTATTGCAGGTGGTTCTTTAGCTATTGAAAATGCTTTAAAAGTTGCAATGGATTGGAAAGTACAAAAGAACTTTCAAAAAGGTCATAAAGAAGAAAAAGGATTCAAAATTCTTCATTTCGAACAAGCATTTCATGGTCGCTCGGGTTATACTTTGAGTTTAACCAATACCTTACCAGATAAAACCAAATGGTTTGCAAAATTTGATTGGCCAAGGGTAAGCAATCCTAAAATTAAATTTCCATTAACGCCCGAAAGCATTGCAGATGTTGAGCAAAGAGAAGCCATAAGCATTGCACAAATCAAACAAGCATTTCAAGAAAACATAGACGAAATTTGTGCTATCATTATTGAACCCATTCAATCAGAAGGTGGAGACAATCATTTCCGTCAAGAATTTTTAGAAAAATTAAGAGTTTTAGCAGACGAAAACGATTGCTTTTTAATTTACGATGAAGTACAAACAGGTGTTGGACTTTCGGGTAAATTTTGGGCACACGAACATTTTGGCGCTAAAGCAAGACCAGATATTTTAGCCTTCGGCAAGAAAATGCAAGTTTGCGGAATTTTAGCCGGCAATAAAGTGGATGAAATAGAAACAAATGTATTCAGAGTTTCATCTAGAATCAATTCTACATGGGGCGGAAACCTTGTAGATATGGTACGTTCAGCTAAAGTAATGGAAATTATCGAAGAAGATAATTTATTAGCAAATGCAGCCTCAACAGGAGCTTACTTGCAAGATAGTTTGCATCAAATTGCTGCTAAATACGAAGTTATTTCGAATGTAAGAGGTAAAGGATTAATTACTGCATTTAATTTTCCTAGCAAAGAAATGAGAGATAATTTTGTAAATATTGGCATGGAAAACAATGTAATGTTTTTAGGCTGTGGTCACCAAACTATTCGTTTTAGACCAGCCTTGACCATGGAAAAACAACACATCGATCAAGGAATGGAAGTACTTGAAAAAATCATTTCAAAATTCTAATATTGTAAGAAAAAAATCAATGAAAAATATTTCAGTAATAGGTTCGGGAACAATGGGTAATGGTATTGCCCATACTTTTGCACAAAATGGATATGCAGTAGCTTTAATTGATATTAATCCAGAGGCTTTAGCAAGAGCTTTAGCTACCATTGCTAAAAACCTCGATCGTATGGTCAGCAAAGGCAGTATCAGCGAGGAAATCAAAGTACAAACACTCGCAAATATTACTACCTATACTTCTTTAGCAGAAGGCGTTAAAACCGCCGATTTAATAATTGAAGCTGCTACAGAAAACCCAACTATTAAAAAGAAAATTTTTGAAGATTTATCAGCATTAGCTGCGCCGCATGCCATATTAGCAACCAATACATCTTCTATTTCTATCACCGAAATTGCAGCGGTTACCTCGCGTCCTGCATTAGTAATTGGTATGCATTTTATGAATCCGGTTCCAATTATGAAACTGGTAGAAGTGATTAAAGGTTACCAAACTTCTCAAGCAGTTTGCGATACCATTATGGAAATGTCTATCAAAATTGGTAAAACACCTACATTGGTAAATGATTATCCAGGTTTTATTGCCAACCGTATTTTAATGCCCATGATCAACGAAGCCATCTATTCTTTATTTGAAGGAATTGCTGGTGTTGCCGAGATAGATACCGTTATGAAATTAGGCATGTCTCATCCTATGGGTCCGCTTCAATTAGCCGATTTTATTGGTCTTGATGTTTGCTTAGCCATATTAAATGTTTTACATGATGGTTTTGGAAATCCAAAATATGCACCTTGTCCATTATTAGTAAAAATGGTTACCGCTGGCGATTTAGGCGTAAAATCTGGTAAAGGTTTTTATGATTATGCAGCAGGAATGAAAGACGCAAAAGTGGCGGCTAATTTCTTGAAATAATTTTTACTTCGTCGGATTCCAAATAATTTCTTGTTCAATCATTGCCATATTAGAAGATTTATCTTCGTCTGTTGCAATTGGATATATCCTAGCTTTTAAAAACTGTGGTGTTAAAATACTTTTGACATTGTTTTCAAAAAAAAGGGAAACTACTACCCTACCTTCCGATTTTGCGGGCACCGCATTTATTTTCCAAACAAGTCCCTGTGTATTGATTTTATTGACATTTGGATAGGCGTTAAGTAATTTACTATAGGCATTTGTTTCTAATTCTATGCTAATATCTTGACTCAACATTCCCTTATTTTGATAGGCAATACTCACACTATAGGTATTTCCTAGTTTCATAGAATCTGCATGAATTTGTATCGCTAAATCGTGCAACACTTCGGGTTCATTAGTTAATGAAACATTAGCCGGAATTAATTCAGGACTTAAATTTGGGCTTAACAAATAGGTTTCATTTGTTTTTAAAAATCGATAAGATGAAATTCGACCATCGGTCCATATAACTTTAAGGCTATCTACAATACTTGCATTTGCTACACCAAAATGAACATCATAGGTATTATTTGCAGGTAAACCATTTTTGGTTTGCAACTCCTTAAACTGCCATATACCCTGTGTTTTAAGGGCAATCTTAGCGCCTATAGCATAAAAATTTAAACCTTCTTGTCTTAATTTAAATTTTATAAAATTTCCTTGTAAACTTTTTTGATAAGCCACTTGGTGATCATTTCCAATTACCGAATGACTATAAATATCTACCGCGCCATCATTATTTAAATCTAATAAATGAATGGCACCATTCAACACTTCTTGTTTACTTAACTGATTTGCGATGGATTGAAAAACAAAATGACCCTTGTTTTTAAAAATCGAAACAGCATAATCTACGTGGCTAATCATTAAATCTTGATAGCCATCGTTATC
>JAURMH010000022.1 GCA_030830805.1 Bacteroidota bacterium
GCTGCTGGCGTAGTATTTACTCTTCCTGGTTTTTTATTTTTAAGTGCCAATGAAAATGGTAGCAGTAGTGGCGAAATGTATTTTGGATATATCAGCATTTTAACCTTGGCCATCTTTGGCGGAATTTTAGGCACCTTAATGATGATTCCACTCAGAAGATCTTTAATTGTAAAAGAACACGAAAGCCTACCATACCCCGAAGGTACTGCTTGTGCAGCGGTTTTAAAGGCGGGGGAAAAAGGCGGGGATTTTGCTAAGACTGCTTTTCAAGGATTAGGTTTTGCCATTGTTTACGCTTTCTTACAAAAAGTTTTTCATGTAATTGCCGAAGCACCAGAATATGTAACCAAACAAACCAATAAGTTTTTTCCATCGGCAAATATAGCCGGCGAAATTACTCCCGAATATTTAGGCGTGGGTTATATTATTGGATTTAAAATAGCAGGTGTATTAGTGGCTGGTGGCGTAATTGCTTGGCTAGGTTTAATTCCATTATTAGCAACGGTAGTGCCCATGGACACCACGGCTGCCCAATTAGTAAAACTAGGTTATTTAAAAGATTTAGCGACTGCTGGTGGCCCTGGTAATTGGAATCCAATGACGCATACTTTTTCGGATACCGCAGGTGCAATTTACAGAGCATACATTCGTCAGATAGGCGCAGGCGCTGTAGCCGCGGGCGGTTTCATCACACTATTTAAAACCATACCCACCATCATTGCTTCGTTTAAAGATAGCATGGCCAGTAGCAAAACCAATGAAAATTATCAAAAAGTAAAAAGAACGGAACAAGATTTAAACATTAAAATAGTTTTATTTGGCAGTATCGGACTCATCATTTTAATGACCATATTACCACAAATTCCAGGCACTTCGATATTCAATAAATTATTAATTGGCGTGTTAGTCGTTTTATTTGGTGCATTTTTCGTAACCGTTTCTTCCAGAATTGTAGGGCTTATAGGTTCATCAAATAATCCAATTTCGGGCATGACCATTGCTACTTTAATGGGCACTTGTTTAGTTTTTATTGCCATTGGCTGGACAGGTAAAGTCTACGAACCAATGGCTTTAGTAGTTGGCGGCATGATCTGTATTGCAGCTGCAAATGCAGGTGCTACTTCTCAAGATTTAAAAACAGGTTACCTTATTGGGGCAACTCCTAAATACCAACAAATGGCATTGTTTGTAGGCGCAATTGTTTCTTCTATTTTTATAGGCTTAACAGTTAAAATTCTAGACACTCCTACCACAGAAATGTTGAATCAAGGCATACACCATGCCATTGGTTCCGATGCATATCCCGCGCCACAAGGCACATTAATGGCCACGCTCATCAAAGGAATTTTATCTTATAATTTAGATTGGCAATTTGTTTTAGTAGGTGTTTTTCTTTCCATCACTATGGAATTATGTGGTGTAAACTCCTTATCGTTTGCCGTTGGCGCGTACTTGCCTTTATCTACTACCCTTCCTATTTTTGCGGGTGGTTGTATTAAAAAAGGAGTCACCTTTATGCAAACGCGTAAAGGAGAAGCACCCGAAGACGAAGAGCTAGGCAAAGGCAGTTTATTTGCCACCGGATTGGTTGCTGGCGGTGCATTAGCAGGTGTGCTCATCGCTATATTAACTGTAAATTATAGCAGTATTATCAGCAATGAATTTTTAAAAAATGCATTAAATGCCATGAGTAATTTTACCAATAATTTAAATTTACAAACTACTATTTTACAATATATCAATCAAGAAAACTATTATTTAATTGGAACCATCGCCTTTATATTAATGGGCGCAACGCTATGGAGAGTAGCCTTAAAAAAATAAATTATGAAAAAACTACTGATCGTTATTGCGGCAATGAGTTTAATTGCCTGTAAACAAACCAAACCCTCAACTGCAATAGTTCAAAACCAAAATTTCGATGCCTATAAAGAAAATTTTATTAATTCTTTATGGACTATTTACCCTAACTGGGCCAGTAGCATTGGCTTTCATAAAAACGATAGCCTACTTACTATACCCGATGATGCGCAAAGAAAAAAAGAAATAGCATTTGCAGAAAGTCAATTAGATAGCCTTAAATTGTTTAATATAGATAGTTTAAATAATCAAAATAAAACCGATTTTTATTTAATAGAAAATCAATTAAAATCGAGCATTTGGAGTATTAATAAGTTTAAATCATATCAATGGAATCCAGCACAGTATAATGTTTCGGAAGGTTTTGCAGAAATCATCAATAACAACTATGCACCATTAGCGCAAAGATTAGCAGCAGTAAAAGAAAGATTGAAATCCGTACCTGCTTATTACGAAGCCGCTAAAAAAAATATACTGAATCCAACCGCAGAACATACTGCATTGGCTATTGATCAAAACACTGGAGGCCTTTCTGTGTTCGAGGTAGACTTAGTGCAGGCATTAACAAAATCAAGTATCTCGGCCCAAGAAAAAGAAAAAATCACGAGCCTTTCTAAAGATGCTATTTCGGCTATTCAATCTTATTGTACTTTTTTAAAAGAACTAAAAAATGAGCAACCAAAATCTTTTAGAATTGGCAAAGAATTATACGAAGAAAAATTTGCCTTTGATATTCAATCAAATTATACTGCCCAAGGAATTTACGAAAAAGCAATTATTCATAAAAAAGAATTACATCAAAAAATGTATGCCATTACCAAACAATTATGGCCTAAATATTTTGCAACAGAAAACTGTCCGAGCGATTCTTTAATTGCCATTAAAAAAATGATAGACCGACTATCTGTTGAACATGTGAAGCCTAGCGAGTTTCAAGCGGCTATCGACAAACAAATTCCCATGTTAGTTGAATTTATAAAAAATAAAAACCTAATTTATATCGATCCTTCTAAGCCATTAGTTGTAAGAAAAGAGCCAGCGTATATGGCTGGAGTAGCCGGTGCTTCTATCTCTTCGCCTGGCCCCTACGATAAAAATGGAAACACTTATTATAATGTAGGTTCTTTATCCGGCTGGGATGAGGCCACAGCCGAAAGTTATTTAAGAGAATACAATCAATATATATTACAAATTTTAAATATACACGAAGCAATACCAGGACATTATACCCAATTGGTTTACGCTAATCAATCGCCAAGTTTAATTAAATCTATTTTGGGCAATGGCGCAATGATAGAGGGTTGGGCTGTTTATACCGAAAAAATGATGCTTGAAAATGGCTATGGTAATAACGACCCCGCTATGTGGTTAATGTACTATAAATGGAATTTAAGAAGTACTTGCAATACCATTATTGATTACAGCATTCAAGTTAACAATATGCAAAAAGAAGCCGTAATTGATCTATTAACGAAAGAAGCATTTCAGCAACAAGCCGAAGCCGAAGGAAAGTGGAAACGCGCAACATTAACACAGGTGCAGCTTTGCTCTTATTTTACTGGATTCACCGAGATTGTTGATTTAAGAGAAGCCATTAAAATTAAAGAGAAAGAACAATTCGATTTAAAGAAATTTCACGAAACATTTTTAAGTTTTGGCAGTGCACCTGTCAAATATATTGCGGAACTCATGCAATAAAAAAAGCCGGCACATGCTGGCTTTTTTTTATTCTTCTACTTCTTTAGATTCTATTAAGGTTTTTAAGTTTTGGTAATTTGCTTGTTCGGCAGATTCAAATTTAGGTTTCATAAATGTCAGCAAAGATTTTAAGAAAATATTATTGGCCGTTACTTCATTGTGTATTTGTATGATGCAAGCATTGACAGCCGATTCGGTAAATCGAATATGGCTTCGAATATGCATCGAACGGTTATCGATGCTATAAACTATTAAAGATTCATTTATCAAACTATCTATTGTTTGTGTCATGCTTGTTTCTTGTTCACCCGACTGGTAAAAAATGGTGTTTTTACTTCCAACCGAATCTAGTGTTCCAACAAGCAAAGTAGTACGCAAATATCCAGGCATCCATTTACTTTTAAGTGAATCTGTTTGGTAAACAGTCCAACATTTTGCAATGGGTCTGTTTATCTGTAAGCAGATATCGTAAGTAATTACCGGTTTAAACAAACCAAACAACAAAAATCCGAGTAAACAGCTTAGTATAAAGCCAACGATATATAGTATTATACGCATTCCCAAAAATAAACAAAAAAGGAGTACCTTTGCGGCATATGACAAAAAACACAACGATTACATTTGAATCACTTCAATTGATTCAACCAATTCAAAAAGCATTAAGTTCAGAAGGATATACACACCCCACCCCTATTCAAGCGCAAGCCATTCCATTAATTTTGGATAAAAGAGATTTGTTTGGAATTGCACAAACAGGAACAGGAAAAACAGCTGCATTTACGATTCCAATTTTACAAATGCTTGCTTCACACACCCACGCTGAAAAAGGAAAAAAACCAATTAAATGTTTAATCCTTACCCCAACCAGAGAATTGGCTTCTCAAATCGGAGAAAGCATAGCCAATTATGGGAAACATTTAAAATCAAATCATACCGTAATTTTTGGAGGCGTTAACCAATTTTCGCAAGTCAATGCCATTAGAGCAGGCGTAGAAATATTAATTGCTACGCCAGGTCGATTATTAGATTTAATCAATCAAAGAATTGTGAGCTTAAAAGAAGTGCAATACTTGGTTTTAGACGAAGCAGACAGAATGCTCGATATGGGTTTTATTAATGATGTAAAGAAAATTATTGCCACTTTACCTCAAAAAAGACAAACCTTATTATTTTCTGCAACAATGCCCGCAGATATTTTAAAACTTGCTTCTACAATACTCTATAAACCAGCTACGGTAGAGGTTACCCCAACTTCTTCCACTGTCGAAAAAATTCAACAAACACTTTATTATGTTGAAAAAAATGACAAGAAAAAATTATTAAATCATATTTTAAAAGATAAAGAAATTCAATCGGCATTGGTTTTTTCTAGAACCAAACATGGCGCAGATAAAATTGTAAAAGAATTAATTAAAGCAAACATTACGGCACAAGCCATTCATGGTGATAAATCTCAAAATGCTAGGGAAGCTGCTTTAAGAAATTTCAAGTCTGGTCAAACCAGGGTGCTTGTGGCGACGGATATTGCTGCAAGAGGCATCGATATTGATAAACTCTCGCATGTCATCAATTACGATATTCCAAATATTCCAGAAACTTATGTGCATCGCATTGGCCGAACAGGTCGTGCTGGCGAAAGCGGAAAGGCTTATTCTTTTTGCGAAACGGAAGAAATTCCAAATTTAATGGACATTTTAAAACTCATTAAAATTGAAATTCCAGTAGTAACTGATCACCCTTATGCTATGACGGTAGTGGCTTATACTAAACCTAAAGCAGATAGTAAAAAAGCGAAACCTGCAGGTGGCAATAAATTTGGTGGTATCAGAAATGGTGGCAATAAATCTGCTGGAAAATCTTCGGGTGCTGGTAAAAAAAATGAGGATGGGAATATGAGCGGTAAAAGAAAGTTTAAACGCTAAATATTTTGCGCTATTACATAACCAGAAGCCCAAGCCCACTGGAAATTATAACCTCCTAACCAACCGGTAACATCAACACATTCGCCACCAAAAAATAAATTGGGATGCAATTTGCTGGCCAATGTTTTAGAAGAAAGTTCGTTGGTATCAATACCTCCACGCATTACTTCGGCCTTCTCGTAACCCTTATCTCCCGCAGGTTTTACCAAAAAATGATTGATGGTTTGGTGAATTTTATTTACACTATCATTACTCAGAGAAGCCAATTTAATATCCAATGGCAATTCCTCTGCAAAAGCATCCACGAGTTTTTTGGGTAAATAAAATTGCAATAAAGTAGAGAGCAATTTACCCCCTTGTTCGTTTCTTTCTTTAGAAATAAGCGTTTTTAAATTCACATTGGGTAATAAATCAATTTCGAAACTTTCTGCGCCTTTCCAATAAGAAGAAATTTGTAAAATTGCCGGACCGCTTAATCCCCAATGGGTAAATAAAATATTTTCTTCGAATGAAATTCGCTCATTACTTACTTTTGCAAAAACACTAATGCCAGATAATTTTTCGTACCAAGAACGGTCTTGAAGCCCTATTACCAATGGAACTAAAGCCGGTGCATGTTTAGTTGTTTTAATATCGAATTGTTTGGCAATATCAAAAGCCATACCCGTTGCTCCCATTTTGGGAATTGGAAAACCACCTGTTGCCACCACTACATTTCTTCCTAAAAATTGCTGCTGTTTACCATTTACGGTACCCTTTATTTCAAAATGTTGATCGTTAAGTTTAGCAATCGATTGCATTTCAAATTGGTATTGAATGGGTATTTGCATTTCGGCTAATTGCGCAGTAAATACATTCACAATATCGGTGGCTTTATTACTTACTGGAAAAATTTGGCCCAATGTTTTTTCCTGGCCTTTAATACCAAATTGTTCGAAAAAATTTAAAGTATCGTCTACGGTCCATTGACTAAAAGTAGAATTTGCAAAATGGGGGTTTTCTGAAATAAAATTTTCGGTCGAAACTTCAAGATTGGTATAATTACACCTTCCCCCTCCAGATATCTTAATTTTAGCACCTGCATCTGGTCCTTTTTCTAACAAAAGCACCCTTTTGCCAAGATATCCCGCTTGAACCGCACACATCAGACCACAAGCGCCTGCTCCCAATATTATTGCATCAAAGGACTCCATTTTATTTTGCGCCATTGTGAAAAACCAAATTATACAAATGATAGGCAATTAAGCCATTTTTCGCTACATTTGAACATGCAAGATACGGTACAAATTTCAGAGTTCGGAAAAATCTTGGTATTTCTAGTATTGGGAGTATTGTTTATACTCGCAGGCTATGGCGTCAATTCTTTATTATCTAAGAACAAACCCAATTCAATTAAAAATGCAACCTACGAATGCGGCGAAGAAACAGTAGGCAATTCTTGGGTACAATTCAACATGCGATTTTATGTAATCGCGCTCCTATTTTTAATTTTTGATGTAGAAATTGTTTTCCTTTTTCCATGGGCAACAGTATATGCAGCACCCCAATTTTTAGCAAATATTCCACATTGGGGCATCCTTAGTTTAAGCGAAATGTTTGTTTTTATTGGCTTATTACTTTTAGGTTTATTATACGTTTGGCGTAAAGGCGATCTTAATTGGCTGAGTTCAAAGCAGCAAATTGCAAGCATCAATACCCCTATTCCATTAGCAAATTATTTAGCATTAAATTCAAAAAAATATTTGGTCAAAGCATTTGTGGTTAACGAAGAAATGCCTGCAATGACTGCATCGACAGCAAGTACAGGTAATGTAACTGCTGCACCTACAACAATTCGCAGAGCACCAATTAAAACGATTGTTAAAAAATCAGAATAAAAAAAATGACTGCCAAAGCAGAAACCGACGGTGTAATTATTACAAAACTTGACGAACTCTTGAATTGGGCTCGATCAAGTTCTTTGTGGCCGATGAGTTTTGGTCTTGCTTGTTGTGCCATTGAATTTATGGATGCGCAATCTGGCAATTTTGATTTAGAACGCATGGGCGTTTTTCCAAGACCTTCGCCTCGTCAATCGGATGTGATGATAGTAGCGGGTACCGTTACTTTTAAAATGGCCGAAAGAATTAAAAAGTTATACGAACAAATGCCAGAACCTCGATATGTAATATCAATGGGTTCTTGCTCCAATTGTGGCGGTCCTTATTGGCAACATGGTTATCATGTGGTGAAAGGAGTTGACCAAATAATTCCAGTAGATGTGTACATTCAAGGATGCCCTCCAAGGCCAGAAGCCTTAATTGGTGGTATTCTTGAGTTACAAGCATTAATTAAAAAAGAAAAGCAAGCAGATCGATAATGAAAACTTTTTACGGTTCATTAAAATTAGGAATATTAGGTGGCGGTCAATTAGGACGAATGTGGATTCAAAATGCATTGAATTATAATGTCAATGTGAGCATACTCGACCCTGATAAAGATGCCCCTTGTAAAAATATTTGTGATCGTTTTGAAGTTGGTAGCTTAGCAGATTACGAAACCGTTTATCAATTTGGAAAAACGGTCGACTTACTGACTATCGAAATAGAAAAAGTAAATGTAGCTGCGCTCAAGCAATTAGTTACAGAAGGAGTAAAAGTATATCCAGATCCAACTATCATTGAACTGATACAAGATAAAGGCGCTCAAAAGCAATGGTTAAAAGACCATCATATTCCTACTTCCGATTTTAAATTAATTTCGGATCGAGCAGATTTAAGCAACTTGAAGTGGCCAACGCCTTATGTACAAAAATTAAGACGCGATGGTTATGATGGCAAAGGCGTGCTAATTATTAAAGAGCAAGCACAATTAACAGCAGCATTTGAAGCACCTAGTATAGTAGAAAAAATGGTGGATTTTGAAAAAGAAATTGCCATTATAGTTGCCAGAAACGAAAATGGCGAAATCAAAACTTTTCCTGCTGTAGAAATGGATTTTCATCCTACAGCCAACTTAGTTGAATTTCAAATTTCTCCTGCAGCTGTTTCCAATATCATTGAATTAAAAGCAGCTAATCTTGCCGAAAACATTGCAGAAGCACTAGAATTAGTTGGCTTATTAGCCATCGAATTTTTTGTAACAAAAGAGGGTAATTTATTGGTGAATGAAATGGCACCAAGACCGCATAATAGCGGGCATCAAACCATCGAAGGAAATGTATGTTCACAATTCGATCAACACCTTAGAGCCATTACTGGTCAGCCATTAGGCGACACCGCTAGTATTGCCAATGCAGTCATGATCAATTTACTGGGCGAAGAAGGATTTGTAGGCGAAGCCATTTATCAAGGTTTAGAAGAAACCTTACATTTACCAGGTGTATATATTCATTTATATGGAAAAAAAATAACTAAACCATTTCGAAAAATGGGACATGTAACGGTTATCAATCAAGACCGTGCAATGGCCATTCAAATTGCCAAAGAAGTAAAAGAAAAATTAAAAGTAATTAGTAAATAAATATGAACATTCAAGTTGGAATTATCATGGGTAGCGCTTCGGATCTACCTATTATGGAAGAAGCAGCAAATGTATTAAACGAATTAGGTGTTGCCTTCGAAATGACCGTTGTTTCGGCACATCGCACGCCCGAAAGAATGACAGAATATGCACAAACTGCTAAAGAGCGTGGAATTAAAGTGATCATAGCTGGAGCAGGTGGAGCCGCGCATTTACCAGGTATGATTGCTTCTATGTGTGTCTTACCGGTTATTGGTGTTCCCATTAAATCGAGTAATTCGATTGATGGTTGGGATTCGGTTTTATCAATTTTACAAATGCCCGCAGGAATTCCTGTTGCAACGGTTGCATTAAATGGTGCAAAAAATGCGGGCATACTTGCAGCACAAATTTGTGCAACTGCAGACGATAAAATTGGAGAAGCACTAAAGGCATATAAAGCACAATTAAAACAAAAAGTAGAAGAAGGTGCCGAAGCAATGAAAAATAAATACCCAAGTAATTTTTAATAATGCATGGAAAATTCATCCGAGTTAATTGAACAATTAAATAGCCAGTTTCCAGAAACAATGGCCATCGGATTGAAAAATGAAATGAATTACGAAGATTTACGCATTGCCTTAGCACAATATTTGGCCATTTTATTGAAAGAGAACAAAACCCTACTCTATGCTCAATTATACAGAATAGATGTAGCCGAAAAAGATGTTAAAATTGCCTTAGAAAATAAAAATAGCGAATACCTTTTAGCCGAATTTATTCTGCAAAAGTTGAACGAAAAATTATACTGGAGAAATAAATATAAAAAAGCATGAGTGAAATAGATAAAAAAACATTGCAGAACTTACGCATTGAGTACAGTTCTTCTCCAATAAACGAATCAGCAGTAGATCCGAATCCAATCTCTTTTTTTGGTACACGGTTTGATGAAGCCATGGCCGCCGAGTTTCGAGAACCAAATGCAATGACATTGGCACCGGCAACAAGAGATGGCATACCATCGGCTCGGAGTGTATTGTTAAAAGGAGCCGATAAAAATGGTATTTCTTA
>JAURMH010000023.1 GCA_030830805.1 Bacteroidota bacterium
AGTAGAACGCATCTTGGATTACGATAATGTGGTTGGCCAAGATAGTTTAACCCGCATGGACGAACGCAACAAGAAAAAGAAGAAGAGCAATAATAACAATAGAAATAAAAATCGTAATAAGCCACAATCAGCCACGGAGGGCAATGCAAGCAAACCAGCTGGTCAAACAGGCACACGCAATAATAGTAATAACAGGCCGCCTCATAGAGCAGCAAATAATAGTAGGCCACCTAATAATCCTACAAATAATTCAACAAACGAAAACACTAAAGAGTAAAATGAAAAGAGCGATTGTTCTACTTTCTATATTATTTATTTTTAATTCTTGTAATAGGTCAAAAATTTTTGACGCCTATGTTGCATTTGAAAATAATACTTGGAGCGTAAACAATCGCCCTACATTCTACCTCGATGTGCAAGACACCATTAATACCCATAGCATTTATTTTAATGTTAGAAATTCGGGTGATTATGGCTATGCCAATTTATTTATATTGCTTAGTATTCAAGGACCGCAATCAAAAGTAGAAACGCAACGTTTCGAATTTAAATTAGCAGAAGCAGACGGAAAGTGGCTAGGCTCGGGCCTTGGAGATATTTACAGCAATCAAATGAAAATGATGCAATCCTTAAAGTTTCCTAGAAAAGGTGTTTATTCTTTTACCATTGAACAGAACATGCGCGATAATCCTTTAGTAGGAATTGAAGATGTTGGCGTAAAAATTGTTCGAAATTAAATTGCAAAACCAAGCATACTTTTTTGAAAATATTTTTAAAGAGCATCATCAAAAAGTGTATCAGGTTGCTATTTCCATGCTTAAAAATGCAGAGGATGCAGAAGATATTACGCAAGAAGTTTTCATTAATATTCACTATGCTATTGATCAATTTAAAGAAGATGCGCTCATTACAACTTGGATTTATAGAATTACAGTTAATAAATGTTTAGATCATATTAAATCTAAGAAAAGAAAAAAGCGATTGGCATTTATCACTTCGCTTTTTGATCCTACCACAGGCAAACAAATACACGACACTCAACATTTAGAGCACCCAGGGGCTATATTAGAACAAAAAGAAGCGCAAGAAATTTTAATGAAAGCAATGACGCAACTAAAATTAAGACAGCAAACCGCATTTGTTTTAAGTCAAATAGAAAAACTAAGTCAAAAAGAAATTGCGGCAATCATGGATATTTCAGAAAAAGCAGTTGAATCATTGATTCAACGGGCTAAAGAAAAATTGCGAGTTATTTTAGGAAATTATTATCAAAATCGAAGGTTATAAAAAAAAGTATCGTCCAAATAGATATGAAAAACAAAGAACAATGGATAGCAAATGTGCTTGATTCGGCTAATCAAATAGCCGAAAGAAAGCCTAGTCCGTTTTTATTTCAAAAAATTAAAAATAAAATTGAGCTACAAGCGCATTTGCCTAGCACTACAAACAATCAATTTACCTACAAATGGGCTTTTGCCTTTGTTGCAATTATTGCCTTAAACACTTTCGCACTATATGTAAATACGAATAAGTCTCATCGACTAAAAACAATTAACTCGATTGAATTAAACAATCAAACCATTTATAACTATTAAAAAATGGAAACATCGAAACAGTCTTTTTGGAAAATTTTTGCCATCGTTTTGCTCATCAGTAATACGATAGTTCTTTCTTTTATCTTCTTTGATAAACCGAGAAATGCAGACAATAGAGGGCCTGCAAATTTTATCATTAAAGAATTAAAATTTGATGACACACAAATTGAAAGTTTTAATAAATTGAAATTTGCACACCAAGATAGTGTACAAGTGCTTAAAAAAAATGGTCGTGAATTAAGAGAAAATTATTTTAAACTATTACGCAACGACACCACCGATCAAGTTTTAGCCGATCAGCTTTTAATGCAAATTGCAAATAATCAAAAGGCCATTGAACAAATTACTTTTTCGCACTTTAAAAGTGTAAAAAATATTTGCGACAGTGTACAAAAAGAAAAGTTTGATAGCATTATTTTAGAAGTGATCCATATGATGAAAGACAACAGGCCTAAACCAAACAGGCCTGAGCCAAATCGCTAATTACAATAATGGTAAAAGGCTTTCTAGTTTCATTCCTCTAGAACCCTTTATTAATATGGTATGTGCGGTAATGCTATTTTCTGATAAATAATCTGAAGCGCTAGCAGTGCTTTCAAAAAAATGAAAATTTAACATTTTATTTGCGCTTGCTGCTTGGTAAAAATCCTTACCTACAAAAATTACTTTTTCGAATGCTAATTTAGCAACTAGCGATACTATTGCTTGGTGTTCTGCGATACTCTCTTCGCCTAGTTCAAACATATCGCCCAATATTAAATATTTATGCGTAGCTGGTAATTGCTGAAAATTATTAACTGCTGCAAACATACTGCTAGGATTAGCATTGTACGCATCCATAATTAATTCGTTTTTTTCAGTCTGCATTATTTGTGATCGATTATTGGTTGGTGTATAGCCTGTAATAGCAGCTATAATTTCTTGTTCGGGTACCTTAAAATATTCGCCGATACATGCTGCCGCTAAAATATTAGCCAAGTTATAATCGCCCACTAATTGCGTTTGTACCCTATGTGTTTGCCCAGACTTTTTAAAAGTGATGGCTACACATAACATTGGTGCAAGTGATTCAATACTACCACTCAATAGACTTTCTGCAATGTTTCCGAAATAAATTTTATTCTTTAAAGCGGCCGAAAGCTGCATGGTAATGGCATCATCGGCATTTATAAATACGGTTCCATTGGTCAATTCAATATAATCGTATAATTCTTTTTTCGTTTTTTTAACGCCTTCAAATCCGCCCATGCCTTCGAGGTGAGCTTTACCTATGTTGCAAATTAACCCGTATGTAGGTGCTGCAATTTCGCATAATTCGGATATTTCTTTTTGGTGATTTGCACCCATCTCTATAATAGCGAATTGATGAGCTGCATGGATGCTAAGTAAAGTTAAAGGAACCCCAATATGATTATTTAAGTTTCCAAATGTTGCCAGCGTTTGGAATTTTTTAGCAAGCACTGCATTGATTAATTCTTTTGATGTTGTTTTGCCATTGCTCCCAGTAATTCCTAAAATTGGAATGCTCAATTGTTTGCGATGATGATTGGCTAAGGCTTGTAATGTTTTTAAAACATCATCGACTAATAAATATTGTTCGTTAACAGCAAATTCGATTTCATCAACTACTGCATAGACAGCACCCGATGCTAAAGCTTGTGCGGCAAACTCATTGCCATTGAAGTTGGCTCCTTTTAAAGCAAAAAATATTGCATTTGGTTTTACCGCTCTGGTGTCTGTGACTACAGTGGGGCAGGCTAAATACTTTTCATAAATTAATTCAATGGTTGCTTTCATTTTACAATTTTGTGCAAGCCTCCGCGGGCAAAGAAATGCGACTGCAAATCAAACTTAATAAAAAAAGCGATACAGCCATAGCCGTATCGCTTAAATTTTATATTCGGAATAAATTAATTTCCGCTTTTCTTTTTAGCGTTGGTACGCTCTTGTTCTGTTAAATAAATTTTACGCAAACGCATAGAAATTGGGGTAATCTCTACATATTCGTCCCATTGAATATATTCCATTGCTTCCTCTAAAGAAAACTTGGTTGCTGGAGCAATGCGTGTTGCATCATCTTTACTGGTAGTTCGGAAGTTTGTTAACTGTTTTCCTTCGGTAATATTTACCGTCATGTCTGAATCACGGCTATTTTCTCCGATAATCATTCCTTGGTAAACTTCTTCTCCAGAATTTACGAAAAATCTTCCGCGATCTTGTAATTTATCGATACGGTAAGCCGTTGCAGAGCCTTTATCCATAGAAATTAATACACCAGAAGATCTAGATGGAATATCACCTTTCCATGGCTCATATGCCTTGAAACGATGCGCCATGATTGCCTCGCCTGCTGTTGCAGTTAAGACATTATTTCTTAAACCAATAATTCCTCTTGCAGGAATATCAAATTCTAAATGTTGTAAATCGCCTTTAGGTTCCATTACTAATAAATCGCCTTTTCTTTGGGTAACCAATTCGATTACTTTACCAGAAACTTCGGCAGGTACATCTACTATTAAGGTTTCGATAGGCTCGCATTTCTTGCCATCAATTTCTTTGATAATTACTTGCGGTTGCCCAACTTGTAATTCATAGCCTTCGCGGCGCATGGTTTCAATCAAAACCGATAAATGCAAAATACCACGTCCATACACCAATAAAGAATCTGGAGAAACTGTTTCTTCTACTCTTAAAGCTAAGTTTTTCTCCATCTCTTTCATCAATCGATCACGAAGATGACGAGAGGTTACAAACTTACCTTCTTTACCAAAAAATGGAGAGTTGTTAATCGTGAACAACATGTTCATGGTTGGTTCATCAATTTTAATTACTGCTAATGCCTCTGGATTTTCAAAATCTGAAATGGTATCTCCAATTTCAAATCCTTCGATACCAACTACTGCGCAGATATCACCATTGTGTACTTCTTCCACCTTCACTTTACCCAATCCAACGAATGTATATAGTTCTTTAATTCTCGACTTTACAATTTTACCATCTTTCTTCATTAAAGAAACTGGCATGTTTTCTTTGATAGTTCCACGCGCAACACGACCAATAGCAATCCTTCCCACAAAAGAAGAATAATCTAATGAGGTAATTTGCATTTGCAATGTACCCGGATTGTCTGGTGGCTCTGGAATAAACTCTAATACCGCATCTAATAAAGGCGTAATGTCTTCTGTTATTTGCTTGTAATCTGTACTCATCCAACCTTGTTTAGAAGATCCGTATAGCGTTGGAAAATCCAATTGCTCTTCGGTCGCTTCTAGGTTAAAGAATAATTCAAATATAGATTCCTGCACTTCCTCGGGGCGGCAGTTTTCTTTGTCTACTTTATTAATAATTACAATTGGCTTTAAGCCTAAAGACAATGCCTTTTGTGTTACAAATCTTGTTTGTGGCATGGCGCCTTCAAATGCATCGACTAAAAGCAGTACGCCATCGGCCATTTTCAACACACGCTCTACTTCTCCGCCAAAGTCGGCGTGACCCGGTGTGTCAATAATGTTGATTTTATAGTCTTTATATTGAACAGAGACGTTTTTAGATACAATGGTAATCCCTCTTTCACGCTCCAAATCGTTATTATCTAGAATAAGATCTCCCGTTTCTTGGTTATCTCTAAATAAATTGGTCTGATGTAAAATTTTATCTACCAGTGTTGTTTTCCCGTGATCGACATGGGCAATAATAGCGATATTTCTAACTTTTTGCATTATAATACTAGTTTTTAAGCCCGCAAAGGTACATTTAAAAAACTGAAATCTTTGGTATAAATTGATTTTGTGCCAAATTTAATACGGCGAGAAAAAGCTATTTAGGCTTTAATTGCATTGGCCAGAAAGGCGCGCAAAGGGGCAATTGCTTTATTAGCGGCTACAATTTCTTTAATTGCCTGCTCCGAACTCATGAGTTCGTCGGATAATGGTTTAATACCAATAAAGCTTTTTAATTTCAAGAGCTCAATGGCTACATGGTCTTTTGGGTATTCTCTTGGAGCTGTTTTTAGTTTGTCTTCTGTACTAAGTGAGCCAAAATGCTTTTTAAAAGCACTGGCCTGAATGATAGCCTCAAATTCGGCTAAATTATAATCAATCTCTTGTCTTATTTTTTTTAAATCTTCGGATGAAGGTAAATAGTAACCGCCCGCAACAAAAGATGCCCCTGGTTGAATATGAATAAAACAACCTGTTCCTCCAACTAGTTTCCCTTCGCTTGAATATGCAATGCCGAAATTTGTTTTATAAGGTGCTTTGTTTTTTGAGAATCGAACATCTCGATAAATACGCATCACACATTTAGCCGCGATGAGATTTTTATAATTGGGGTCGAATGCTGCTGATGCTTGAAATGTTTTTTCAGCAAATGCAATTACATCTAATTTTGCGATTTCGTAAGTTGGCTTATGCAAAGCAAACCACTCTCGGTTATTGTTTTTTGCTAATGCTTTTAAAAACTGAAATGTACTATTTTGAAGCATCTTGTTTTTTGTTCGCGGGATTGATATTTTCGATAAATGTTATATCAAATTTAGGCGCGAACATGTGAAGTAGTAAAATTCTTGCGTACCTAAAATTAAGTCGGTAAGTTAAGATGATTCCTAAAACGATGGCCGTCATATAAACCCATACATCTGGGTTATGACCAAAAAGATAAACAGCGATGCCCAAGTTTACACTCAATGCAACATTAAATGCATAGCCTACATACATGGCTCCCCAAAAAAATCCGATTTCTAATTCGTATCGTAAACCACAAACAGGACAATACTCATGCATTTTATTGTAATTATTCCAACTAGTTGCAGGCTCTGTAAATACATCTCCGGTTCTACATGTTGGGCATTTGCATTTTAAAATGGAAGAGAGTTTAGCCGGAATGACTTTTTTGTCCATAATAGCTATTGGTAAAATTGTTCGTCGTCTTGACTTGCTACTTTTGCACGGTATTTTTTAAACCACAGAAAACCTAAGGTACCCACAAATAAATATGGTGCAGCTAGTAAATACAAAATGCCATCATTCAAACCTTTTCCAACATTATTTTGTCCGCCTTTAATCGAAGACTCCACTGCTGATTTACACATTGGACACTGAGCGATTGCAAAATCTGCAGCAAACAAAAATGTAAATACGCACAAAATAAAAAATAATTTTTTCATTTTAGAAAGTATAATAAGGTGAAATCATCAGGTAAACTATTACGCCGGTAATGGTTACATACAACCAAATTGGGAAAGTATACCTTACCAGTTTTCTATGTCTTTCCACATCCATTTTTAAGCCCGCATTGAAACTAAATAAAATTAAAGGCAATACAATGGAAGCCAAAAATATATGACTGATGAGTATAACATAGTATATATATTTCATTGAACCTGTTCCACCGTAGGTGGTTTCTTTTACAAAATAATGAAACAAAATATAAGACACTAGAAATAAAGAAGACAAGCAAAAGGTTGCTATGTTAATTTTTTTATGCAATTCAATATTCTTGCGTTTGATTTGATATAAAGAAACCAAAAGCAAAATGCTGCAAATGCCGTTAATTGTTGCATTGAGTGCCGGTAGATAAAATACAAAGCTGGGCGTTTCAATTGTTACAGGAATAAATTTTCTATTTAAAATTACTACAACAATAAAAACAAATACAGAAATTCCGTATACAAATCTTGTTATTAATTTATCGTTCATATGTTATTTTCTTTTTTTCGGTAAAATTTCTTCTTTTACTAATACTTTTATATCATCTATTAAAGAGTCAACTGCTGTTGCAGAGGTGCCATCATAATATCCTCTAATTCTATTTTGATGATCCACTAAAACAAACATTTCGGTATGAATAAAATCATCAGGTCCGCCATCTCCTTGCAGCGCAGTTACTAAAAAGCCGCGTCTGGCAAGATCATAAATTTCTTTTTTAGGCCCAGTTAAAAAATGCCATTTGGTATTGATTGCATGGTGTGCTGCTGCATAAGTAGCCAAAGCAGCAACGTTATCTATCTCGGGATTCACAGTAAAAGATAGTATTTGAATTTCATCGATTGTTTGCACTCTTTTTTGCACGCGTTCCATTTGCGTTGACATTTTAGGGCAAATTGTTTTACATGTAGTAAAGAAAAAATTAACGATTTTAATTTTGCCAGCTAAAACGCTATCGTTTACAGTCTGGTTTTGTTGATCCTGAAAATTAATACCTGTTACTCGGTGATAGATTGTATCTTCTCGCTCCTTACCTTTTACGATTGTTGTTTCGGTATACTTTTCGCCAAAAATTGGCAATGCCTTATAATGATTTGTTCCGGTTTTGAGCAAAAAATACCCAACAACCGGAACAAATAATACGATGAATAAAATAACTGTTTGTTTGGCTCCTCTGCTATTCATATTACATTCGAATATGCATCCAGAAATTGCCTTCGTATAACATCCATATAATAAAGAAAATGATAAACACTAAAGGCACAATGATGGAATAAATGAGGCCTAGTTTTTCAAATTTCAAATGCATGAAATAAGCTACAATATAAAATGCTTTTAATAATGTTAATGCGATGTAAATAACATTAGCGATATTTTGTCCAAAAACGCCACGAGGAATTAACACCAAGGCGATAAAAAATTCAATTGCAGTTATTCCAAGTAAAACCCAAAATACTCCCCAAATTTTCTTTTTTGTCATTGAACCATGTTCGTCATGGTGTGCAATATGTTGTTGATCTGCTGACATATGAATATGTATAAAAGAATAAAATTAAACCAAATAAAAGAAAGTAAACACAAACACCCACACTAAATCTACAAAGTGCCAGTATAGTCCAACCTTTTCAATCATATCGTAATGTCCTCGGCGCTCGTAAGTTCCACCTAAAACATTGATCCATATAATTACATTCAATACCACTCCAGAGAAAACATGGAATCCGTGAAAACCAGTTATAGTGAAAAATAAATTAGTGAAGTTAGTAGATGCAACCGAACCGTCTTCGTTTAAAAAAGGATTTGATCCCCACCATGCACCTTCATGGTGTAAATGGTTCCACTCCCATGCTTGACAACCTAAAAATGCTAATCCGCCAATAATTGTCCAGATCATCCATTTAGAAACTTCTGATTTTGCTTTACGATGACCTGCTTCAACGGCTAATACCATGGTTACAGAACTCATAATTAAAATAAATGTCATAATACCTACGAACACCAATGGTGCACCGCCATGAATACCTGGAGCAGACTGGAAAACTTCGTCTGGATTTGGCCACGATATACTACTAAAACGCAAAGCGCCATAAGCAATTAGTAACCCTGAAAAAGTAAAGGCATCTGAGAGTAGGAAAAACCACATCATCATTTTACCATACTCTACATTAAAAGGAGATCTTCCACCATTCCATGGTGTTGATTTAATCTCGTCGATTTCTGAAGTGTTTGTTGTCATTGGTATTAAAAACTATCTATTTATTAATAAAAACACGAACAAATATATCCACAAAATGTCAATAAAGTGCCAAAATATGGTGCTTATTTCCATGCGGAATATATTTTTTGTTTGATTGATTTTGCTGAATATGCCAGTTAATGCAAATAATAAAAGCATAATTCCGGCAATAATATGAAATGCGTGAAATCCAGAGATTACATATAAAAAAGATTCTGCAGGATTACCAGCAAAATAAATACCATTAGCTACTAATTGTTTCCAAGCAAAATATTGCCCAAGTAAAAACCCAAGCCCCAAAATGATCGTAATAACTAAATAATTTTTTTGTTTAGTTATTTGTCCTTTTTTCGCATTCATTAATGACAAATGCAAAGTTAAACTGCTTAATAAAATAAGTACAGTTGTATAATAAAATGCCTGCGGCAAATCAAAAATTTTCCAGTTGCCTTCTGCTTTTCTTACAATGTATGCGCTGGTTAAACCAGCAAAACACATTAAAGAACTGAGTACAAATAACCAAGTGACAAACTTTTTTGGTTGGCCGTTAAATACTGCATTAGGAGTTGTTTCTTCTGCTATCATGGCTTATAATTTATCGATCAATAAAATAATTTGTACTACTGGTAAATAAATAAATGATCCAAACATCAATTCACGTGCAGCCTTTACCGAACACTCTTTATATAATTTCACGGATTGCATAAAAAATGCAAGACCGGCTAAAATAGAAATAATACCTAAAGTTGTGCCAGCCATCCCAAATTTTATGGGCAGTAAACTAACTGGAATTAATACCAGTGTAAATAACATGATTTGTAATGCGCTACTTTTACCTCTACCTTCTTTCGACGGCAATAAAAATATATTTGCTCTTCTATAATCTTCGTCTAAGACCCAAGCTATAGCCCAAAAATGAGGGAATTGCCATATAAATTGTATCGCGAACATAATACCTGGTTCAAAACCAAATTTATTGGTATAGGCTACATAGCCCAATAGCGGAGGCATTGCACCGGCAATGGCACCTACAAAAACTGCAAAAGAAGATTTAAGTTTTAAAGGCGTATAAATAAACGCGTAGGAAATAATAGAAAACAATCCTAATATTCCTGTAATTAAGTTAAAGTAATAAGTTAAAATAAATATGCCTGCAACACCAATGCTTATTGCAAATGTGAGCGCTTCGGCTACACTTAATTTATAAGTTGGCATCGGTCTGTTATGCGTACGATGCATTAATTTATCGGTATCTTTTTCAATAATCTGATTCAAGCTATTAGCAGAACCAGTTGTTAATATTCCACCCAATATCATCAATAATAACTCCGACCATTTTAATTGCCCTTTTGCAGCATATGCAAAAGTAATGGCAGCAGAAAACACAACGAGCAATGTAAGTCTCAATTTAAGCAATTGAATATAACTGCCAATTCTAGCTTTCATTTGTAAGGGTTCGATATTGATTTCTTTTGTGATCATTTAAATTATTATAGCCATAGAAATACTTTTTCTATAGTTTGCTAACAGTGCTAATTGTAATACCCACGCGCCTATCAATAAACTTGCAAAAAACAAATGCAAAGTTTGCATAGCAGGCGGTAAATTAAAATAGGCCAGCACAATGCCTGTAATTATTTGTAAAGCCATAATCGTTATAATAACAATTACATAGCTAATTAATCTTTTAATCTCTTTAAAATGTTCGAGGATATAACCCGAACAAATTATGGTAGTTAAAGTAAGTAATAAGGAAAAGCCTTTATGAATATTAAATACTTCTCCGCTTAAAGCAACCCAAGACGCTCTATTTGTTTGATTCCAAAATGCGGCCTGCTGATCTACACTTTCTCTTAACTCGGTACCAAATAATATTTGAGCAGTACACAAGGTTAAACTTAGCCAAGTAAATAATTCGGCAGTTCTTAATTTCTTAGCTGATAATTTTAAATCTGGCAAGTTTTTATACTTCACATTTTGATAAGCCAGCATGACTAATCCAATTATTACTAGTGCTAAAAACATGTGTACCGTAATTACCCAACTGGTTAAATTAGTAGACACTACCCAAGAGCCAATCCAAGCTTGCAAAAAAACCAATACCAATGATCCTAAACAAATGGCAAATACACTGCGGTTGTTTTTTCTAATTGCAAATGCAGCTATGGTCATTGCGAGCATGAACAACCCAGTAATTGCACCTATCAAACGATTGACATATTCTGTATAGGTATTCCAAACATTAAATTGCTCAGATTTTAAAACAGATTGGTCTTTTAAAATTCGATTTGCTTGTGCAGCAAATCCAATTTTTCGCAACAGATTTGCAAAACGAATATTTTTTTCAAGCCTTTTGTTGACGTATGCTTGCTCGTAGTTTGCAGGCAGCGCAGCAACAGTAGTTGGTGGCACCCATTGATCAAAACATTTTGGCCAATCTGGGCAACCCATTCCTGAGCCCGAACTTCTTACTACTCCACCAGCAAGAATCAAAAGAAACAAAGAACAAATTGTATAAAAGGTAATCTTTAAAAACCTTTTTTCTTTTGATGAATACTCCGAAATATTTGCGGCATTATCCATACTTTTTTTAATTATTAATGACTGGCTTTTGAACCATGATGCGTTCCATAATCACCTGGCAAGTTCGACGACATTGTTTGTGATAATGGTACATTTTGCGGAATAAAATCTTCGTCGTGACCTGGCTTACTATAATCATATGGCCAACGATAAACCCATGGAATTTCTCCTGGCCAATTGCCATGCATATGTTCTACCGGTGCAGTCCACTCTAATGTATTTGAATTCCAAGGATTTTGTGGTGCTTTCTTTCCCTTAAAAATACTTCTGAAGAAGTTATATAAGAAAATAAATTGTGCAAGCGATCCTAAGATAGCGGCAATACTAATAAATCTATTAACTGCTAACCATTCTTTCATGAAATCAAAACTAGTGAAAGAATAATATCTTCTAGGTACACCATCTAATCCCATAAAGTGCATTGGAAAAAACACACAATAAACCGCAATAAAAGTTAACCAAAAATGGAAGTAACCTAAACGGTCATCCATCATTTTTCCAAACAAGCGAGGATACCAATGATAAACTCCTGCAAACATACCAAACATAGCAGCACTACCCATTACAATGTGGAAATGGGCAACTACAAAGTAAGTGTCGTGTAAGTTAATATCTAGAGAAGCATTTCCTAAAAATATACCTGTTAATCCTCCGGTAATAAATAAAGAAACCAAACCAATAGCAAACAACATGGCTGGTGTAAATTGAATATTACCTCTCCAAAGTGTAGCTAAATAATTAAAAGTTTTTACTGCCGATGGTACCGCAATGATTAAGGTGGTAAACATGAAAACCGAACCTAAGAAAGGATTCATTCCGGTAATAAACATGTGGTGACCCCAAACAATGAAAGATAAAAAGGCAATACCAATTAAAGAAATAATCATGGCACGGTATCCAAAGATTGGTTTTCTTGCATTCGTTGCAATAATCTCTGAACTAATACCTAATGCTGGCATGATGATAATGTATACTTCTGGATGTCCTAAGAACCAAAATAAATGTTGGAATAAAACAGGACTTCCACCATGATTTGGCAATGCCTCGCCACCAATAAAAATATCTGACAAGTAAAAACTTGTTCCAAATCCTCTATCAAAAATTAATAAAATAACACCAGCAAATAAAACTGGGAAAGACAATACGCCTAATATAGCCGTTAATAAAAACGCCCAAATGGTTAATGGCATTTTAGTCATCGACATACCTTTAGTACGCATATTTAAAACCGTACTGATATAATTAATACCACCCATTAAAGCAGATGCCACAAATATAGCCATCGAAATTAACCAAAGTGTCATTCCTAAGCCTGAGCCTGGCATTGCTTTTGGTATTGCCGACAATGGAGGATAGATAGTCCACCCGCCAGATGCAGGACCACTTTCGATTAATAATGACCAAGTCATGATTACACTTGACAAGAAGAAAAACCAATAAGAAAGCATATTGATGAATGGCGATGCCATGTCTCTTGCACCAACTTGTAATGGAATTAATAAATTACTAAAGGTTCCGCTTAATCCTGCCGTTAATACGAAGAATACCATAATGGTTCCGTGAATAGTAACCATTGACATATAGAATGCTGGATCAATTCTTCCGCCTTGTGCCCACTTACCTAATAATTTTTCTAAGAAAGGGAAAGACTCATCTGGCCAACCTAATTGAATTCTAAATAATATAGAAAGCACCATTCCAATCACTGCCATAATAATACCCGTAATTAGGTATTGTTTAGCAATCATTTTATGGTCCATACTGAACACATATTTTGAAATAAATGTTTCTTTGTGATGCTCCTCGTGATGTGTTGTGTGATCTGACATAAAAAATCTATCTAATTTTTTTATTCGTGAGTATTTAATGCTAATTTTTCTTCTTTTGCTTTAGCAACACTTGCTTCCGCTTCTTGAATTTGTTTAGCCATTTCATCGTTGTAAAAAGGCTTCTTAGTAGCTAACCAAGTTGCATATTCGGTATCATTCACTACCACTATTTTCACTTGCATATTATAATGCGCACTACCGCAAACCTTAGCACATAATAAAAGGTAATCAAATTTAGGGTCGTTTGTTTTTAAGCGCATTTGCTCGGTGGTAATTGTTGGCTTAAACCAAAATGTGGTAGGCATACCCGGCACACAATTCATTTGCGCTCTAAAGTGAGGCATA
>JAURMH010000024.1 GCA_030830805.1 Bacteroidota bacterium
CGCTTGGATCCTCCGTATTACCGCGGCTGCTGGCACGGAGTTAGCCGATCCTTATTCTTCGAGTACCGTCAGCCATCTACACGTAGATGGGTTTCTTCCCCGACAAAAGCAGTTTACAACCCATAGGGCCGTCTTCCTGCACGCGGCATGGCTGGTTCAGACTTGCGTCCATTGACCAATATTCCTTACTGCTGCCTCCCGTAGGAGTCTGGTCCGTGTCTCAGTACCAGTGTGGGGGGTCATCCTCTCAGATCCCCTACCGATCGTAGCCTTGGTGAGCCGTTACCTCTCCAACTAGCTAATCGGACGCATGCCCATCTTCAACTTCCGTAGATTTGATTATAAAATGATGCCATCTCATAATGTTATGCGGTATTAATCTTCCTTTCGGAAGGCTATCCCCCGGTTGAAGGTAGGTTGCATACGTGTTACGCACCCGTGCGCCACTCTCATAGGGAGCAAGCTCCCTAATCCCGTTCGACTTGCATGTATTAAGCCTGCCGCTAGCGTTCATCCTGAGCCAGGATCAAACTCTCCGTTGTATAATAATACAAGAAGAATCATTTGATTCTAACTATTTAATTTTTTGACTCTTGGTCTTTTTTTTGATTCTTCAATCTCACGATTGAATCATCCGCTATGCTTCATAGTACATCTCAAAGAACTCTCGGATTTTCACGCTTGAAAATCCTTTTTGACAATTGTGCCGGACTCGAACCCGCTTGTGTGCCCCGCAATCGTTATACTTTCCCTCTATTTATCTCCCGCTTAAACCCAAATCTTGCGCTGAAAGGACTGCAAAGGTAGAAAAAAAATGTTACCTACCAAATACAATTACATTATTTTTAATAAAAAATCCTTTTGATAGGGCTGCAAAGGTAAGCAAGAAAACCGCATTCGCAACTCCTGATAAACTTTAAGCTATAAATAGCCTGATAATGAGCAGGAAAAATTAATATTGACCAGTGCTCAATAATACTAAAGTGCAAGCTTCGGCTGCTTCAATACCATTTTCCTCACAGATGTTCTGGAAATGCTCGCTTTCGGTACCTGGATTAAAAATCACCCTTTTGGGTTTTAGTGTCAAAATAAAAGGGATGTATTCGGCTTGGTTTTTTTCAGAAACATATAAAGTTACGGTATCCACTTCCTCGCAATGAGTTAAACTTGTTTGAATGGGAATGTCGTTCACTTGTCCTGCTCGTAAGCCAAACAAACAGATCTCGTGTCCAAATTTTAAAAGCATTTGAGCAGCTTTAAAAGCATACCTTTCGGGATTAACACTGGCGCCAATAATTACTGTTTTTTTCATGTGGTAAAATTAATTTAGTTTAAAAATTGTGCAACTGCTTCCGCACATTTTTCGCCATCAATTGCTGCAGACACAATGCCGCCGGCATATCCAGCTCCTTCTGCACATGGGAAAAACCCCGAAACTTCGGGATGTTGCAAAGTGATTTTATCTCTTGGAATTCTAACAGGCGAAGAAGTACGAGACTCCACACCAATTAATAATGCTTCGTTGCTATCATACCCTTTCATTTTCTTTCCAAAAATGGGCAATGCTTTTCGAATACTATTAGACACAAAACCAGGTAAAACTTCGTCTAAAGATAAAGCGGTAAGACCAGGTATATAGGAGTTTTTAGGCAGATCTGTAGAAACTTTTCGATTGATAAAATCAGCTACTCTTTGACCAGGAGCTTTAATGGTATTGCCCGCTAAGCGAAAAGCTAATTGCTCTACTTTGTGTTGAAAATGCAATGCCGCTAAAGGCGATTGAGCAATTCCAGGAATGTCTTCTAAATTTACTTGTACCACTAAACCCGAATTTGCAAATGGATTATTTCGCTTTGAAGGAGACCAACCATTGACTACAATTTCGTCGGTTGCGGTGGCGCAAGGTGCAACAATACCGCCCGGACACATGCAAAAAGAAAAAACGCCACGCCCATCTATTTGCTCCACTATACTGTAATGAGAAGGTGGCAAATTTGGATGTGGCAATTCACATTTATATTGAATTTGATCAATCAGCGCTTGCGGATGTTCGATGCGAAGACCCATGGCAAAAGCTTTTGCTTCAATTTTAATTTTTTTTCTATCTAATAATTCATAAATATCTTTCGCCGAATGGCCAGTTGCTAAAATTAAGGCTTCGGCCGCAATATGAGTACCATCGGCTAGTTGCACGCCCTTGCACAAACCAAATGCAATGTCGAAATCAATCACTTTTGCATCAAATAAAATTTCGCCTCCACAATTTAAAATTTGCTCGCGCAATTTCACAATAATTTGCGGCAGCTTATTGGTGCCAATATGCGGACGCGCGTTTACCATAATATTTGGATCGGCGCCATGTTCGATAAATCGAGTTAAAATGCGATCTACATCGCCTCTTTTAGTGGAACGAGTGTATAATTTTCCGTCGGAATAAGTGCCCGCGCCGCCTTCTCCAAAGCAATAATTAGATTCTGGATTTACGATTGCATTTTTATTAATTGCCGCTAAATCTCTGCGTCTTGTCTGTACATCTTTCCCTCTTTCAATTACAATTGGTTGATATCCTAATTCTATCAAACGCAGTGCCGCAAATAATCCGGCGGGACCAGCACCAATAACCAATACCCGCTTTGCATGATTTATTTTTTGAGGAATAAATAAATGGGGATTGGGTGTTTGAATAGGATCTTCATCAATATGAACCAAAATTTTGGCGCGAAAAACAATGATTCGAGAACGAGCATCGATGGATTGTTTCTTAATTTCAAAAGCATGGATGCGCTGAACAGGATAGCCTATATTTTTTGAAATAAAGGCTTTTAAAGCCTTTGGGTCGTTGATAATAGCAGGTGAAATACCTAATTCGATTTCTTTGATCATATGGGTAAGTGTTTATCTTACAAGCAAACAAATATAGCTAAAAGCAAAAAGAATTATCCAAAAAATATGCAGTACCTAAACTGTTACATTATTTTCTACAACAATCTCGGCAGAAACAGGTTTATTTCTGTAAATTTGAATTATTAAAAAAAATTAAACTCATGAAAAGAACAAACCTTATTATTTTAGGATTAATCGCTGTAGTATTTTTATTCAGTGGCTGTGGTTATAACTCGATGGTTAAACTGGACGAAAAAGTGAGCGCACAATGGGCTCAAGTAGAAAATGTTTACCAACGCAGAGCAGATTTAATTCCCAATTTGGTGAATACTGTTAAAGGATATGCAAATTTCGAGAAAGACGTATTAACAGCAGTTACAGAGGCTAGAGCCAAAGCTACATCAGTTAATGTAGACGCAAGCAAATTAAGTCCAGAATCAATTCAGCAATTTCAACAAGCACAAGGACAATTAAGTTCTTCTTTATCTAAGTTGTTAGTGGTAGTTGAAAAATACCCAGACTTAAAAGCGAATCAAAACTTTTTAGAATTACAAGCGCAATTAGAAGGCACCGAAAATAGAATTACAGTAGAACGCGGACGTTTCAATGAAGTAACGCAAGAATACAATTCTACTATTCGTTCGTTCCCAAATAACATCATGGCGGGCATGTTTGGCTTTAGCAAAAAAGGATATTTTGAAGCAGAAAAAGGTGCTGAAAAAGTTCCTGAAGTAAAATTCTAAATTGAATTTTATCGGCTTAACAAACGCTTCAAAACCAATAAAAACGAGCTAATGGGCATCAATAG
Source organism: Bacteroidota bacterium (assembly GCA_030830805.1). Lineage (GTDB taxonomy): Bacteria > Bacteroidota > Bacteroidia > Sphingobacteriales > Sphingobacteriaceae > CAIKLP01. The sequence goes on from JAURMH010000024.1 coordinate 3,692, forward strand.
ATTTTCAAAAGATCAACAACAAAGCATTAAATCTGCAATTGAAAAAGCAGAATTACAAACTTCCTGCGAAATCAAAGTTTTTGTAGAAGACTTTGCTAAAGTAGAAGTATTGGATAGGGCTGCCTTTCAATTTAAAAAATTAGGGATGCATAAAACTGCGCTAAGAAATGGCGTGCTAATTTACCTTTCTACGGAAGATAAAAAATTTGCTATTATAGGTGATGCAGGAATCAATCAATATACTGGAAACAAATTTTGGGACAGTGTGAAAGAAATAATGCTGCAAGAATTTAGACAGGAAAATCTTACAAACGGTCTGATATTAGGTATTACAGCCATAGCAGAAAAAGTAAAAAATTATTTTCCTTTTGAAATTGGAGATACCAACGAACTTTCAAATGATATCGCACATTAATATGAAAAAATTCCTCCTAATAATATTCGTATTAATAACAAGCATTGGAAAATCCGAAAGTATTCCAAGTAAGTCGAGCGCATTAGTAAACGATTATACCAATACCCTTAGCGCCGAACAACAAAATGCCTTATCACAAAAATTGTTAGCCTACAACGACTCTACTTCTACCCAAGTATGTATTGTAATAGTGAACAGCATTGATGGCGATGAGATTAGTCATTACGCAAACACCCTTGCCGAAAGCTGGGGCATAGGCCAAAAAGATAGGGACAACGGAATATTGCTTTTGGTAGCCTTAGCAGACCGTCAAGTAACCATTCAAACTGGTTATGGCATGGAAGGGGTTTTGCCCGATGCTATTTGTAAAAGAATTATTGAAAAAGAAATAAAACCCGCATTTAAACAAGGCGATTACTACGCAGGTATAGACCAAGCTAGTTCGGCCATCTTTAAATTTGCAGCAGGCGAATACACCGCGGGTAATTATGCCAAAAAAGGCGGTAAAAAAATTCCATTTGGCTGGGTCATTGGTTTCTTTATTCTTTACTTATTTATTGCAAGTAAAAACAAAGGTCATGCTGGTGGCATTGGTGGTAATAGAAATAGCGGTGGTGGCTTTATGCCCCCAATCTGGCTTGGCGGTGGCGGAAGAGGCTCTTATGGGGATTTCTCTGGTGGCAGCGGCGGATTTGGTGGCTTCGGAGGCGGAAGCTTTGGAGGCGGCGGTTCCAGCGGAAGCTGGTAAAAGCTTCCTTTAAACCCAGACAACGCTCCTGCTGAGGTAAATAAAAACACCTACTCAGAAAGATGAAAAGTATCTTTAAATAAAAAACCCAGCAATTGCTGGGTTTTTTATTTATAACAAATTATTTAGAACCAAAGCTAAATAGGAATTAGCTTAATTTTAATTTTTTCTGTATGTCGGCTACATAAGCACGGAATTTTTTATCAGTGTCTATTAAGTCTTCAACGGTTTGACAAGCATAAATTACCGTAGAGTGATCTCTGCCTCCAAAGTGCATACCAATAGACTTCAAAGAAGATTTTGTATGGCTTTTTGCAAGGTACATCGAGATTTGTCTTGCTTGAACAATTTCTCTTTTACGCGTTTGCGATTTTAATAATTCTACTGGTACTTCGAAATATTCACATACTAATTTTTGAATATATTCTATCGAAATTTCTTTACTTGAATTTTTAATAAAATTCTTTAGCATTTGTTTTGCTAAAGGCAAATCGATTTCTTTTTTGTTAAGCGTAGAATGTGCTAACAAGGAAACCATTGCTCCTTCTAGGTCACGCATGTTACTATCAATATTATGCGCAACATATTCTACTACATCTTGCGGTAATTCGATACCATCTAATTGCATCTTCTTGTAAAGAATAGCCATTCTGGTTTCAAAATCTGGAATTTGCAAATCTGCTGTTAAACCCCATTTGAAACGAGACAATAAACGATCTTCCACTCCGATTAAATCTTTAGGTGGTTTATCTGAAGTTAAAACAATTTGTTTATTGGTTTGATGCAACTCGTTAAAAATATGGAAGAAAATATCTTGTGTTTTTTCTTTGCCTGCAAAATTGTGAACATCATCTAAAATTAAAACATCTATTAATTGATAGAAGTTTTTAAAATCGTTGATGGTATTGTTTTTCATCGACTCCACAAATTGTTGTGTAAATTTTTCTGCATTTACATACAATACTTGTTTTTCGGGAAAACGATCTTTAATAGCACCACCTATAGCATGCACCAAATGGGTCTTGCCTAAGCCTGTAGGGCCGTAAATCATTAAAGGATTAAAAGAAGTGCCTCCTGGTTTGTTTGCAACTGCAAAGCCCGCAGAGCGCGCCAAACGGTTGCAATCTCCTTCAACAAAATTATCGAATGAATATTTTGAATTTAATTGACTGTCAATGTTGATTTTCTTTAATCCAGGAATCACAAAAGGATTACGGATAGAAGAAGGAACGGTAACCGGAATTGGCACCGAAGGGTTTTTCAACTCTCCATTGGGAGATGCTGGAATATTAATGGTTTGTGCTTTAGAATTTGCGGTAGCGTTATCTACTACAATATTGTATTCTAAACGAGCATCTGCTCCAAGTTCATGTTTAATGGTTTTGCGCAATAAATTAACATAATGCTCTTCTAACCATTCATAGAAAAACAAACTTGGTACTTGGATGGTAAGCACAGATCCATCTAATTTTAAGGCTTTAATAGGCTCAAACCAAGTCTTAAAGCTTTGTGTCGGCACGTTGTCTTTAATAATCTTAAGACAATTTTCCCATACTGCTGTGCTAGTTTCTATCATTTTTATTCTTCAAATATTGTTGTTGTGAAAAGCCCATCGAAATAGTATTTCTCATTTGGGTTTACGAATATTTGCATTTATTTCTTAACAAAAAAATAAAAAAAAAATTTGTTTTTTCCAAAGTTGATTTTAACTATCAAGAAGGCATTTTTTGCCGAAAAAAAAATTAAAAAAAATTAAAATTATTTTTTTCGAGTATTTTTTTGTAACTGGTGAAAGCCTTTATAGTTAAGGCTTTTCGAGATACCACCTATAATTGATTGACAATCAAAAACTAATCGAAATTCTTCGAAATATTCTTCGAATCAAAGCTATCAAATTTCATTTTAAAGCAAAATATAAGTGGCTGAAAATGAATTTATTTATTTAAAAAAATCTAAGCGATCTCAAAATCGTCGGTTAATTGTTGGTCTATGCGCATTGCATGACCTATCGCTTGCTTTTTCTTGCGCCCTTTTTCAAAATAATAGTCTATTCGACCCAAATTAATCCCTGCAAAACCCACCTGGAATATCCTTACCTCTTCTCCTTGCTTGTTTTTGCGTATTTCGGGAGCCGTCATGAAGGTATGGGTATGCGCACCTATAATTAGGTCAATGCCGCTTGTTTGATCGGCTAAGATCTTGTCAGAGACTTTATTGTCTTTATAAGAATAGCCTAAATGAGAAAGACAGATCACTAAATCACATTGCTGCTCCTGCTTTAATTGATTGGCAATTTGATTCGCTACTGGAATGGGGTCGAGGTATTTTATTTGGCCGTAATTACTAGCCTCCACTAAACCTTCGAGTGCAATACCTAAA
>JAURMH010000025.1 GCA_030830805.1 Bacteroidota bacterium
AAAAGCTTTTAGGCTGTGCAATAGCGCGAAAAGAAAAAAAGAATAAAACGCAAACTATTAGCAATAACTTCTGCTTCATTGATGTATTAATTTATATTGCTTTTTTAAATTTTGCTACTACCCAATTATTTTTAGCCGAATGCATTTGATAAATCAAGCCGTTTTCGCTTGCCGCTTGTTTTATAAAACTCAAATCTTCTTCGTAAAATCCACTGAACAATATAGTGCCACCAGCTACTAAAGAGGCAGCGTATGCCGCCATGTCGTTGATTAAAATATTGCGGTTAATATTGGCTAAGATTAAATCGAAACTTAATCCTTTTATATCTTTTGCGTCGCCACAAATTACTTCCCCAATAACCTCGTTGATTTCGAAATTTTCTGTTGCACTGTTACTGGCAATGGGGTCGTTGTCTATCGCAAGTATGCTTTTGGCGCCTTTGAGGTTAGCGAGGATGGCCAGCACTCCGGTGCCACAACCCATATCTAATACCGACAAACCTTCGACAGATAAGCCGAGTAATTGTTCGGCCATTTGCAAAGTAGTTTCGTGATGACCAGTGCCAAAGGCCATTTTAGGATGCATTTTAATTTGATAAGGATACTGCGGCTCAGCTGGATGAAAGTTAGCGAAGATATATACTTGCTCACTTACAATTACTGGCGGAAAATTACTTTCCCATACTTCATTCCAATTTTGATAGGGAATGATTTGCATGGTATAGGTAAATTCAAAATCAGCTGCATAAGCCGCTAATTGCTCCTGCATTATTTCTTCTTTAAATAAATGTTCAGGAATAAATGCGCTAAAGCCTGTTTCGTTGGCATCAAAAGAATCAAAGCCAATAGCAGCCAGTTCGTTCATTAATAAATCGGATAAAAATTCTTGCGCTGCTCCAACCGTAAAATGGACTGCTATAAAATTACCATTCATCGTTAAATGGAATTAAATGAAGTAACAATATCTGTAAAATCACGCGATTTTAAAGAGGCACCGCCAATTAATCCACCATCAATATCGGCTTGACTAAAAAGTGTTTTTGCATTTTGAGGATTACAACTACCCCCATATAAAATGCTACAATCTGCCGCAGCATCGGCACCAAATTGATTAGCAATGCTTGCCCTAATAAAAGCGTGCATTTCTTGTGCTTGCTCAGGACTTGCCGTTAAGCCTGTACCTATTGCCCAAACTGGCTCATAAGCCAATACTATTTTTGCAAAATCTGAAGCGGTTAAATGAAATAAGGATTCTTTTAATTGTTGTGCAACTACTTCAAAATGTTTGCCTGCTTCGCGTTCTTCTTTTAATTCTCCAAAACAAAAAATTGGATGTAAATGATTTGCCAAAGCGGTATCAACTTTTTTAGCTAATAATTCGTTCGTTTCCTTAAAATATTGACGACGCTCCGAATGTCCTATTAGCACATAATTAGCGCCTACAGAATGAATCATACTTGCCGCAATTTCGCCCGTAAAGGCCCCTGCATTTTCTTAATGACAATTTTGTGCAGCACTTGCAAAGTTTGCATGTCCATTAATTAACTTTTGCACACTGGCTAAATGTATTGCTGGGCTTGCAAAAATGGTAAGCACTTTTGCATTTAGTTCATCATTGATCATGTGCATGGATTCGGCCACTAACTCCATTCCTTCTTGGTAATTTTTATTCATCTTCCAATTACCTGCCACTATTTTTTTTCTCATGATCTAGTATTTACGAAAGCTTTCTGTCTGTTCAAACACAGTGGTTAATATATCTTTTTCTATTTGATTAAAATCCATCCCTCTTCGCTCAAATACTTTTTCGGCTACTTCAAAGGCTTTGTTTAAACCATACGTTTCGAAACCATGTGCACCACCCCAAGAAAAATCTGGTACAAAATTGCGCGGAAAACCAGCGCCAAAAATATTGCAAGAAACGCCTACCACAGTGCCTGTATTAAACATGGTATTGATCCCGCATTTGGCATGATCGGCCATAATTAATCCGCAAAATTGCAAACCTGTTTTTTGAAAGTTTTTTGTTCCATAATGCCAAAGTTTTACTTCGGCATAGTTATTTTTTAAATTTGAGTTATTACTATCGGCACCAATATTACACCACTCGCCCAAAACTGCATTACCTAAATAACCATCGTGCCCTTTGTTGCTATAACCAAAAATAACAGCGTTATGAATTTCGCCACCTACTTTAGAATGCGGACCAACAGTAGTTGCGCCGTAAATTTTTGCAGCCATTTTTACAATTGAATGTTCGCCTAAAGCAAAGGGCCCTCTAATAATAGCGCCTTCTAATACCTCTGCATCTTTGCCAATATAAATTGGGCCGGTTTCCGTATTAAAAATTGCGCAACTTACTTTTGCACCTGGCTCAATAAATAATTGATTGCCTACCAATGTAGAATTAGCGTCTAAGGCTTGCGAAGTTTTACCCGCTGTTAAAAGATCATAATCTGCTCTTAAAGCTTGATCGTTAAATGAAAAAATAGCAGATAAATTTTTAAGATAAATATAATCCGAATCGAAAGTTATTTGTTTGGCATTAGCTATTTGAAAGTTTGCGGTATTGGTGTTTACGGCTAAGGTTAAATTTCCATGCACCAAGGCTTCGCCCTCATTTAAATTTTCGATGGCTTTTTTTAATGCTGGATTTGGTAAAACAGCGCCATTGATAAATAAATTTTGCGCAGCAAGTACTTGCGGATATTTTACTTGTAAATAAGTAGCAGTGGCATAAGAATAAGTTGCGTCAAAATAATGCGCCCATTTATCTTTAATAGTTAATATGCCTATTCTGAAATCGGCTATAGGTCGAGTAAATGCGAGGGGCAATAAGTTTACCCTATGTTCGTCATCAAATAAGATAATATTCATAGAACAAATATAATTGAATAATTATCCTCTTTGGAGGAAAACAAAAAAAGTCCGAGTAAAACCCGGACTTTTTTTAACAAAACAATCATTTTTGGATGATTAGTCTTTTTTAGCGTATCTAGTTTTGAATTTATCGATACGACCTGCCGTATCTACTAATTTCAATTTACCTGTGTAAAAAGGATGTGATTTATGCGAAATCTCTAATTTTACAAGAGGATATTCGTTACCATCTTCCCAAACTACTGTATCTTTAGTTTCAATTGAAGATTTAGTTAAAAATGAGTAATCACAAGATAAATCTTTGAATACTACCATTCTATAATTTTTTGGGTGAATTTCTGCTTTCATTACTATTCTACTAATTTTGGATTGCAAATGTATGATATTCTTTCAAAAAATGCAAAGAAAATTGAATTTATAAATAAAATCTAAAAAAAATTAAGCCTCTTTGCTTTGGCACAACTCAATTAAAACCCCATTAGTTGATTTGGGATGTAAAAAACAAACCAATTTATTATCAGCGCCATTTTTAGGCTCCTCAGACAATAATTGAAAGCCCTCTTGCTTTAATCTTTTCATTTCAGCCACAATATCGCTTACCTCAAAGGCTATATGATGTATCCCTTCGCCCTTTTTTTCAATAAACTTAGCAATTGGGCTTTCGGCATGAGTAGCCTCTAAAAGCTCTATTTTATTGTCTCCCAGCTGAAAAAACTCGGTAATTACCCCTTCCGACAAAACTTCTTCTCTTTTATAAGCGTTTTTTGCAAACAATTTAGCAAAAAGGCTTGTTGATGAATCAATGCTTTTAACAGCAATTCCGATGTGTTCTATTTTGTTCATATTCTCGGTATTATATTGGCAAGCTAGCTAATTAATTGTCAGGAATAAAAAAAATGAAAATTTTAACCGTCGAAATTTGGCTTTAAAGATATTAAATTCCCTATATTTGTACACAATTTATATAAAGTCTAAATAAACATGATTCAATTACCAATATACTTAGATAACAACGCAACCACTCCAATGGACCCTCGTGTATTGGAAGCGATGTTGCCTTATTTCAACGAAAAGTTTGGAAATGCAGCAAGCAGAAACCATCCATTTGGCTGGGCTGCAGAAGAAGGCGTAGATTATGCGAGAGAGCAAATCGCAAAATTGATTAATTGCTCTGAAAAAGAAATCATATTTACTTCTGGCGCAACAGAATCGAATAACTTAGCCATTAAAGGTGTTTTCGAAATGTATGCTGCTAAAGGCAATCATATTATTACCGCTACTACAGAGCACAAAGCGGTGCTAGATACTTGTGCCCATTTAGAAAAACTAGGTGCTACTATCACTTACCTAGAAGTAAAAGCAGATGGTTTAATTGACCTTAACGAATTAAGCAATGCCATTACCGATAAAACTATTTTAGTTTCTATCATGTATGGTAATAATGAAATTGGTGTTATTCAACCAATGAAAGAAATTTCAGCTATTACCAGAAGTAAAGGTGTTTTATTACATACCGACGCTACGCAAACAGTTGGAAAAATTCCAGTTGATGTAGAAGCAGATGGCATCGATTTATTATCTTTTACTGCCCATAAAATGTACGGCCCTAAAGGTGTTGGTGCATTATATGTGAGAAGAAAAAATCCAAGAGTAAAGGTTACCGCACAAATGGATGGTGGCGGACACGAAAGAGGCATGCGCTCTGGAACATTAAATGTACCGGGCATTGTGGGCTTTGGTAAAGCTTGCGAAATTGCGATGCAAGACATGGAAAAAGATACTATTCGTCTTTCTGCTATGCGTAATCGTTTAGAAAAATCTTTAATAGAATTAGAAGAAGCATACATCAATGGTAATACCGATCATCGCTTACCACATGTAACTAATATTTCTTTCAAATATGTAGAAGGTGAAGGCTTAATGATGGCCATGAAAGACTTAGCAGTATCTTCTGGGTCGGCTTGTACTTCGGCCTCTTTAGAGCCTTCTTATGTATTAAAAAGCTTAGGCTTAAATGACGACTTAGCTCATTCATCAATTCGTTTTGGATTAGGCAGATTTACGACCGACGAAGAAATTGATTACGCAATTGAATGTACTAAAAAAGCAGTCACTAAATTAAGAGACATGAGCCCATTATGGGAAATGTTTAAAGATGGCATCGATTTAGATGCGGTAGAATGGGCAGAACACTAATTTAAAATTTTAAAAAAAGAAAAAAATGGCATACTCAGAAAAAGTAATTGATCATTACAATAATCCTAGAAACGTTGGTACACTAGACAAAGCGAAAAGCAATGTTGGTACAGGTTTGGTAGGCGCTCCAGAATGTGGAGATGTAATGCGTTTGCAAATTGAAGTGGATCAAAACAATGTAATCACCGATGCTAAATTTAAAACATTTGGTTGTGGTTCTGCAATTGCTTCCTCTTCCCTAGCAACCGAATGGTTAAAAGGCAAGTCTATAGACCAAGCTTTAGAAATTGATAACATGGATATTGTAGAAGAATTGGCTTTACCTCCAGTTAAAATACATTGTTCTGTTTTAGCAGAAGATGCAATTAAATCTGCTATCAACGATTACCGTGTTAAAAACGGTATGGATCCAATTGAATTACCAAAAAGTCATCACTAAGAAAAGCAAATGATTACGGTTACCGAAAAAGCAAAATCAAAAATTGAAGCTTTAAGAAAAGACGCGAATATTTCCGACGATTTTTTCTTGAGAGTAGCGGTACAAGGTGGCGGATGCTCTGGCTTGTCTTATAAACTCGATTTCGATAACGAAATTAAGAAAGGCGACCAAGAATTCGACGAAAGTGGTTATAAGATTGTTTTAGACATGAAAAGCTTTTTATACCTAGCCGGCACAGAACTCGATTTTTCGGATGGATTAAACGGAAAAGGCTTTAATTTCATCAATCCAAATGCCTCTAGAACCTGCGGATGCGGGGAGAGTTTTTCTGTTTAAATATTCAAATATTTTTTTTAAATTAGGTTTTTCATTCATTTGAAAAACCTTTTTTTTTACCTAAAAACAAGCTTATGCAGTTAACCGATCACACCACCATTCCTCAGTTAATTAGAAATGTAGTTAAATACATTCATCCGGTAGAACATACTTTTTTAATTCACAAAGTAAACGATAAATACGAAAACATTTCTTACAAAACAGCCTTATCAAAAATCGATGCGATTTCGGCATACCTTATTAGCATTGGGGTTCAGAAGACCGATCGATTAGCACTCATGATGGACAATTGTCCAGATTATATATTTTTTGATCAAGCATTACAGCAACTAGGTGCCACGAATGTGTCTATCTATCCTACTGTTTCGGAGCAAGATGTTGCTTACATTATCAACGATTCTAGCTCAAAAGTAATTTTGGTTGGCAACCCTTTTTTATTTAAAAAAGTATTGAAAGTAGCAAGCGAGTGTTCCTCTCTAAGCCACATCATACCTACCTTTGACGACTATCAAAAAATCACTAAAGATGGGCAATACAGCCAAACAATTCTTTCTTTAAATGAAGTAATTGCCGATGGAAGCAATAAGCTAAACAGCTATGCAAATACCATCGACGAAATGCGTGAAGCTGTTACACCTAACGATATTGCTGCATTAATTTACACTTCGGGTACCACTGGAAAACCTAAAGGTGTAATGTTATCACATTTAAATTTTGTGCACAATGTAAAAGTAAGTTTGATACATATTCCGCACATCAATAACGAAGAAACATTTTTATCTTTCTTACCGCTTTCGCATGTTTTTGAACGCACAGGCACTTATCATATTTGCTTAGCGAAAGGTTGTAAAATTGCATTTGCACAAAGCCTCGAATTACTCGGTAAAAATATGATGGAAGTAAAGCCATCTATTATGGCTTGTGTGCCTCGTTTATTAGAAAAAATTCACGATAAAGCTATGAAAACGGGCTTGTCTTCGGGTGGGTTGAAAACTAAAATTTTTGTTTGGGCTATAGCCTTAGGTAGTAAGTATCGCTTTGCAACCGAAGATGGAAAAAATGCCCCTATCCTTTTAAAATTACAACATCGCATTGCAGATAAATTGGTTTTCTCAAAAATCAAAGCAAAAACTGGAGGCAATTTAAAATTCATGATTTCGGGTGGCGCTGCTTTACCACAAAACGTGGGAGAATTTTTCGGGAATTTAGGTATTAAAGTATTAGAAGGTTACGGCCTCACCGAAACAGCACCTGTAATGGCCGTAACAGAATTTCATCGTCAGGTTTATGGTACAGTGGGTCGTGTAGTTCCCGAATTAACAATAGGTATTCAAAATGCCGATACCAAAGAGATTTACACCGAACAAACATGGCAAACTTTCGATCCTAATTTTGAAAGTGTAGAAGGCGAAATTATTTTAAAAGGGCCGAATGTAATGAAAGGCTATTGGAACAAACCCGAAGAAACTGCCGCTGTAATTGATGCAGATGGCTGGTTTCATACAGGTGATGTTGGAAAATTCTACAAAGGAAATTTAAAAATTACGGATCGAATTAAAAACATGATCGTAAATTCTTTTGGAAAAAATGTGTATCCAACTCCAATCGAAAATACCTATTTAAAGTCGCCAAAAATTGACCAAATATTTTTAATAGGTGACAAACAAGAATATATCACCGCTATTATTGTTCCTTCCAAAGAAAGTTTACAAGAACAATTTAATTTAGCAGAATCATTCTTTCAAGAAAATGAGGTGTTTATTAAAAATGCCGAAATGCATGCTTGGGTTAATGAAGATGTAAAAAAACTATCGAACGAATTGGCAAAGTATGAAAGAATTAAAAACTTCATCCTTAAAAGAAATCCATTTACGATTGAAGATGGCGAAATAACCCCAACCCTTAAAACCAAAAGAAAGGTAATCGAAACGAAGTTTAGCAACGAAATTGCTGCGATGTACCAAGACGAAGAAATGCCGGATTAATTCCTATTTTAAAAATTGATTGGATTTTTAGACATATTTGCGTAGAATTGCATCCGATTTAGGGCCCATAGCTCAGTTGGTTAGAGTAGGAGACTCATAATCTTTTGGTCGCAGGTTCGAGCCCTGCTGGGCCCACATTAAAAAAAGCAGGATTTATCCTGCTTTTTTTTTGCTAAGCGAGTTCTTGGGGTTATCTTAGCCTTATGCTTTAAATATTTGATGTAATTATTTGTAAATGATAAAAAATATAATTTTCGACTACGGTGCGGTTATCTTCGACATTGACCATCAACTTACCATACAAGCATTTAAAGATATTGGCTTGCAAGCCGAGAATGATTTTTTTGGTCATTTAAAACAAAATCCAATTTTTGATTTATTTGAAAAAGGAGAAATAAGTTCTATCGAATTTCGCAATGGTATTCGAGCATTAATACCTACACCACTAACAGATAATGACATTGACGACGCGTGGAATAAAATGTTACTTGGCATTCCCTTTGGCAATTTAGAAACCCTCCTACTCGCAAAAAATAATTACCGTACATTTTTATTAAGCAATAACAACGCCATTCATTACGATTGGATTTTAAAATATTTATTAGCCGAATTTCAGTTAAGCAACGGCATGGCCGATTATTTTGAAAAAGATTATTATTCTCATTTAATGGGTATGCGTAAACCCAATGCCGATATTTTTGAATTTGTACTCCAAGCGCATGACCTTAACAAATCCGAAACCCTATTTATAGATGATAGTCCTCAACACATTGCAACCGCTAAACAATTAGGCCTTCATACGCATTTAATGCTTAAAGAAGATCATTTACTGGACATCATAACAAATGCCCAACATTTTAATTCCTAAAAAGCTAAATATTGACAATAAGCTGACAAATGTCAGCTTATGTTAGTTTTGCAAGTGTTATTTTTGATTCAAATTAATAAAATGAAAAGAATCCTATTCGTTGCGTTTGTTTTTGCTAGCCAAATGGTTTTAGCTCAAGCAAATATTGAACCTCATTTAAAAAATATTCAACAATTAACTTATGGCGGAGATAATGCGGAAGCCTATTTTAGTTTTGATGGAAAAAATTTATCCTTTCAATCAAACAATGCCAATTGGGGAGTAAAATGTGATCAAATTTTTAATATGAAAATTAAACTTGCAGCTAAAGATACCAGCTATCTACCTGCAATGGTCTCTACTGGTAATGGCAGAACTACCTGTTCTTTTTTTATGCCAAACAATAAAGAAATTTTATACGCTTCTACGCATTTAGCTGGAGCCGAATGCCCTGCCCCTCCTGCACCTCGTGCAGATCGCAAATATTTATGGCAGGTCTCGCCAAGCTATGATATTTTTGTAGCAAATTTAAAAGGAACTATTACTAAGCAATTAACTAATTCGCCAGGCTACGATGCAGAAGCCACCGTATCTCCTACTGGCGATAAAATTGTTTTTACTTCAGATCGTTCAGGCGATTTAGAATTATGGACCATGAATATTGATGGAACAGATCAAAAGCAAATTACTTTTGGCTTAGGTTATGATGGCGGTGCTTTCTTTTCACCTGATGGAAAGAAACTTGTTTTTAGGGCTTCTAGACCCATCACAGCCGAAGAGGTAGAAGAATATAAAACATTACTATCGGAAGGGCTTGTAGCCCCTACAAATATGGAAATATACACTTGTAATGTGGATGGTTCTGCCTTGAATCAAGTAACCAATTTAGGAAAAGCCAATTGGGCGCCATTTTATACCCCCGATGGAGAACATATTGTATTTTCTTCTAATCACCATTCCAGTAAAGGATACGATTTTCAATTATTTTATATCAAAGAAGATGGCACCGCATTAGAACGCGTTACGAACAAAAGTATGTTCAACGCATTTCCTATGTTTTCGCCAAATGGCAAGAAAATTGTTTTTTCATCTAACAGAAATAACCACGGCACCAAAGACACCAATTTGTTTATTGCAGATTGGGTAGAATAATTAATTATGAAAAAAAACACACTAATATTATTGTTTGCATTATTAATTTTTGTGCAGCCAAGTTTTGCGCAAACCGATGCCAAAAGAATTCAAAAAGACATTGAATACCTTAGCCACGATAAGTTACAGGGTAGATACCCAGGCACTAAACAAGAATTAATAGCTGCTAATTATATCATTCAATCTTTTAAAAAAAATGGCATTGCACCCAAAGGTACTGTAGGTTACTTGCAAGCATTTCCTTTAAAATCGAGTAGTAATCCTCATGCCTCGGATTCCGATATGACCAGCATTGGTACTGCACATAATGTAATTGGTTACTTAGATAACCAAGCAAAATATACCATCGTTATTGGTGCACATTACGATCATTTAGGATTAGGTTTAGCTGGAAACTCTTTAGATCCAAATCCTAAAAATAAAATACACAATGGCGCAGACGATAATGCTTCGGGTACGGCTGGCGTAATGGAATTGGCCAGAATTTTTAGTCAAAATAATTACAAAGAAAATGTAAACTTTTTATTCATTTGTTTTTCTGCAGAAGAAGAAGGTTTATTAGGTTCAAAATATTTCACTAATAATCCTACCATCAATTTAAATTCGATTACCTGCATGCTCAATATGGATATGATTGGTCGACTAAATGATTCTACTAAAAAAATAGTTTTGTCGGGCGTAGGCACCAGTCCAATGTTTGGTAATATTTTATCGAATGTGGTATCAAACATTAGCTACAAAGCAGATTCAGCAGGAATGGGCCCTTCAGACCACGCTTCGTTTTACTTAAAAGATATTCCTGTATTACATTTTTATACTGGTACGCATTACGATTACCATAAACCGAGCGACGATGCCCATAAAATCAATGCAGAAGGCGAAGTTGCCGTAATTGATTTTGTAGCAAGTATTGCCAAACAAATTGCGAAATATCCCGAAAAACTCAGCTTCAGTCAAACTAAAAACAATATCAGCACCGGCACCAGTACTTTTAAAGTAACGCTGGGTGTTATACCAGACTATGCTTTCGACGGCGATGGTCTTAGATTAGATGGCGTTTCGGAGGGCAAACCAGCTTCAAAAGCAGGTTTAAAAACGGGCGACATTATTGTAAAAATGGGTCCAATTGCTATTCACAATATTCAAGATTACATGAAAGGCTTGGGCATCTTTAGCAAAGGAGAAAGTGTAGCAATTAGTATTATAAGAGGAAAAGAACAGCTAAACTTCACTGTAACTTTTTAAAATTTACATTTCTCTTCTTAAACGAGCAACCGGTAAGTTGAGCTGTTCGCGGTACTTTGCGATGGTTCGACGGGCAATATTATAGCCTTTTTCTTGAATTATTTCCGCTAATTTTTCGTCGGGCAAAGGATTCTTTTTATCTTCTGCTGCAATACAATTTGCTAAAATACTTTTCACTTCTCTATTCGAAACCTCTTCCCCATTATCGGTTTGAATGCCTTCCGAGAAAAAAGATTTCAATAAAAAAGTACCAAATTCTGTTTGAACATATTTACTATTGGCCACGCGCGAAACCGTGGAAATGTCCATGTCTATTTGCTCTGCAATGTCTTTCAAAATCATTGGATGCAATTTTTTATCATCTCCAGTTAAAAAATAATCATACTGAAAATTCATAATGGCATTCATTGTTTTGATTAATGTTTGCTGTCTTTGTTTGATAGCATCGATAAACCATTTAGCCGAATCCAACTTTTGTTTCACAAATTGCACCGCTTCTTTAAGCTTTTTATCTTTTTGTTGTGCCTTGTCGTAAGTCTGAAACATTTCTTGGTAAGACCTGCTCACCCTTAATTCTGGGGCATTCTTGGCATTTAAAGTCAGCGTTAAATATTGATCGGTTTTACGAATAATAAAATCGGGAATAATTTGTAACTGCTTTGAATTATCGGCAAAAGAATTACCAGGTTTTGGATTTAATTTTAAAATTTCGGCAATGGCTAATTTTAATTGCGCTTCGGTTATGCCTAAAACTTTTTCTAATTTATCGTAATGCTTACGCGTAAATTCTTCGAGGTAATTGGTCACAATATTTTTGGCAATTTTTATTGATTGCTGTGCAGAAGATTTTCTATTGAGTTGCAAAAGTAAACATTCTTGTAAGTCTCTAGCACCTACTCCTGCTGGATCAAAGCCTTGAATTAATTTTAATAAATTTTCAATTTCTTGTACAGTGGTAGTTACATTTTGAGAAAAAGCAAGGTCGTCTACTAATGCAGTCAATGGCCGACGCAAATAACCATCGTCATCTAAACTGCCAAGAATGTGTTCGGCCACTAAGTATTCGTGGTCTGCTAAAACATTTAAATTTAATTGCGTTTGTAAAATTTCATGAAAAGAAGTGGTAATGGCTACTGGCATTTCTCTTTGCTCTTCGTCATCCGAGTCGTAATCGGACATCGATTTATAACCATCGTCTAGGTCGTCGTCTTGCAGGTAATCATCAATGTTAAATTCATCGGTTTCGGCATTTTCTGCTTTTTCTTCCGGCATTTCGTTGTCATCTTCGAGCGAATATTCTGGAATTTCGTCTGCTGAAGACAAACTACCATCTTCTAAAGCAGGGTTCTCTTCTAACTCCTCTTTTATTCTAGAATCGAGTAAAACAGTCGGTATCTGCAGCAACTTAATAAATTGAATTTGCTGCGGAGATAATTTCTGTAAGAGCTTTAAGTGTAAATTCTGCTTTAACATACGAGGTAATTCATTCGAAAATACAATAAAAATAGGAAAAATCACTATTTTTGCCTTTCGGAGAAATCCTAAAATTATTCATACATGCGCTACATAAAAGATTTAAAATCTGCAGAAGGAACTGAGATTACTTTAAAAGGTTGGGTTGCGAACAAAAGAACCGGCAAGGGTTTGGTGTTTATTATATTAAGAGATGGTTCTGGAATTTGCCAATGTGTAGTAACCGAAAATACCATCGACCAAGATAAATTTAACCAAGCCGATAAATTAACCATCGAAAGTTCGGTCGAAATTACCGGAATGGTGGTTAAAGATGATCGCCAAGAAGGTGGTTACGAAATTCAAGTAAGCAATATTCATGTTTACCAAGTTGCAGAAGAATATCCTATTGCTAAAAAAGCACATGGTATCGAATTCTTAATGGACAACCGTCATTTATGGTTACGCTCTAGGCGCCAATGGGCCATCATGAAAATTAGAAATAGTATTATTTTTGCTATACACGAATTTTTTCAACAAGAAGGATTTGTGCAAATGGATGCGCCAATATTTACTGGCAATGCCTGCGAAGGTACTACCAATTTATTTGAAACAGAGTTTTACGATATGCCTGCCTATTTGTCGCAATCGGGCCAATTATATGGCGAAGCGATGGCTATGGCCATGGGCAAAATTTATACTTTCGGTCCAACATTTAGGGCAGAAAAATCTAAAACACGCCGTCACTTATCGGAGTTTTGGATGATAGAACCAGAAATGGCTTTCTACGATTTAGATCAAAACATGGATTTAATAGAATCGTTTTTAAAATTCGTAGTTGGAAAAGTATTGACACAATGCGAAGTTGAGTTAGCCGTAATTGAAAGAGATACCAGCGTGCTAAAAAATATCGTTCAAAAATTTCCTCGTATTCCATATGCCGATGCTGTTAAAATGATTAAAGGCGAATTAGATGTAAATGGAAAAAATTCGATTAAAACTTTAGAAGAAGATTTAGCAAAAGTAAGCGCTCGCATCAACGAAATCAATGCAGAAATTATAGATAGAGAAACTAAAATTGCTACACCAGGATTAAAAAAAGGTGAAGTAAATTTCCATGTCGGTAAGGTGGCGAGTTTAAGAGAGGAATTAAAAGATTGCGAAGAAAACCAAAAAAATATTCCGCAGTGGTTACAATCTGCACGCAATTTTAAAGATGGAGAAGATTTTGGTGGTTCGGACGAAACGGTTTTAACCAGACTATTCGATACGCCAATAATGGTTTATGATTGGCCACATGAGGTCAAAGCATTTTACTTAAAACGCTCAAACGATAGTCGTTATGCCAAAGGAGTGGATGTTTTAGCACCCGAGGGTTATGGCGAAATTGTAGGTGGTGGCGAAAGAGAAACCGATAAAGACCTATTAATTTCTAAAATAAAGGAACATGATTTACCTATGGAGGCCTTCGAATGGTATTTAGACTTGAGAAGATATGGATCGGTTCCTCATGCCGGTTTTGGACTAGGTTTAGAAAGATTGGTTGCCTGGGTTTGTAAACTTCCACATGTGCGCGAATCGATTCCGTTCCCTAGAATGTACGGTCGACTTTTACCATAAATTGAAGATTTTGAGCAAAAATGAGCAGAAAACGCCAATTTTTACTCAAAAACAG
The DNA here is from genome assembly GCA_030830805.1 of Bacteroidota bacterium. Lineage (GTDB taxonomy): Bacteria > Bacteroidota > Bacteroidia > Sphingobacteriales > Sphingobacteriaceae > CAIKLP01. Next base: position 14,208 of record JAURMH010000025.1, read on the forward strand.
GTCAAAATTGATCAAAAATTGCAAAAATGACCAAACGCATTTATTCCATTTTAAATGCAAAATAAAATTGCTTAACCAAAAAAGCTTAGCTATATTTGCATCCTTGTTTTACATAAGGCTAGCAGCATATTATTAGCAAAAGCCCATTAGTTTAACATCAAAAATTAGATAAAATACAAAGAAATGAAACGTACATTCCAACCATCACAAAGAAAAAGAAGAAACAAACACGGTTTCAGAGAAAGAATGTCTTCTGCAAACGGACGTAGAGTTTTAGCTTCAAGAAGAGCTAAAGGAAGAAAAAGATTAACAGTTTCTGACGAAGGAAAGCATAAGAGATAGTAAATTTCGGTGAGCAGCAAGATTGTGGCGCTTAACATCGATTCATTCGATTATTAAACCCCTATCGTGCATTACCAAATGAAAAAATATACTTTTACAAAAGAAGAACGGTTGTGTAGTCAAAAGCAAATTGAATTGCTTTTCAACAACAGTTCTTCTTTTATTTTATACCCATTTCGATTTGTTTGGACCAGCCAAACACTTGCAGACGCTCCTTATCCTGCAGAAATAGCCATTTCGGTTCCTAAAAAAAGATTCAAAAGAGCAGTCGATCGCAATAAAATCAAAAGACACATTCGCGAGGCTTATCGCAAAAATAAAGGCGAATTATTCTACCCTTTTTTAAGCCAACAACATATTAAACTTTCTTTTATTCTTATTTATGTAAGTAACGAGCTTTTTACTGCGGTAGATATGGAAAAAAAGTTAATTTTATGTTTAAATAAATTCATCAAAGAATATGTTAAAGTTGCTGAGTAGTTTAGTGCTTGGTTTTTTCAGATTATACCAAATACTAATCTCCCCTATTTTACCCAATGCTTGTCGCTATACGCCAACTTGTTCGGAGTATGGTATTCAAGCAGTAAGAAAATATGGCGCTTTTAAAGGCACTCGATTGGCTTTAAAAAGAATTGCTAGTTGTCATCCTTGGGGTGGACATGGGCACGATCCCTTAAAATAAATGCTATGTTAAAAATCAAAAAGAAAATTATCATCCTTTCTATTTCGCTCAGTGCTATTTTTTCTTTGGCCTTTGTCGATAATTATTTTGAGATTTCTAAAAACTTAGATATCATGTCCACAGCATACAGAGAATTAAACATGTATTATGTTGATGATATAGATGCCTCAAAGCTCATGAGAACAGGCATTGAAGCAATGGTAGAATCTTTAGATCCTTACACTAATTATATTTCTGAATCCGAAATTGAAGATTATAGATTCATGACGACCGGACAATATGGAGGTGTAGGTGCAAGTATTTTTACAAGAAACAACTATATAGAAATTAAAGAAGTTTACGAAGGATTTGCAGCGCAAAAAGCAGGTTTAAGAGCCGGTGATATTTTAATGGAAATTGACGGCAAATCTGTTAAAGGAAAAAACACCAGTGAGGTAAGCAAGTTCTTAAAAGGCCAAGCAGGCAGTACGATAAAAGTTTTATTCAAGAGACCTAGCGAAGCACAACCGCGCAGCATTACTTTAGCTAGAGAAGAAATACAAATAGAGAATGTTCCATTTTATGCTATGATTAGCCCAAGTATTGGCTACATTCAATTAAAAGGCTTTACGCAAGATGCCAGCAAAGAAGTAAAAAATGCGCTGCTTGCTTTAAAACAAAATACAGGACTTAAAGGAGTAATTTTAGATGTAAGAGGAAATCCCGGTGGACTTTTACACGAAGCAGTGGCCATTTCAAATATTTTTGTTCCCAAAGGAGAATTAGTAGTGAATACCAAAGGAAAAGCCAAAGAGGGCGAAAAAAAATATTTTACCATCAATGATGCAATTGATCCAAACATACCTTTAGCGGTTTTAACAAATAGTAGTTCTGCTTCTGCCTCCGAAATTGTATCGGGCGTAATGCAAGACCTAGACAGAGGTGTTATTGTAGGTCAACGCACCTTTGGAAAAGGTTTGGTACAAACCACTCGCCCCTTAACTTATAATTCACAATTAAAAATTACCACGGCTAAATATTATATCCCTAGTGGTAGATGTATTCAAGCTTTAGATTATACCCATCGAAATGAAGATGGCAGCGTAGGTAAAATTCCAGATTCTTTAATTAAAGCCTATAAAACAAAATCTGGCCGAAAAGTATTTGACGGTGGTGGCGTTGCGCCAGATTTTTCGATGCCCGTTAATAGTTATAGTAATATTACCAATAGCCTAATGAGCAAACATTTGCTATTTGATTTTGCAACCGACTATTCGAGCAAACACCCTAATATTAAGGCTGCTGGAGAATTTCATCTTTCAAGCGAAGATTACCTTGCCTTCGAAAACTTTTTAAAAGATAAAGATTTTGATTACAGCACGAGCAGCGAAAAACTCTTAGAAGAATACAAAAAAGCAGCAACTAAAGAAAACTATTTTGATGCAGTTGCAGAAGATTTTCAAAAACTAAAAACAAAACTAAGCCGCGATAAATCGGCTGATTTAAAAAGATATCAACAAGAAATTACTGCTTTATTAGAACAAGAAATTGCCAGTAGGTATTATTTCCAAAAAGGAAGAACGCAACAACAATTGGCATCAGATCCAGAAGTAATTAAAGCAATGAATATTTTATTAGATACCGAAACTTATCAAAATACCTTAAAAAATTAATTATGACAATGGAAATCATTACGCTCTTAATTCTTGGAGGCATAGGCGGCTTGCTAGCCGGCATGTTGGGCATTGGCGGCGGTATTATTTATGTATTGTTATTTAGCCATTATTTACCCTTAACTGGTATTCCAAGTCATTTAATTGTTCCGGCCATTGTGGCCAATTCTATGTTTGCTATTTTCTTTGCAGGCATTAGCGGCAGTTACAAACATTATAAAAATAAAAATTTCCATCCTAAGCAGTTTTTAATTATTGGTTCGGCTGCATCTATTGCCAGTATTTTTTTTAGTGACCTAATTATTAATGGAACTTGGTATACTAAAGATAAATTCACTTACTTATTTATCTTTTTACTCTTATTTATTGCCTTTAGAATATTAAAAAATAAAAAGGCAGACCAAGTATTACTCATCGAAAAATCGAGTACGAAAGGTTTTATCCTCACAGGTTTATTTTCGGGAACAATTGCTGCGTTTTCGGGTATTGGAGGCGGTGTACTTATTGTACCCATACTCACCGATATCATGAAAATTCCGATTAAAAAAGCAACCGCTATTTCATTAGGTGTAATCAGTATTATGGCCTTTTTTACGAGTGTTTATGCCATGCTATTTTCAAAAGTAAGCATACAAATTACCGCACCTCATTTTGGATTAATTGTTTACAGTTTGGCATTACCCGTTGCGGCAGGTAGTTTACTTGTTTCCCCATTTGGCGTACAACTAGCTGCCAAACTCAGCCCTAGCAAATTAAGATTACTATTTGCTGGTTTTTTACTATTGGTTATTATTAAAATGATCATTGAAATAATATAATGCAACTTATTTTACATATCGAAACGGCTGGACAAAACTGTTCTGTTGCCCTATCTAATAGCAATGGTTTAATTGACTGTATTGAAAAAAACGAAGCCAATATTCATGGATCGGCTTTAACCGTTTTTATTGAAACCCTATTAGCAAAAAATAATTTCAAACCAAGCGATTTAAAAGCCGTAGCCGTTAGCAAAGGGCCTGGCTCCTATACTGGCCTCCGAATTGGAGTATCTACTGCTAAAGGGCTTTGCTATGCCTTAAACATCCCTTTAATTGCAACAGACACGCTAGGTAGTTTGGCAAATATGGCAATGAGTAAAATTGCAGCAAATACAAATGAACAATTTTTACTTTGCCCTATGTTAGATGCTAGGCGCATGGAAGTGTATACCTGTTTATACGATCAAGATTTAAATTTGATGACTGCAGTAAATGCTAGTATTATTGATGAAAATAGTTTTGCTGAATATAGAAAAAGCCAGCCTATTTATTTTTTTGGAGATGGTGCCGAAAAATGTAAATCCATTTTTGCAAAAGATCCACAAAGCTATTTTATCGATCACCTCTACCCTAGTGCAAGCGCAAGTATTGCAGCGACTCATGCTAAATTTGAACAAAATTTATTTGAAGATGTGGCCTATTTCGAGCCTTTTTATTTAAAAGAATTTCTATTTAATAAATAAAAAAGGCGCTGTATAGCGCCTTTTTTATTTATTCTAAACCTTCATATATATAGGCTTCTACCCGATTATTTATTGCTCTTTCTTCGGAAGTTTTATTTCCAGTAATAAAATTATCTGCCCCTACTGGACTTAATTTAATTCTTTCAATAGCAATGTTATTATCCATTAAATATTTTTTAATGACTTCCGAACGGCTTTCTGCTAATTTTTTACTCAAAGATGGTTTCCTTCCGTTGTCTGTATAAACACTTATTGAAATTTTATAGCTAGGCTTTGCATTCAACATGTCTACCAGTTTGCCAAGTGCTGAATAAGATGTAGAATCTAGCTCAGCTTTTTCAGCTTCAAAATTTAAACCGTTCAAGAAGTTTGCCATAATAATTCGCTCTTGCTCTGTTAACTCAACCCCTTGTGGTGCAAGCGGACAGCCGCTATTACTAATAGGTCCAGCCACATTAGGACATTTATCATCTTTATCTAAAACGCCATCACCATCAAAGTCTAAATATGGACAACCAAAGTTTTCAATTGGACCGGCTAAATATTTACAGGAATCATTTTGATCGTAAATGCCATCGCCGTCGGTATCTGGACACCCTTTTGTTAATATAGAGCCTGCATCGTTTGGACATAAATCTTCGGCATCTGGCACACTATCTTTATCGGCATCTGGTAAAGGACAACCATTTAATTCGAGTAAACCTTTTTCGGTTGGACAAGCATCATCTTTATCTAAAATACCATCGCCATCAACATCGTCGAACGGACAACCTTTATTTTCTTTAGGCCCATTAACAAATGGACAATTATCCAATGCATCTAAAATACCATCACCGTCAGTATCCATTGGCTCCGGAGGTGCTGGCGGTTTTGGACATCTTCCAAATCCAAAAGCAATACCAAAATTTATATCCGCACCTAAACCCAATTTAGGTTTATTCGTATTGTCTTTAATCAATTGATTATATAATTGGAACGAATTTAAAATACGCTCCGAACCAATATACATTTCAAATACTTTTGAACGGAAAAGCAATTGAGCACCTATGGCATTATTTCCATTCGAATTAAATGTACCAGAAGTAATAAAATTTAATCTTTTAGCTAATCGGATATCGGTTACTAAAGTTAAATCAAAAAAATCGTAAGCAAATGGTTTTGAATAAATAACTGTTGCGTAAAGCCAGTTTGCCAATTTCATATTTCCAGAAATCTCAAATCTTGCAGGTAACGAACTAGTGTAAGAACCATTAGAACTATCAATTGCATAAGATGTTAAATTATTCAAAATAGAATCTTGTGCTAAGCTATCAGATACAATATCTATCCCCGAATAGCGAATAGATTTATCTAATTTGTATAAAATACTATTATCATTCCAAGTTATTTTTCCAATATCAAGTAAAGCTATACCCATAGTAAATGTTGGATCTACTTCGTATTGAAACCCTCCCGAAAACACAAAACCTTTATTCGATCTAGCATTGGCAATGAGCGAATCGATAGCTAAATTATCTTTATTAGATGGATCTAAAGAAGATCTCACGGTTCCTTTAATATAGACATCTAAGGTATCACCTAAAGTAGAAGTCGTAAATTTTGAGCCATTAATATCGACGCCTACATTTCCAATTCCAGTTAGGTAACCAATTTTAAATCCACCAGACAATTTATCGTAAATTTGTCTGCGAAAACCAAAGCCAGTTTCGTTAAAAATATTTGCGGAAATGCCCATATCTAAAAAGCCTTCTATAGTTTGACCTTTAAACGAATTATTTCCTTTAGTTAAGAAATTAAATACGCCATTATTTAAAGAAATAGTGGTCTGTGTTTTGATTTGAGAATAAAAAGATAATTCAGCTGCTTGCTTTTTACCCATGTTAACCTTCATTAAGAATATATTGTAATTGAATTGATTGGCAATTCGATTGGTATATTTTGAACCATTTTTAAAGTTTAACAAGGATAAATTCTCACTGGCTAAAAATGATTTGACAAAACTATTGGCATCGCCAGAAACACTTAAATCGAGGTTAAAAGAAGGCAAGAAAAAATTAGAAGCAAAAGACCTACAATCATCTAAACTACGATGGTGCGGATTTTGTATGCCATCATATAAGGTTCTAGAATAATACAAAGAATAGCGTTGTGCATTAGCCGCATAGCTAAACAGTATTAATAAAAAAGCGATAATATATTTTGAATTAAATTTCATGCTCATAAAATTGAATACTATTTACCAAAAGGATCAATGGTTAATTTTAACCTACCCTTTGTATCAAAACCTAATTGATAGTCTGTATAGATTTTAGGACTCACTACACCTGTAGGAGTATTTAATAATGCTTTTAGTTGTATATAACGAGCAGATTTTAATCGCTCAAATAATTGCTGTGTTAAAGTTACATTAAAAACCGAGACTCTAGGTTCCACCACTTTTTCTTCACCTCCAACAATTGCTGTTGTTGCACCATCAATTTTCAAAGATGCTAAATTTGTGATTGGATCGAAAGCACCATTCATAGCTAGTAAATCAATGTTAATAGTATAAGGAAATCCATTCGAAATGGTAAAATCAAGTGAGCCAGTATCGAGTTTAGTTTTACTAGTATCTATTTGCTGCCCTAAAGTTTGGAGCAAGGCAAAAGCAAAAGTGTCTTGCAATTTTAAACTATCAAAAGCAATAGAAAAAGGTATTTCAGCGTCTACAAATAATTTTATTGCACTGCGTTTATAAATAAAATGATCTAAAGAATTTGGATCTTGATTAATCCCAACCTTTGCTGCAAAGCTCATGGTTGTTGGAAAATTAGAAATTGTTTTTCCAAAACCCTTAGCGTCATCTAGTACAAATCTGTTGACAACAGCAGCCGGACCAATATCTGCTTTTAAAATATTTAGGTCACCTGTTTTCAAAGAATCTATACGACCCGATATGCCATTTTTTGTGGATACTTTTACATTAATTAAATATGGTAAACCCGATGTATTATCAAAATCTAAGGTAACCTTAGCTTCTTTTAAACTCATTGAACCTCCTTTTATATTTTTATAAAATGAAGCAGGCAATACATCTGCGGTTGTTTTAAATTCGGGAAAATCGATAGTAAAATATCTGCCTTTAGAAAATCCTACTTTGATATCAGACAAGGATAAAGTAAAAAATCCAATACCTGATTGTGACCCATTATTGGTACCAGCTAAAACATTTAGCTTGATATACATTAAGCTATTACTATCTAAATTCTTTCCGCGCAAGTCCCAATCAGCATTGGTTAAATCGATGATGGTAGAATCTGATGCCCCAGAAGGAATTGTTTCTATAGTTTGTGAAACATAAGGTAATCCATTAATTTTTAAACCTGGAATTTCCCATTGTAAATTGGTAAATGCGAAAGTTTTATTATTCGTAATTTTTAATTTTAATTCGCCACTCTCTAAAACTAATTGTGTTAATTTACTCAATTGCAAAGGCACTGTTAAGTCAAAGGTAAAATCTTGTGGTTTAAGCTCATGTTTACCTCCAGTTGGGTCGAATTTTAAAGAAGATGGAAACCCAGGTATATCTTGAACGGCAGCTAATTGTTCGCCTAAAACTTGTTCAAAAACAGTATCTCTAAAACCAACTTTAAAATAATTTGTAGGCGAAGTTTGAATAAAACTAGCATTTTCTTCCGTTAAATTAGCAAGTGTAATACTGCCATGCGCCAATGGTAAAATATAATCTGGAGAAAAATATGGCTCTGCAATTCCCTCATCTAATAAATTACATGAGGATATAACTAAAGACGATAACCATAATAAACAAACACTTGCAATTAAATTTTTCTTTTTAAAGAAATTCATAATAAATAATTTAAGCGATAAGATTCATGCATTAAAGATAAGAAATTCGTAGGAATGCAAAAAAAAGTTTTATGATACTAAAATTGTGTCTGATAGGCAAAAATAGCACCCCCTGGGCCTAAAATAACTAAATAGGCTTTATCGGAGGTTTGATATACACTGGGCTTCGCATTACCCGGTATAGGAAAATCTAACATTAATTTACCTCTTCTATCAAACATGTAAAATTGATTATTTAAGTTAGAAACTACGCCTAAACCAGCTGTGTTTGCATCAATTTTTAAAGGAAATGCAGCCTGATTGATTACATTACTAAATTGATAACTATATAATTTAGTTTGTTGGTTAAATACTTGCAAGGTATTTTGGTCGAGGTAAATTTGCTCCTGAAGCGAGTCGCCATACACATCTGCTTGCAAAAACATATGCGATTTTGAATAAGAACCAAACTTTGCTTGCTGAATAGTACCATCAAAATAAATACTAGTTATTGCCCCATTTTGATTGGTACTCACAAACCTGTTTTTACCTTCTGCTGTGTCGGAAATAAAATAGAATGGATTAGTGTAGGTATTGTTGCTGCTGTCTTTTGGACTATTTAACATTTCACCTTTCCTACTAATCCAATAAAACTTACCCTTGTTTGTATGTAAGAAAAAATAATCTTTATTGTTAATTCGAACTTGTTGAATTGGCGATTGAATGGAATCAAGGCGCCTCCCTTCCCAACCTAAAAGTACTGATCCTGTTAAGTCATAAGCCCAAACACTTTGATTAACACAATTAATAAAAACGCGATATTCGTTTGTATTTTGATAATTAATTAACGATAAAGCTTGATCGGTTGCTGCAGCTAATTTAATTGGAAAACCAGGCATCGATTGAGCATTGGCATCCATATAATAAAGGTAATTAGCCGTATTAAATAAAATACGATAAGTACCGGTTTGTTTAACCGTTCGAATTTCGCCTATCAGTGCTTCTTTTATAGCAATTGTTTTTAGCAATTTTCCAGCCATATTTAAAAAATGAACTCGATTACTATCATCTTGAAAAACGAGTATTGGTGATGATAATGGAATTATTGCTGGTGCTGTTTTAGCAGCAACAGCACTACTGTACTTCCATAAAAATTTCAAAGAATTGGGTACTTGTAGTTTTTTAGAAAGGTAAAAAAGCGTGTTTACCTTTTGCTCATCAAAAGAAAACTGATAAGCCAAACCATCGTAGGCCGACCAATTCAAAGGTTTTGTAAAATTGCTTGCCGTGAATTCGTTTAATACACCAGCACATTTTTTTTCATTTCCTACAATTGGCAAATAATATAAATAATTATACTGCGCATTTAAATTTGCATTAAAAGTTTTAAAACGATTACTCGATGAAATTAGGTTTCCGGTATTATATGCATCTATATACCAATGTAATTGCTTTTCAGATGGCGCCAATAACAAACGATCACCTAAAAGACAATAATACTGTGCTTTAAATTTTGCAAAGGGAAGCCCCATTGTCAATTGCATAAAATTCGAAATGGGGAATTTTGCAATTGCCCTTCCTTTATATGACTGATATTTTGCATGATGCGCCAATGTATTGATGCGTAAAATCTTTTTTCGAAAATCTTCTACTTGTTTTAAATGCATCATCACTAAATCTGTAGCAACATGCGCAGAATCAATACCTGTACTAATCGCAAGATATTCTACCCCTGCACAATTATTTATTAAATCTTCTAAATTTGTTTTTAATTTTTTTGATTGCGTAGCTATGGAATTATTAAAAGCAAAGCTGTGATTTACTGTATAATACTTTTTAAGCTTGCTTCTAAATAACGAATAATCAGATAAAATAAAATCTTGAAATCCTATCGATGCATTAGGCACAAAAGAAATTAAGTACGAGCTAGAAGCTTGCTGTCCTTCAAAAACAGCAATAAAATTCTTTGTATTATAATTTAACTTTCCTTTTAACAACCAATCGTCTTTCGAAAAATCTAAACTAAAAACGCCAAAATTACCCAATTGATTAATATCAGTAAAGGTAGAAAAGTAATTATCTTTGATAAAAGTATTGACAAACTTTGGAAAATTTTGATAATTAATGTAAATCGTTGCAATACCCGTCATCTTTGAATTATAGCGGTTAAACAAATTTACAAATGCTTGTTTTTTCTGAAAATTAGCAATGCCTAAATGCGCTCGAATGGCTTGTTGCACTTCTTGTTCTTGAAAACTAAAAATTAAATAATTACCTACTCTTGCATAGTGTAGTATAGAGTCGGTCTGCAAGAAGGAATGGTAAATTTTAGTATCGACAAAATCTGTTGGAGCAGAAGACTTTGCTAAGCTATCGTTTGTTGGAATAAAACTGGCGATGTTTTCTAAAGGTCTATTACTCACATCTAAAATATAAGTTGCCGAAATATGATCGGCAGACTGGGGGTGAAAGGCAATCAATAAATTATTATTATAGACTACATCTTTAATCGCTTGATTGCTTTTAGCTAATCGATAGCAGGATTTTATTTCTTGTAAATAGGCGGCAGTAAATAAATATGCTTGATTATCGGCGTTTTCAAATGTTTCGACCAAGCGATCATCTAAGGTTATTTGTATTACGATAGGCGTATTACTGGCAACAAAACTAAAAATCGACTCGTTTACAGGCAGTAGTTTTGACCTTTGTTGGTATAAAAACCGATAGCCAATAAAATGGTGAATAAAATTGCCAATAAGAGTATTAATCTTTTCATGTTTAAATATGACCAAAAATAGCTTGTTTCTGTAAATATGCTGAATATAATTTGATTAGTTAATTTTCAACAATTGTGATAAGCAATTGATCAGATTTTGTTAATTTTAACTTTTAACAAAATTCATGAAAACACTGCTCAAAATTGCAAGTATAACAGGCCTCTTAGGTGTTATGATTGGTGCCTTTGGCGCACATCTTTTAAAACCATTTATGAGCGAAGATCAATTAGCCACCTTTAATACCGCAAGCAAATACCACTTGATTCATTCTTTAAGTATTATTCTTTTAGCTATCTTATATAATCAATTCCGTCTAAAACAATTTAAAACAGCCGCCTACTTTCATCTTGTAGGCATCTTATTATTTGCTGGCTCTCTTTATTTAATTGCTTTAAAAGATTATTTTCAAATTAACCATTGGACTTTTTTAGGCCCCATTACGCCACTAGGCGGACTAAGTTTTATGATTGGATGGGCTTTACTCTTTATTGGAAGTGCTAAAATAAATCATAATTAATTTAATCTTTTGGAAACAACACAATTTGTAGAAATTATTTTACCCTTGGCTATTAGCCAAACATTTACCTATCGTGTTCCTAGAGAAATGAACGATGCCATTACCATTGGGCAAAGAGTAGTCGTGCAATTTGGCAAAAACAAATTAACAACTGGCATTATTCAAAGCATCCATACACAAGCACCTAAATTATACGAAGCCAAATATCTTATTGAAATTTTAGATAGCTGTAAACCTAGCATCAATGCCAAACAATTTGCGCTTTGGAATTGGGTGAGCGATTATTACCTGGCTAAGCTTGGAGAGGTAATGAATATTGCACTTCCAGCGGCTTTAAAATTATCATCAGAAACAGCCATTTATTTAAACCCCGCTATTACTATTGATAAATCGAGTTTAAATGATCAAGAATATTTAATAGTAGAAGCGTTAGAAATGCAAGAAAAATTAAGCTTAAACGACTTAATTAAAATTGTGGAGCAACAGCGCATCATGCCCATTATTAAAGACCTCATTGATCAACAAATCATTTTTATTGAAGAGGAAATTGAAGATCGGTACCAAGCTAAAAGGGTTACATTTATTAGCTTAAACGAGATTTATCATAGCCCTACCGAATTAGCTAAACTATTTGATTTGTTGGTTAAATCGAGTAAACAATTAAGCACCCTACAAGCTTATTTAATACTGCGCAAAAAAGACGAAGCCGTTCTTAAAAAAGAATTAAGTCAATATGCTGGTGTTTCGGTTGCAGCCATTAAGGCTTTAATTGATAAAAATATTTTTATTTCATCAGAAAA
>JAURMH010000026.1 GCA_030830805.1 Bacteroidota bacterium
TCCAGCAACAATAGGAGTAGCAATGAAAGAAGAATTACAAAAAGCAGGGCTTTTAAAATAAATATTAAAAACAAGATAGGCCTTAGCATTTGCTAAGGCCTTTTTTTATGCGTTTTTAAGTACATATTCATGTAAGTGTTATATTTGCTATAGGAAATACTAACAGCAAGCTTTATATTTAAATAAAAACATATTTCAAAATGAATTTATTATCCGGTAAAACCGCTTTAATTACAGGCGCATCCAAAGGGATTGGAAAAAAAATCGCTGAACTTTTTGCGGCTCAAGGCGCGAACGTTGCATTTACCTATTTATCATCTGTAGAAAAAGGCGAAGCATTAGCAAAAGAACTTTCCGCTACTGGTGCAAATGTAAAAGGTTATCGTTCCGATGCATCAGATTTCAACGCAGCAGAACAATTAATAAATGATATCGTAACAGATTTTGGTACAATTGATATTGTAGTAAACAATGCAGGAATTACCAAAGATGGTTTATTGATGCGCATGACCGAAGCACAATGGGACGAAGTAATGACCGTCAATTTAAAGTCAATATTTAATGTTACCAAAGCAGCAAGTAAAGTGATGATGCGCCAAAGAAGCGGTGTTTTTATTAACATGACTTCTATCGTTGGTTTACAAGGAAATCCAGGTCAAGCAAATTACGCTGCTTCAAAAGCAGGTATCATAGGATTTACTAAATCTATTGCACAAGAGTTGGGCTCTAGAAATATCAGATGTAATGCCATCGCTCCAGGATTTATCAAAACAGAAATGACAGACGCATTGGCGCCTGAAATTGTAGCCGGTTGGAGTAAAACAATACCTTTACAAAGAATGGGAGAAACAAGCGATGTAGCTAATGTTGCCTTGTTTTTAGCATCCGATATGGGAAGTTATATCAGCGGCCAAACGATTGCTGTTTGTGGCGGTATGTCGAGATAGTAGCACACGCAAATCCATAAAAAAATGTAAATTAGCATGCGTTTATGAATAGCATGTTGAATACTACAATCCATTTTTCTGAACATTCCGCTTGGTGGTTATTGCTATGTATTTTCATTGCAAGTGCTTATACCTTTTTGCTTTATTATCCATCTAATTATTTCAGTAAATCTACAAGGCAGTTTTTAGCAGCGGCTCGTTGGTTGCTTGTGTTTATGTTAATGGTTTTTTTATTTTCTCCATTCATTACCTCCACAAGTAGTCGAGAAGAAAAGCCAATCATTATTTTTGCCCAAGACAATTCCACTTCTATACTGCAAAATAATCGAAAAGATTTTTATCAAAATCAATATTTAGCAGACTTAATTAAGTTTAAAGAAAAATGTGCCGACAAGTTTGACGTTCAAATAGGAAACTTTGGTGAATCTATTTCGTTTGCTTTACAAAAACCAAATTACTCAGCTCCTAAAACAGCTATTGCCGCTACATTTCAGCAAATCGAAAAGAGCGCCATTAATCGAAACATTGCCGCAGTTGTGCTTGCATCAGATGGCATAAATAATATTGGACAACAACCTCTTGCTGCAGCACAGCAATTAACCTTGCCTGTTTATACAGTTTGCTTGGGCGATTCTCGCGCTCAAAAAGATTTATTAATTAAAGATGTGCAAGTAAACGAAGTAGTTTTTAAAGATGCACTATTTCCTGTAAGTGTAAACTTGAAGGCTTATGCGCTTAAAGGGCAAAGCGCTTCCGTAGCTATTTATCAAAAAGAAAAACTGATTAGTAAATCTTCGGTCAATATTAATCAAGATGATTTTTTTAGCACAGTACCATTTATTATTAATGCAACAACAGTAGGATTGCAAACCTATACCGTAAAAGTACAATCGTTAGCCGGAGAGCAAAATCGATATAATAATACTTTTCAATTTTATGTAAATGTATTAGAGAGTAAAAAGAAAATTTTGCTACTTGCCCATGCAGCGCATCCAGATTTAGCAGCACTCCAAACCATGATTACTGCTAATCAGCATTACGAATTAAGTACCTTAATAGACGAAGAAGTTAATAGCAAAGATTTTGCTAAATATCAGTTGTTGATTTTACATCAATTGCCTTCGGGTAATCAAGCTGCTTTTGATGTGTTGCAAAAAGCAAAAGAATTAAGCATACCCATTTTATATATACTAGGGCCCCAAACCTATATCGATTTATATAATAGACAAGCTAACGCAAATAAAATATTAGGTAGTAATTCGAAAACATCCGAAGCAACCGCTTTGCTAAATGAAGAGTTTTATTTTTTTAATTTATCTGAAGAAACTAAAAATATACTTCCTCAATTGCCTCCATTAAATGCGCCATTTGGAAATTACCAAACACAAGGCAATGCGCAATTATTGCTAAAGCAACAAATCGGAAATGTTTCGACAAGCATGCCCTTGTTGAGTTTTGAAACGCAACAAAATAGTAAGTCGGCAACACTTTTTGGCGATGGCATTTGGCGCTGGCGTTTAGCTAATTTTCAATTAGCTAATAATGATCATGCGGTGGCAGAATTAGTTCAAAAAACAATACAGTTTTTAGTGCTGCAATCGGATAACAGAAAGTTTAGTGTGCGGTTGGAGAATAAAAATTTACTCGAAGGCGAGGAGCTAAATTTCCATGCTACTTTATATAATGATAGTTACCAAAGTGTCAATTCACCAGATGTACAATTGAAAATCAAAAATAGTAAAGGACAAGCGTTTGATTATGTGTTTTCAAAAAACGCAATTAATTATGATTTAAATATTGCTGCCTTGCCTGCTGGTGATTATAATTTTGAGGCTAAAGCACAATTAGGCATCACACAGTATAAAGACAAAGGCAACTTTACTGTTAGGGTTAATCAGCTAGAGCAATCAAATACAAGGGCCGATTTCGATATGTTAGCGCAAATTGCAAAGCAAACAGGTGGGTTGTGTTTTAAAGACACCCAATTAAGCGAATTGGCCGACTCGTTGTTGGTAAATGCGAATTATAAAAAGTTGGCCTATGCGCAAACTAGCAGCGATGAATTGATTGATTTTCCTTGGATTTTAGCTCTTTTGCTCGCTTTAGTAGGGCTGGAATGGTTTGGTAGAAAGCGTTTGGGCTATTATTAGATGATAAGGTGCGTTGGGTAATCGCAGCGATAAGCCTTGCTTGGCTTAAAAAAAGTAGAATCTTTTTTTCTTTTCGACCGAATCTTTCCTTGGAATTTTAACAATCACAAAAACATCTTCGTTGTCTTT
Source organism: Bacteroidota bacterium (assembly GCA_030830805.1). Taxonomy (GTDB): domain Bacteria; phylum Bacteroidota; class Bacteroidia; order Sphingobacteriales; family Sphingobacteriaceae; genus CAIKLP01. Next base: position 3,227 of record JAURMH010000026.1, read on the forward strand.
TTTCATTAGGTATTTTTCTCTTCCGAATTGCTCTAATCTATTTTGATCGGTAGTTAAATCTGAATAGTTTTTTTGCATGCTTGCAATATCCTTGATATAATACTCACGTTGATCTTCTAGTAATTTTAAATCTTTATAGTGTTCGTATTGGCTTATCAAATCGTTTCTATCAAACACCAGCATATAAACGATAAATATGCCAAGGCTTATGTAATATTTGTTTTTTAAAATGGGTAGTAACTTTTTCATTTTTAAGCAAAAAAAAGGACAGATGCCCGCTTGTTAACATCTGTCCTCATAATAATTTTAACCACAAGCGGTTTTCATGTTTTATGTTTCGATACAAAGAAAATAATCTTAATTGGTTTTAGTCAATCTTAATTTTCAACATATCAACATTATAAAGATAAAAAACCTTTGCGAAATCCCAAAATAAAATTATCGTTTCAAGAATTTAAAATCTTTACCAATATAATAAGCGTTGCTTCCTAATTCTTCTTCAATACGCAATAGCTGATTGTATTTTGCAATCCGGTCTGATCTCGATGCCGAACCTGTTTTTATTTGTCCGCAATTTAATGCTACCGCTAAATCTGCAATAGTGGTATCTTCTGTTTCGCCGCTTCTGTGGCTCATTACAGAGGTATAGCCATTGCTGTGTGCTAAATTTACCGCATCAATGGTTTCGGTTATAGAACCAATTTGATTAACCTTTACTAAAATAGAATTGGCAATGCCCTTTTCAATTCCAGTGGCTAATCTTTTTACATTGGTAACAAATAAA
>JAURMH010000027.1 GCA_030830805.1 Bacteroidota bacterium
CTGCATCATCCATCTCAGTACCGACGATTGCATCGATATCAAGAGGTGATGGAAGGTAGCGAGTTACTGCATCAAGCATTGGCTGAACGCCCTTGTTCTTAAAGGCAGAACCTGTAAGAACTGGTGAAAGCTTTGCAGCGATTGTTGCGCGACGGATTCCAGCGATGATTTCATCCTCTGAAACTTCAATTCCTTCAAGGAACTTCTCCATGAGCACGTCATCGTTCTCAGCAAGAGTTTCGAGCATTTCAGCGCGAGCAGCCTTGCACTTATCAAGCATGTCGGCAGGAATTTCTTCGACTGCGTAATCTTCACCCTTTTTGGTTTCGCCGCGCCAGACAAGCGCCTTCATAGCGATGAGGTCGACGACGCCAATGAAATCTGATTCGTTTCCGATTGGAAGCTGAAGAACGAGAGCTACAGCGTTAAGGCGATCCTTGATCATGCCAACGCACTTATCGAATGAAGCACCGGTACGGTCGAGCTTGTTAACAAAACAGATACGTGGAACTGAGTAGCGATCTGCTTGGCGCCATACTGTTTCAGATTGTGGCTCTACACCAGCAACTCCGTCGAATACTGCAACTGCTCCATCAAGAACACGGAGTGAGCGCTCTACTTCAACTGTAAAGTCAACGTGGCCAGGTGTATCAATAATGTTGATGAGATGGTCTTTCCACATACATGTGGTTGCAGCAGAGGTAATAGTGATACCGCGCTCTTGTTCCTGCTCCATCCAGTCCATGGTTGCTGCACCTTCGTGCACTTCACCAATCTTGTGACTAACCCCTGCATAATAAAGGATACGCTCAGTCGTAGTTGTTTTACCAGCATCGATATGAGCAGCAATTCCAATATTTCTTGTAAATCTTAAATCTCTTGACATTTAATCTTTCTTAAGCTGTATTATTAAAATCTAAAGTGAGAGAAAGCTTTGTTAGCTTCTGCCATTTTATGTGTATCTTCTTTTTTCTTAATTGCAGCACCTTCGTTTTTAGAAGCCGCAATGATTTCGCCTGCAAGACGATCTACCATTGCTTTTTCACCACGCTTACGTGCATAACCAATTAACCATTTCATTCCTAAAGCAGATTTTCTTTCTGGACGAACTTCTGTAGGTACTTGAAAATTTGCACCACCCACACGACGACTTTTTACTTCGACAGCTGGCATTACATTGCTTAACGCTTTTCTCCAAGTTTCTAATCCGTTTTCAGACGTTTTCTTTTCTACTTGCTCAATTGCATCGTAAAATATACTGTATGCAGTTGACTTTTTACCTTCGTACATCATATTGTTAACGAATTTAGTAACTACTACATCGTTGAACTTTGGATCAGGTAATATAATTCTCTTTTTAGGCTTCGACTTTCTCATTATCTTTTATATCAGATATCTTGCTTACTTATTTTTTCTTTCCTTTACCGGCTGCTGCAGCTACTGCTCCTGCTTTAGGTTTTTTCGTTCCATACTTAGAACGGCGTTGGTTTCTTCCGTCTACACCTGAAGTGTCTAACGTACCACGAATAATGTGATAACGAACACCTGGTAAGTCTTTTACTCTTCCACCACGAATTAAAACAATCGAGTGTTCTTGTAAATTATGACCTTCACCTGGGATGTACGCGTTAACCTCTTTTCCATTGGTTAAACGAACCCTAGCAACCTTACGCATTGCCGAATTTGGTTTCTTAGGAGTGGTTGTATACACACGGGTACACACACCTCTTCGCTGTGGACATGAATCCAATGCTGGTGACTTACTTTTGTCAACCAAAGCTACTCTTCCTTTTCTTACTAACTGTTGTATAGTAGGCATTTTAAGCTATTTATTTTTAAAAAAAGACACAATACTCCCTTTTTGAGGGACTGCAAAGGTAGCAACAATCTATTAATTTACAAGAGGTAGCACTAAAATAATTGAAGTTTTTTAGGCTTAGGGGGATATATTTTAATGGAAATGCGTTAACTAATTGATAATCAGTTAAGTTTTGTCATCGTAAGTTCGACTCCGATGGCAATAAAACTTTCGACCATTTGGATGGCTTTGTCTATTAATTCGGGTAAATAAGGCTGTTCTGTTTTATCAAAAGCGCTCAATACGTAATCAACTTGGCGGCCTTTTGGGAAATTGTCGCCAATCCCAAATCGAATGCGTGGATAATTGCTATGCCCCAGCATTAAATTGATGTTTTTAAGCCCATTATGGCCCGCGTCAGCACCTTTCGGTTTCATTTTGACCGATTGGAAAGGAATGGCTAAATCGTCGACTATAACCAAGATATTTTCGATGGGAATTTTTAATTGCTGCATCCAATAAGTGAGCGCCTTGCCACTTAAATTCATGAATGTAGTTGGCTTGATTAAAAAAACATGGTGACCACGGGTATTGAACTGCGTAATTGCTGCATGGCGATCTGTGGTAAAGCTCAGGGCGTGCTTTTTAGCAAATTCGTCTAGTACCATAAAGCCAATATTATGACGAGTACCTGCGTATTCTGCCCCAATATTACCAAGTCCAACAATGAGAAAATTCATAGATCAAAAGTAGCAAAAATTAATAAATTAACAGGGTATAAAACAAGAAAGGCCGCAAATTGCGGCCTTTCATTGATCGAATTTTCAAATTATTTTTTAGCATCTTTTGCCTCAGCCGCAGCTGCTTCACGAAGTGCTCTTGAAGTTTCTACAGAAACAATTGAATTTGCTTTTGCATCTAAAATTTCAAGGTTAGTTAATGAAATCTCGCTTACACGAATATTCTTACCAATTTCTAATGTATCGATACTTACTTCAACAACATCTAACATATTTTTTGGTAAACCTTTTACTTTTAATCTTTTGATTTTTTGGATTAATTTACCCCCTAATTTAACACCTGGAGAGTAACCTGTAAATTTAACAGGAACCATCATCGTAACTTCTTTATCCTCAAATAATTGAAGAAAGTCAACATGGATAATTAAATCGGTAAGAGGGTGAAATTGAATGTCTTGCATGATTGCTTGCACCTTTTTTCCGTCGATTAATAAATCTACGAAACATACATCTGGTGTGTAAACTAGGTGTTTCAAGTCTGCTTCGAATACTGAAAAGTGAATTTGCTCTTTACCACCATATAATACACATGGTACTTTTCCTTCGTAACGAAGTTCTTTCGCATCTCTTTTCCCTACGCTCTGGCGAACTGAGCCGCTAATGGAGATTGTTTTCATTTTGTTTTTATTTATTTGGTTTAATTAATACACTTTAAATAGATCGCTGATTGATCCATGTTCATTTACATTCGCAATTGCCTTACTGAACAATTCGGCAACCGATAATACTTTTATTTTTGAACTTTCGCGTTTCAAAGGTATGGTATCACAAACTATTAACTCTTCTAAAACAGAATTTTCAATGTTTTCGTAGGCCTTACCACTTAATACTGCATGCGTACAAACCGCTCTTACACTTCTAGCGCCTTTGTCCATGATCAATTTAGCCGCTTTAGTTAAGGTTCCTGCTGTATCAATAATATCATCAACCAACACAATGTCTAATCCTTCAACTTCTCCGATGATATTCATCGACTCAATTTCATTTGCTCTTTTTCTTGTTTTATCGCAAATAACCACTTCTACATTTAATGACTTTGCAAAAGTTCTAGCACGGCTAGTTCCGCCCATATCTGGAGATGCAATGGTTAAATGAGGTAAGTTTAAGCTTTTAATATAGGGTACGAAAATAACCGATGCGTCTAAGTGATCTACTGGTATATCGAAAAATCCTTGTATTTGTGCTGCGTGTAAGTCCATGGTCATGACCCTATGAGCACCAGCAGCGGTTAACATATTCGCTACTAGCCTAGAACCTATGGAAACCCTAGGTTTGTCTTTACGGTCTTGACGAGCCAAACCGAAATAAGGAATTACTGCAATAATATAATGGGCAGATGCTCTTTTAGCGGCATCTATCATTAACAAAAGCTCCATCAAATTATCTGAAGGGGCAAAAGTTGATTGAATTAAAAAGATATCACAGCCACGAATCGATTCGTTGAATGAAGGTTGTATTTCGCCATCGCTGAACTTGCTAATGGTTAAATCACCTAGGGGCGTGCCATTTGCAATTGCAATATTTTGGGCCAAGTCTGCCGAGGCAGAACCTGCAAAAAGCTTAATTTGATTGAATTGCTGTGGCATAATTTTATTTAAAAAAAAGGGTTGCGTTTCATTTTTGTTGCGCAACCCTTTTGATGCTTGTTGTCCGACTAGGGCTCGAACCTAGACTCTTCTGGACCAAAACCAGACGTGTTGCCAGTTACACTATCGGACAATCTTTGCAAATAGCTTTTATTTGCGGTTTGCAAATGTAGAAAAGTTGCGTTGAAGGTGCAAGTCTAATTGAAAATAATTTTTTAATGCCTAATTACCAAGCAAAAATCTTAAAAATATGCCCCAAATATTGTTTTAATCGACAAAAAAAGGCTTTGCAATTCAAAAAAATAACATCCATGAAAATAAATTACTATTTTCGACGCTTATAATTATCCATTAATTAGACATCAGTAAAATTATATATGTTCAACTTTAAACAATTAAACAATGTATTTGGATGGCTCGTATTTGCCATCGCTACCATTACCTACGCGCTCACCATGGAGCCAACAGCAAGTTATTGGGATTGCGGAGAATTTATTTCTGCTGCCTACAAACTTCAAGTTGTGCATCCGCCCGGAGCACCGATGTTTTTATTATTAGAAAGATTATTTGCTATGCTTGCTGGAAGCAACATTTCAAATGTCGCTTTCTTTACCAATTTAGGTTCTGCATTGTCTAGTTCATTTACCATTTTATTTTTATTCTGGTCGATTACCATGTTGGCATCTAAATTAGTTGATGATAACAAAGACAACTATTCTTTAACTAGTAAAATTTTAATTATTGGTTCTGGTGTAGTTGGTGCATTGGCTTATACATTCTCTGATACTTTTTGGTTTTCTGCGGTAGAAACCGAAGTATATGCGATGTCATCGTTATGTACGGCTGTTGTATTTTGGGCAATTTTAAAATGGGAAAACATTGCAGATGAAAAACATGCTGATCGTTGGATCGTATTGATTTCGTTGATTGTTGGACTTTCAATTGGTGTACATTTACTGAATTTATTGGCAATTCCTGCCATTGCTTTTGTATATTATTTCAAACGATTTAAAACTAGTTCTAAAGGAATTATTTATACAGCAATTGCATCGATTGCTATTTTAGGATTTATACAATTCGGCATTATTCCTGGGGTAATTTCTATTGCAGCAAAATTTGATTTATTATTTGTAAATAGTTTTGGAATGCCATTTTGGAGCGGTGCAATGGTTTGGTTTGTGTTATTAATTGCAGGTATTGTTTGGGCTACACAATACAGCATTAGAAAAGCAAACGTTGTTTTGCATACTGGTATGATGTGCTTCACCGCTGTATTAATTGGCTATTCATCTTATACCATGATTCCAATTAGAGCGAAAGCAGATCCTAATATTAACATGTATGCAAATGATAATATTTTTAACCTTTTGTCTTATATCAATCGTGAACAATATGGCGAAACACCTTTGTTAACTGGTCAGTTTTTTACTGCTAAACTTTCTGATGAAAAAGAAGGCGCTATGCAATATCAAAAATCAGAAGATAAATATGTTGAAACCGTTCGCAAAACTGTTCCTGTTTGGGAAGCATCACAGTCGGGATTTTTTCCGCGCATGTGGAGTAACCAAGCTAATCATATTCAGTTTTATCAATCATGGGCTAAATTAAAATCCACTACTAGAAAACCAAGTTTCTCAGAAAACATAGGCTTCTTTGTAAGCTACCAAATGGGACATATGTATTGGAGATATTTTATGTGGAACTTTACCGGTCGTCAAAACGATATACAAGGACATGGTAACATGACCGATGGTAATTGGATTAGTGGTATCAAAGCTTTAGACGAATACCGCTTAGGGCCGCAAACAAACTTGCCTAAATACTTAGCAGAAAATACTTCTAGAAATGAACTTTACTTTCTACCCTTAATTTTAGGAGTAATTGGAATGGTATTTCATTTCAATAAAAATAAAAAAGGAGCAACACCAGTTGGACTTTTATTCTTCTTTACAGGATTAGCAATTGTTATTTACTTAAATCAATATCCTTATCAACCGCGTGAGCGTGACTATGCTTATGTAGGTTCGTTTTATGCTTTTGCTATATGGATTGGTTTAGGCGTAATGGGCTTATATGAATTAGTTCGTAAATCTTGGAATGGCCCAGTGGCTGCTTTTGCTTTAACCACCATTAGTTTATTAGCAGTGCCTGTAATTATGGCCAATGCAGAATGGGATGACCACGATCGTTCTAACAGATCGGTAGTAAAGGATTTTGCAGCAGATTATTTAAACAGTTGCGCACCGAATGCTATTTTATTTACCATGGGCGATAACGAAACTTATCCGTTATGGTATGCACAAGAAGTAGAAGGTATTCGTACCGACATTCGTGTAGTAAATTTAAGCTTACTAGGCATGGATTGGTATATCAATCAGATGAAAAAAAATACTTTAGAAGGCAAAGGCGTACCATTTACTTTAAGTTCTGATAAATACACGCAAGGAACTAGAGATTATATTCCTTACTATGACATGAAAATCAATGGCCCTGCAGATGTAAGAGAAGTGATTAATTTTGTTACTAGTACCAACGAGCAAGCATTAATGCAAACGCGTGCAGGTAAATCTATCAATGTTTTACCTACTCGCATGCTGAGAATTAAAGTAGACAAAAACGCGGTGATTAAATCTGGCGTTGTATCTGCAGCAAATCAAAATCAAATTGCCGAATACATCGATTTCAATTTAAGCAAAGATGGTTTAGTGAAAAATGATTTATTGGTACTAGACTTATTAGCCAATAACAATTGGTCGAGACCTATTTATTTTGCAGCAACCATGGGACAAGATAACTACTATGGGTTAAACGATTATTTACAATTAGAAGGTTTGGCTTTAAGATTGATCCCAATTAAATCTCCTAGAAACCCATACGGTACTGCAGGAAAAGTGAATAGCGCAATTATGTATGATAACATGGTGAATAAATTTAAATGGGGTAATATGGGCGGTGAAAATGTATTTATCGATCCGGAAACTGCTAGAATGACTTATAGTTTCAGAATTCAATTCTTCCAATTGTGCGATGTATTATTGAATGAAGGAAAAAAAGATTCATGTGCAAAAGCCTTAGATTTATTAATGAGTGTATTGCCGAAACAAGGAGTACCCTTGCAATACAAGACATTTGATTTCCGTTTTGTAGATCAGTATTTCCGTTGTGGAAAAATCGAAAAAGCGAAAACTTTAGCCGCTAGCATACAAGGCGAAATTGCACAGAACCTAGATTATTACAAACAATTTAATGGTAAAAAATCGAGTATGTATACCGAGGATGTGCAACAAGGAATTGCTGTATTAAACGAATTAGCAAGAATTTGTAAAGACAATAACCAAGCAAAAATTTCGGATGATATTTCGAAATCTGCCGCAGCTTTTCAAAAAGATTTCTCTTTTATTTACGCTGAAGGTACTAACTAAAATAGTTTGATTAAATAAAAAAGCCAGCTGAAATTCAGCGGGCTTTTTTATTTTACGAATGGGCGCTAATCTACTCTTTGGCAGGTCGCCTTCGGCTGTTACTCTTCTACTACGCCCATTGCGCAGAATTTAGCAATACGCTCGTCTACTCTTTTTTGAGGATCCATTTTTCCTAAAATGGCTAAGTCTTCAATAATTTTGTTTTTAATAGTTTCTGCCATTTGCGCAGGATTATGATGTGCTCCGCCAATTGGTTCAGGTATAATTCCATCCACTAATTTATTTTCAAACATGTCTTCTGCAGTTAACTTTAGCGCTTCTGCTGCACGCTCTTTATAATCCCAACTTCTCCATAAAATATAAGAACAAGATTCTGGAGAGATTACTGAGTACCAAGTATACTGTAACATATAAACGCGATCACCAATGCCAATACCTAAAGCACCACCCGAAGCACCTTCACCAACAACAAAACACAATACGGGCACTTTTAAAACCGACATTTCTAA
>JAURMH010000007.1 GCA_030830805.1 Bacteroidota bacterium
CCACTATAAAAAATACCTTATTTGTTTGCTGATAAAGCTGCACCTGAATAGCTGCGCCCGTTGGCGAGTATTTAATCGCATTTTCTAGGATATTATTAATTAAAGATCCTAAAGCAAAACGATCGCCCATAATAGATATATTTTCTTCGATTTGCTGCTGAAAATTTCTTGTATTTTCTGAAGTGATAATGGCTCGATCAAAAATACTTTTAACTAATTCCGAAAAATCAAACAATTCTTTGGGATAGGAATAAGAGTTATTTTCGATACGGGTAGCCAATAACATATTTTCTACTAAATCATCTAACCGCCCAACATCTTCAATTGAGTTTCCAATTAATTGATCTCTTTTATCTTTTGTCAAATCGCGCTTGACTAATGTTTGTAATACTAATTTAATAGCCGCTAAAGGCGACTTTAATTCGTGTGTAACAGAAAGTAAAAAATTTTGCTGTTGTTGGTGAAATTCACTTTCTTTTTTAATTGTTCTTTGGAAAAAATAAATACCCACCAATAAGATGATTAAGAATACCGAGCCTTCTCCTAAAATCATGGGCATTCGCTTTGCATTAGAAGCGATAAGCAAATAACCCCACCAAGTTAATTCTGCCAAGGCATAAAGCACTAAGAAATAAAATATGGTGATGGGCTTTTTAAACCTTTTCATGTTGCAATGCTGCGATTTAAATTTTATCGAAAATAGCAATAAAAAAACAAAATCGCTCCTGGTTTGGAAGCGATTTTAAAAATACGATGCGTTCTTTTATTATGCTGAAAGTATTTCTACCATTCTCATCATATTAAGATCTATTTCTTGATTGTGTTTTACGGCTTTTTTAAAGGAAGTTAAAACTACCTCGTTATTGATGATTCCCACCATTACTTCGCGCTTGCCTGCTAACAATGATTCGACAGCGGCAATTCCCATTCTACTTCCCAATACCCTATCTGCACAGCTCGGACTACCACCTCTTTGAATATGCCCTAAAATACTAACCCTAATATCAAAATGATCAAACTTTGCTTTTACTTTTTCTGCTACTTTGTAAGCACCTCCAGAATCTTCTCCTTCGGCAACCACAACTATCATGGAAGATTTTTTTCTTTGGTATCCCTTTTCTAATGTTGTCATTAATTGATCGGTATCTGTGATCGACTCTGGAATTAAAATAGATTCGGCGCCACCTGCTATACCAGAATACAATGCAATAAATCCAGCATCTCTACCCATTACTTCTACGAAAAATAAACGATCGTGCGAATCGGCTGTATCCCTTATTCTATCTATAGATTCGACTGCTGTATTTAAAGCAGTGTCAAAGCCTAAAGTATAATCTGTTCCGTATAAATCGCAATCAATTGTTCCGGGTATACCAATGAATGGTAAATCGTGTTCTTTATTAAATTGCAATGCACCACTAAAAGTACCATCACCACCAATACAAACCACTGCATCAATTTCAAACTTTTTTAAATTATCAAATGCTTGTTGTCTACCTTCTAGTGTTCTGAATTTTTCGCTGCGAGCAGATTTAAGAATGGTACCGCCTCTTTGAATAATATTACTCACCGAATTAGAAACCAATGGAACAATATCGCCATTGATTAAACCTTCGTAACCTCTCATTACACCATATACTTCGAGGTTATTAAAAATACTAGCACGAACTACTGCTCTAATAGCTGCATTCATGCCGGGTGCATCGCCTCCGGATGTTAAAACTGCAATTCTTTTGATATTTGTAGCCATTTTGATTGATTTATGAGCTAAAGATAAGCAATAAATGTAGATTGTACACTAAGTAATCAAAAATCTATATTTTTATGGCTTTTCCACCCATAAATTATCTTCTTTGATAATTTCAATTAAGCCATCAACGGCATCGGCTGTATTTACATTTTTGCGAACCACATCCATGCCTCTGTATAGTGTTATTTTGCCAGGTCCTGCACCCACATAGCCATAATCGGCGTCGGCCATTTCGCCAGGACCATTTACAATACAACCCATGATGCCAATTTTTAAGCCTTTGAGGTGATCTGTTCTAGATCGAATTAATTGGGTGGTTTCTTGTAAATCGAAAAGTGTTCTGCCACAAGAAGGACAAGAAATATATTCTGTTTTAGAAATGCGCATGCGACTAGCCTGTAACAAACCAAAGGCAATGGCATTGGTTGCTCTAGGCGTAATGCTTTTGCTGGTTGATATACAAACTCCATCGGAATAACCATCGATTAACAAGGAACCAAAATCTGTTGCAGCATGTAATTGCAAAATAGTTAAATCTGCAATTTTGTATTGTCTGTTAATAATTACCGGACAATTAATTTGTTGATTTGCTAATTGAAAAAAGAAAGCCCTATTTGCGGCAAAGCTATCGTCTTCGTTTGCTTGCAAACAAACAATGGCTTTCGCATCATTTTTAATTTTTTGAAAAATTGCTGGGGTAAATTCATTTGCATTTCCTGCAATTAAATGTATTGGCCATTCGCTATTTTCTAATGTTAAATAAGTAGCAGTGCTAAATAATGGAATGGTATTTTCTAGCGATTTAAATTGCTCCCAAACATCATAATCTACAACCTTTCGGAGGTTACCTGGCAAACTAAATTGAGGCATATGTTTGCCTAAATAAATCCAATCAGCAGCAAGATCGGTCATCGAATATTTATCTAAAATTTCAGAATAAATATAGCCAATGCTAGACAATTGCAATTCAGCTATAAGTGGCTCTTGAGAAAAATCAGCCATCACAATGGGTACTAAATTTCCACCTACATTTTCTACTGCTGTAGTAATTCTTCTTTGATGAAGGTAAGGATTGAATGAGCTTGGAATGGCAACTTTAGCAACTGTATTATTTGTGTTTAATTTTTCATACCTATCGGCCAAAGCTTTTGCCACCGGTGCTTCCAGCTCGGGCTCTTCTGTTAAAGAAACGCGAATAGTATCACCTAAACCATCTGCTAACAAAGTACCAATGCCAACCGCAGATTTAATTCTGCCATCTTCGCCATCGCCTGCTTCTGTTACCCCTAAATGCAATGGATAATTCATGTTTTCTTTGGTCATGGTGGCAACCAATAAACGGTAGGCTTGAACCATTACTTGGGTATTACTCGACTTCATAGAAACGACTAAATTATGGAAGTTTTCTGCTTCGCACATTCTAATAAATTCCATTGCAGATTCGACCATTCCCATGGGTGTATCTCCATGCCAGCTCATGATTCGATCAGATAAAGAACCATGGTTGGTGCCAATTCTTAATGCAGTTCCATATTCTTTACAAACTTGAATAAGTGGTACAAATCTTTTACGAATGCGTTCCACTTCTTCTTCGTATTCAAATTGTGTATAAGTAAGCTGTTCGAATTTTTTCTTATCGACATAATTGCCCGGATTCACGCGCACTTTTTCAACGATTCTTGCGGCTGCTTCTGCTGCATTAGGCGTAAAATGAATATCGGCAACTAATGGAACATGACAATTTCTAGCAATTAATTCTTTTTTGATGGTGGCTAAATTTGCGGCTTCTTTAATACTTGGTGCGGTAATTCTAACATAATCGCAACCTGCTTCAACCATTCGAATGGTTTGCTCCACCGTGGCAATGGTATCCATAGTATCGGTGGTTGTCATCGATTGAATACGGATTGGATGATGCGCACCCATGGGCACATTACCAATTTGTACTTCTCTAGTTAAATACCTTTTATAAGTAAATAAATCGGGGCAATAGATACCTGATAGCTCTTTCAAAATCAATATAAATTAATTACAACGCATACGAAAATAACAAAAAAATGGCTAATAGGTTTACGAAAAAAATTAATATTGAATGATTTCTACGCTAGAAATACCTGCATCAATTGTCAGGTCTATTTTTTTTGCATTGGGCAGTGTCGATTTGTAGACATAATAATTTTCATCCACCTTTTCGAAGCCATTTAAAGATTTTGCAGAAAGTACGGCGTCAATGTTTAATTCACAATTAATACTTTTCGGAATTCTTAATATAATACTCGAGGCCCCTGCATTGACCACTACTTTTGCATTTTGTAAATCAGAAAGTTTGATATCCAAAGATGCAGCACCAGCATCTATCGCTAATTCACGAACCTTATATTTACTTAAATCGAAATTTACTTGGCCAGCACCTAATTCAAAATCTAAATCCCAAATAGGATTGGCATTCAATAATAAATCTACTTTATTTGCATTCCATTTTTTATCACCTAAATCAATTTTAGCATCCCCATCCATTTTTAAGGTAATGTTTTCTACCGAATCGTTTTGCACTTGTTCCATTACATAACCACTACCATTCATTGGCATGTTAGCTGCAAATAATAATGGAGTAGTATCTGTTAGCGAAAATTGTGCAGCGCCACCCGAAAATTGCAAACTTGCAAATGGAGTATTATTGGTATTTTCTACTGTAAAAGTAGGTGCTATTAATTTTTGTGATGAGCTAAATTCATTGGTTTCGCGCTGCTCCATGCTGCTATTCCAACTAAGCCCTTTCACGCATAATAAGACAATCAACAAGATCATTAAGACCGGCGTCAACCAATGAAAACGGTTATTGGAAGTACCTCGAATTAAACTATTGATGCCGGCAAAAATGAGCAGTACTGGCCAAAATCTGAAAATTAAATCCCAGTTGATTTCAAAACATAATAGATCGAAATTGCGCAAAATAAGTAAGGCACCAACTACCACCCAAAATAATCCCCAGCTAATATTTTTTGAATTCATTTTAGTTTTTATTCTTTTTTGAATTGGTATACAACATACCAATACCAATGGAAATTAAAATTAAAGGCCATAATTTTTGAAAAGAAATCCAAGGAATAAATTCATCGGCTAAAAATATAACACCTAATGTAATGAGCACTAAACCGCCAATTACATTTTCTTTTTTTAATTTTGATTCTTTAGGAAAAACAGTCGATTCGTTTGCTTCAAATGTCTCGTTACTATTATTTTCTTGAAATGTTTGGGCGCGCTCTGGTAAAACAATCCAAAGAATAATATACATTAAAAATCCAGAAAAAAAGCCTAATAAAGCAACCAAAAATAAGGCCCTAATTAAAGTAATATCTACTTCGAAATATTCGCCTAAACCTGCGCAAACGCCGCCGATTCTACCTTTTTGTTTATTCCTAAATAACTGTTTAGTATTCATATCTTTTATTTTCTATACAAAGAAATATATTTTTTAACTAGCACCACATTAAGTATCTTAAAAATTACAAAGTACCCAATTGCGGGCGAATGATAATTTCGTCCATACATGCACCAGAGGAAAGCGAATAAGCATTGAAGATAGCCGATGCAACATCTTCTGGTTGTATAAAACGATCGGCCGGAAATGTAGTGCCTTGCCAAGATGCGGTAAGCGTGGAACCTGGAATAACCGCAGTAACCTTAATCCCTTTAGTCATGAGGTCTTCTCTTAGGCATTTAGTAAAACCATATAATGCATATTTACTTACGGTATAAGAAATAGCCGCTGGAATTGGGGTAATATTTGCCACCGAACACATATTGAAAATATGACCATGACGCTGCTCTAAAAACAAGGGCAATAAACCTTTGGTGATATTAACTGCCGAAATTAAATTGATAGCAAGCATTTGGCTCAAGGCATTATCGGGTTCGGAATGCACATCTGCAGCTATATAAGAACCGGCATTATTGATGAGTGCATCTATTGGTTTTTTTAAAGCCAATATGCTAGATATTAAAAATTGAATGCTTGTTTCATCTGCTAAATCGGCGGCAATACAGTTAACATGCACGCCATAGGCTTCGTATAGTTGTTTAGATTGAAAATCTAAATCGGATTGACTTCTGGCAACCGTAATTAAATCGTAACCCTCGGCTGCAAATTTATGCGCCAATGCACTCCCTATACCTTTGGTAGAACCTGTAATAATGATACTCATATCTGCTTTTTACAAGTTTAATTATATTTCCGAAAAAACAAGAATTTCAATTGCTATTCTATGCTATAAAATCAATCAAATTCTTTACTTTTACAAATAAAAATAAGCATGTTTTTTTATCATTTCGGCAAATATCTGCTATTCTTAAAGAATGTATTTACCAAACCAGAAAACCTGAAAGTTTACTGGAAAGAAATTGTGCGCGAAATGAACCTCATTGGTGTTGGCTCATTTGGTATCATTGCAGTTATTTCTATATTCTTAGGGGCCGTTACTTGTATACAAACTGCCTATCAATTAGTGAGTAATTTAATTCCTCGAGATATTATTGGGGTAATTACCAGAGATTCTGTCATTATTGAATTTAGTCCAACCATTTGTTTATTAGTATTAGCTGGAAGAGTTGGTGGAAGTATCGCTTCGGAATTAGGTACCATGCGGGTAACCGAACAAATAGATGCCTTAGAAATAATGGGAGTCAATTCTACAGGTTATTTAGTACTTCCAAAAATAATAGCTGGCACATTAACCATTCCTATGTTAGTGGTTATTTCTATGTTCTTAGGTATTGTTAGTGCCTATTTAATTGGACCACTTACCGGTGTTATTTCTGGTGCCGAATTTATTTCGGGTGTGCTCAGAGATTGGAATCCTTATATCGTTGTTGTAGCCTTGATTAAAACTTATATATTTTCTTTTTTACTCACTAGTGTTTCTGCATACCAAGGATTTTACACTAAAGGTGGCGCCTTAGATGTAGGCGTATCGAGCACCAAAGCAGTGGTATATAGTTCCGTTTTAATTTTATTTGCTGATTATTTAGTAGCTCAAGTTTTATTATAATGATTGAATTAAAAAACGTTTCCAAATCTTTTGATAGCAATCAGGTATTAAAAAATATCAGCGCTACATTTAAACCAGGCATTACCAATATGATTATTGGTGGAAGTGGTTCGGGTAAAACTACGCTGCTCAAATGCATGATCGGCTTACACGAAATAGATGCTGGAGAAATTAATTATGACGGCGTAGACTTTAGCAAATTAGACTTTAAAGAAAAAATTCCTATCAGAAAAGAAATAGGCATGCTGTTTCAAAGTGCGGCACTTTTTGATTCAATGAATGTAGAGGATAATATTTTATTTCCACTGAACATGTTTAGTGATTTTACAAAAGAAGAAAAATTAGACCGCATCAATTTTTGTTTAAAAAGAGTGAATCTTGAAAATGTAAATCAACTTAAAATTGCTGATTTATCTGGTGGAATGAAAAAAAGAGTGGGCATTGCAAGAGCCATTGCCATGCAACCCAAATACTTATTTTGCGATGAGCCTAATTCGGGATTAGACCCTAAAACATCAATTATTATTGATAATTTAATCAGAGAAATTACTTTAGAATATCAAATTACA
Source organism: Bacteroidota bacterium (assembly GCA_030830805.1). Taxonomy (GTDB): domain Bacteria; phylum Bacteroidota; class Bacteroidia; order Sphingobacteriales; family Sphingobacteriaceae; genus CAIKLP01. Next base: position 7,368 of record JAURMH010000007.1, read on the forward strand.
ACGGTCATCAATTCGCATGATATGAATTCGGTGATGGAAATTGGCGACCATATTATTTTTTTACACCAAGGACAAAATTGGTGGGAAGGATCGAATACCGAATTAATTAAAGCAGACAATCAAGAAGTCAATGAATTTGTTTTTGCAAGCAAATTAATGAAATCTAAATACCAATAAAATATTTGCGCATGATAACAATGTTAAGCCCTACTCAATGGGAAGACTACGAATTAATAGACTGTGGAAATTTCGAAAAGCTCGAAAGATTTGGCAAGTACATTACGATTAGACCAGAGCCTCAAGCTATTTGGGACCCCACATTGTCTACAAAAGAATGGGAAAAATTAGCACATGTAAAATTTAAATCTAAAAGCAGTTCTAGCGGCGAATGGATTAAATTAAAAAATCCGGTTGCCGACAGATGGCATATTAAATACAAAACCAAAGACATAGATATTCAATTTAGATTAGCATTTACTTCGTTTAAACATGTTGGTGTTTTTCCAGAGCAAGCTGCCAATTGGGATTATGCGGCTAAGGCCATCAAGGCAATGAAAATTACCGCGCCTAAAGTGTTGAATTTATTTGCTTATACTGGCGGAGCTTCGCTTGCAGCGAGGTCTGCAGGTGCAGAAGTAACCCACGTTGATTCGATCAAACAAGTAGTTACTTGGGCAAACGAAAACCAAGAACTTTCTAATTTAAAAGATATTAAATGGGTAGTAGAAGATGCTTTAAAATTTGTAAAGCGTGAGGTAAAGCGTGGCAAAAAATACAATGGTATTATTTTAGACCCTCCTGCATTTGGTCATGGACCCAATGGCGAAAAATGGAAACTAGAAGACAGCATCAATGAAATTATGAAAGATGTTGCACAGCTAGCAGATCCAGATAATTTCTTTTTAATACTAAATACTTATTCTTTAGGATTCTCCTCACTTATAGTAGAAAACCTAATTAAATCTTCTTTTAAAAGAACTGATAATTTAACTATTGGCGAACTTTATTTGCAAGCCAGTAAAGGCGCTAAATTACCCTTGGGAGTATTTGGAAAAATTCAGTACATCAAATAAGAATTTCTGCTAAAATTAAGCCGCTAAATCAAAACAAATAGGCATCTTTGCGCCATGAGTAATTTTATATCGGCAGAACAATTAGGGCATTCATTTCAAGACAATTGGCTTTTTAAGGGTTTAAATTTAGGTTTGAATGCTGGCCAAAGAATGGCTTTAGTTGGTGTAAATGGTGCTGGTAAATCAACCCTGATGAAAATCTTATCGGGTAAAATACAACCACAAGAAGGAAAAGTAGTTTGCAATAAAGAATTAAGGGTTGGCTATTTAGACCAAGAACCCCTATTTGATGCGGCACAAAGTATCGCCGAATTTATCTTCTCAATGGATAATGTGCAACAGCAATTAATCAGAAGATACGAAGAACTCATCGAAGACCCTAACGCAGACGAAACCGAAATTGGTAAATTAACCGACGAATTATCGAACGCCAATGCATGGGAATACGAACACACCATTCGCCAAATATTAGGCACCTTAGGCATTCATCATTACGAACAAAAAATAGGTACGCTATCTGGTGGTCAGAAAAAAAGATTGGCATTGGCTAAATTATTAATAGATGACCCAGATGTTTATATTTTAGATGAACCAACCAACCATTTAGATATTGATACCATTGAGTGGCTCGAAGAGTTTTTACGCATTGGTAATAAAACTATTTTATTGGTTACCCACGATCGTTATTTCTTAGACAATGTTTGCAACGAAGTAGCCGAACTCGAAAACGGTAAAGTATATACCTATAAAGGGAATTACAGCTATTACCTCGAGAAAAAAGCAGAGCGCGAAGCCATGGACGCATCAAGCTTAGAGAAGAATTTAAATTTATTGCGCAAAGAATTAGAATGGATGCGCAGACAACCCAAAGCGCGTACCACCAAATCTAAATCGAGGATAGATTCATTTTACGATTTATCGGAGAAAACCAAAAACGGACCAAGTAAAAACTCGGTAGAGTTGAATGTGAAGATTGCCTTACAAGGAAATAAAATTATTGAATTGCATCATGTTGATAAAAGTTTTGATGATAAAAATATCATTCATGATTTTTCTTATGTATTTAAAAAAGGAGATAGAATTGGGGTAGCAGGAAAAAATGGAATGGGAAAATCTACCTTCTTAAATTTAGTGACACAACAAATTTTACCAGACAAAGGAAAAGTAATTGTTGGTGAAACCACTGTATTTGGCTATTACGAACAAAAGGGTTTGCAATTTGACGAAAGTGAACGCGTGATTGATATAGTAAAAAATATTGCTGAATACATCACCATGGCAGATGGTTCTACTATTTCTGCTTCGGCCTTATTGACCAGATTTTTATTCCCGCCAGCTAAACAATATGGCATGGTGAGTAAATTAAGTGGTGGTGAAAGAAAGCGATTGCATTTAATGAGAGTATTGATCAAGAATCCAAATTTCTTAATCCTTGATGAGCCAACCAACGATTTAGACATTGACACCTTGAATGTACTCGAAGAGTTTTTGTTAAATTTTAAAGGCTGTATATTATTGGTTTCTCACGATAGGTATTTAGTAGATAAACTAACCGATCAACTATTTATTTTTGAAGGCGAAGGAAATGTGCGTGTATACAATGGTAATTACACCGATTACCGTGTAGAAAGAGACGAAGCCGAAGATGCTAAAAAAGCAGCGCTAAAAGCAGAGAAAACAAAAACTATGATTGCCCCTTCGCCTGCGCCTGCAGCAAAAACTAAACTCAGTTACAAAGAACAAAAAGAAATTGAGACTTTAGAAAAAGAAATAGCCGAATTAGAAAGTAAAAAAATAGTAATCAACGAAAAAATGCTGAGCGAAACAGGCGTCGATGAATTAATTCAATTAGCCAACGACTTAGCCATTTGCACTGCTTTGCTCGATGAAAAAGAAATGAGGTTGTTAACTTTAATATAAAAAAAAGCGCTGAAATTCAGCGCTTTTTTTTATTTAAAATAAGGTTGGTTGCGAATTGCCATCGACGTCTAAATCGTCGGGATTCGTAATTTCCATTTCAATTGATTTTGTAATATCTTTTACTGGAACTGGCGCAGGCTTAGGCTTTGCTAAGTTTTTGGCTTTAATATCTGCCAAGGTTTTTTGCAAATCTGCTAACTCCCCTTCTTCTACTTCGTCTACCGCGGCAGAATTAGAAATATCTTCTACTGCATTAATTCTAAATTTAGAAACTTTATTGCCAATGGCTTTCATTCCTTTTACATCTATAAAGGAAGCTACATTTAATTCCAAATCTTTAGGCGCTAATTTGCCTTCTTTGGCAAAAGAAACTTTAACGATCGGTTCTACTTTAGTACTTGCAAACCAACATTTAGAACCTGCGCTTTCCATAATAAACGAGAATTTCCTATTGATGGTTGGGCTTTCGATTTGAAAACGCTTTACATAAGAGGCTTTACTTTCGCCATCCATATGAATAGCAGAAATCACACGATCGGCGTCGTATTTTTCTAACAAGAAATATTTATCATCGTAATGATTGCTGATATCGAAGTTGGTTAGCTCGTACGAACCATCTACATAAAGAACCAATATTTTATCGTCGCCTTGGAAAGTACCTAAGAACCTGCCTCTGCCGTCTGTGTTGAGCCTGTGAATGGCATCATCAATCCAAACTTCTCTACCGCCAAGGGTGCTCACCCCTTTTGATTTTAAAATAACTTTCTTCACTGGAAATTTAGTGATGATATTTCCTTGCGAAGCCCTGCCTTTAATAGCAATTTCGGCAAAGTCTAAATCGAAAGCCAACTTTCTTAATTTAGACATTGGCTTAAGGTTAACGGTAACGATTTCTGATTCACCATTTGGATTAGCGGTGAAATAGAGCACCTCTGTGCCTTTGGAGCCTTGCGATAAATCGTATTCTTTATCTCTGGTAATACCTGTAATAGCAAATCTTTTCACAAATGATTTACCAGATGCACCATCTCTGTACATTAAATGATAAACAGTACGATCATCATTCTTTTTAAATACGGCTGCATGAATAATGTCTTTGCCAACAAAAGTTTTCTCTGCTACTTTAATAACTTTGAATTTTCCATTGGCGCAAAAAACAATGATGTCATCAATATCAGAACAATCGCAAACGTATTCGTCTTTCTTTAAGCCTAAACCAACGAAACCTTCGTTTCTATTGATGTATAGCTTTTGATTGGCCAATGCAACCTGTGTTGCAGTTACTTTATCGAATAATTTAATTTCGGTTTTACGCTCTTTACCTTTACCATACTTTTCTAACAAACGCGTAAAATAGGCAATCGAATATTCTGTTAAATTTTTAAGATTCGCTTTAACTTCTTTGATTTCTTTTTCAATTCCTTTTAAAATATCATCTGCTTTAAAGGCATCAAATTTAGAAATTCGCTTAATTTTTATTTCTGTTAAACTTAAAATATCATCTTTAGTTACTTCTCTCAAAAGCTTGCTTTTAAAAGGAGTTAAGCCTTTGTCGATGGTTTGCAATACCGACTCGAAAGTAGTACACTCTTCAATATCTCTGTATATTTTTTCTTCGATAAATATTTTTTCTAAAGAAGAAGCATGCCATTTCTCATTCAATTCATCTAAACGAATACTCAGTTCTTGTTTTAATAAAGCCTTAGTATGATTGGTGCTTTCGACTAAAATATCGTTCACACTCATAAAATACGGCTTGTCATTTTTAATGACACAGGTATTTGGCGAAACAGATACTTCGCAATCGGTAAAAGCGTATAAGGCATCGATGGTAACGTCTGGCGAAATTCCAGGCGCTAAATGCACCATAATTTCTACGTTTTTAGCCGTATTGTCTTCTATTTTTTTAATCTTGATTTTGCCTTTGTCGTTGGCAGAAATAATACTATCAATTAAACTTCCAGTAGTTGTGGAAAAAGGAACTTCGGTAATGGCTAAGGTCTTTTTGTCTTTCTCGATAATTCTAGCACGCACACGCACTCTACCGCCACGCTGACCTTCGTTGTAATTGGTAAAATCTGCTAAGCCGCCTGTTAAAAAATCGGGTAATAAATTAGGGCGATTACCTTTTAATATTTCAATAGAAGCTAAAATTAATTCGATGAAATTATGCGGTAATACTTTAGTGGCTAAACCTACCGCAATACCTTCTGCACCATGCGCCAGTAATAAAGGAAACTTAACAGGCAATGTAATGGGTTCGCGATTTCTGCCATCGTAAGACAATTGCCAATTGGTTGTTTGCGGATTAAAAACAACATCTAGCGCAAACTTAGAAAGCCTAGCCTCTATATATCTTGGAGCGGCTGCACTATCTCCGGTAACGGGATCTCCCCAGTTACCTTGACAATCAATTAATAAATTTTTCTGACCAATTTGTACCATCGCATCTCCGATAGAGGCATCTCCGTGCGGATGGTATTTCATGGTATTTCCAATTACATTGGCCGCCTTATTGTATCGACCATCATCCATTTCCTTAAGCGAATGTAAAATTCTTCTTTGTACGGGCTTTAAACCATCGTACATGTTTGGCACGGCTCTGTCTAAGATTACATAAGAGGCGTAATCTAAAAACCAGTTTTCGTACAAACCAGTAATGGGTATAATATTATGATTTAATTTTTCTTCGTTTGGTGTTTCCATAATTTGGCTTTCAATAATCCTTCACACAATTAATCGGCTAATTCGCCAGCAATTTCGGGCAATTCAGCGACGATTTCTTCTTTTTCAAATCGTAAATTTTTGACAATAAACTCTTGTCTTGCGGGTGTATTTTTACCCATATAGTACTCTAATAATTGTTGCATTTTTTGATCTTTAGGAATAATTACCGGATCGATGCGAATATCTTTACCAATAAACAATTCAAACTCTTCTGGCGAAATTTCTCCTAAACCTTTGAATCGGGTAATTTCAGATTTTTGCCCTAATTTATCGAGTGCGTTTTTTCTTTCTTGTTCCGAATAACAATAAATCGTTTCTTTTTTATTTCTTACTCGGAATAATGGCGTTTGTAAAATATACACATGACCCGCTTTTACTATGTCTGGGAAAAACTGTAAAAAGAACGTCATCATCAGTAAACGAATATGCATTCCATCCACATCGGCATCGGTTGCAATCACAATATTATTATAGCGTAAGTTTTCGATGCCATCTTCAATATTTAAAGCATGTTGCAATAAATTGAATTCTTCGTTTTCGTAAACTATTTTTTTAGTAAGGCTGAAACAGTTCAGTGGCTTACCTTTCAAGCTAAACACCGCTTGCGTTTCTACATCTCTAGATTTAGTAATAGATCCACTTGCAGAATCTCCCTCGGTAATAAATAAAGTGGTATCAAATCTTCTGACATGTTTTTCGTCGGCTAAATGAACCTTACAATCTCTGAGTTTTTTATTGTGTAAAGCTGCTTTTTTGGCACGCTCGTTAGCCAATTTTTTAATGCCCGCAATTTCTTTTCGTTCTCTTTCCGATTGCAGAATTCGTTTAAGCAATGCATCTGCCGCATCGGCATGTTTGTGCAAATAATTATCTAACTCTTTTTTCAAAAAGTCGTTGATCCAATTTCGAATGCTTGGACCTTCTGGTGCTGCGTTAATAGAACCTAATTTTGTTTTGGTTTGCGATTCAAATACGGGTTCTTGAATTCGAATACTGATTGCAGCAACAATAGAGGCCCTGATATCCGAAGCGTCAAAATCTTTTTTATAATACTCTCTGATCGTTTTTACCACAGCTTCTCTGAAAGCCGCTTGGTGCGTACCACCTTGCGTGGTATGCTGTCCATTCACAAAAGAATAATATTCTTCACCATATTGACTATTATGGGTCATGGCTATTTCTATATCATCTCCTTTTAAATGAATAATTGGATAACGAATGGTTTCGTCTGTTTTTCTGTCTAATAGATCGTAAAGCCCTCTTTGCGATGCAAATTTTTCGCCATTTAATTGAATGGTTAAACCTGCATTCAAAAAAGCATAATTCCAAAGCATGTTTTCCATGAACTCATGGATATACCTAAAATTCCTAAAAATTTGATCGTCTGGAATAAAGGTAATACAGGTACCATTTTTTTGCGTGGTCGCTTCTTCTTTAAATTCTTGCGTTAATTCACCTCTAGAAAATTCTGCAACTTTGGTTCTTCCATCTCTAAACGATTGTACCTTAAAACTAGCCGACAAAGCATTTACAGCCTTTGTACCCACTCCGTTTAATCCTACCGATTTTTGAAATGCTTTAGAATCGTATTTGCCACCAGTGTTTATTTTAGAAACACAATCAATCACTTTTCCTAAAGGAATTCCACGACCATAATCTCTAACAATTACTTTATGATCGGTAATCGTTAAATCAATTTGTTTACCCACACCCATCACAAATTCATCGATAGAATTATCGATGATTTCTTTCAATAGAATATAAATACCATCGTCTAAACTAGACCCATCTCCTAGTTTACCAATGTACATGCCGGGTCTTAGTCTAATATGTTCTTTCCAATCGAGTGATCGGATATCGTCTTCACTATAATTACTATTTGCCATTTTTTGTATTTAAAATTTATATTGAAACCCATTCAACAAATGGTTCCAAAACCCAATTCAAACAAGTCAGGTTTGCACAAATCTAAAATTTTAGGGAATTAAGCGCGGGAAAAGATTTCCACAACAAGCCTGAAAGGCATTAAAAACAAGCCTTTGCTACAAAATCAAATTAAATATTGCCTGATTTTCAGTGATTTAAATAATTAAGCTTCCAACAAATCCCTAATCACTACAGAGGCCATAGTACAACCAAACATGGCCGGCATATAAGAAACGGTACCAATAATTGATTTTTTGGGGAAAGCTTTAGGGGTTTCAATGATTTTAGTTTTGTCGGCTGCTTCGGGCGAAAAAACTACTTTAACTCCTTTTCGAGTACCTAAATGATATAACCTTTTACGCACATATTTTGCCAAATTACATTGGTATGTTTTAGAAATATCTACTACTTTGATTTGAGATGGATCCACTTTCCCTCCTGCCCCCATTGAACTTACAATCGGAATTTTCTTATCTAAACAGGCTTTGATAAAAAATACTTTAGGCGACAAAGTGTCGATACAATCTACCGCATAATCGAATTGTTCTTCTGTTAAAATTTCGTCGGTGCGATCATCTTTTACAAATTCGTTTAATACACGCAATTGAATTGCTGGATTAATATCTCGGATACGAGCGGCCATTACTTCTACTTTATTTAATCCCTCGGTCGAAGTCAATGCA
>JAURMH010000028.1 GCA_030830805.1 Bacteroidota bacterium
AAAGCATTATTTGATTTACCCGAAGCAACAAAAAAGAATTATGAAATTGCTGGCTTAGGTGGACAAAGAGGTTATACTAGCAAAGGTAGAGAAAAAGCAAAAGATGCTAACACCCCCGATCTTAAAGAGTTTTGGCAAGTTGGACAGTTTTTAGATGGTAGTAATTTACCAATGGATACTTATCCTGAAAATATTTTAATCAATGAAAATCAAAAATTCAATGATATCACCAAAGAAGTTTACAAACGCTTAGAGAAAGCGGGTGCAGAAATATTAAAAGCCATTGCGGTTTATTTAAATTTACCCGAAGATTTTTTTGAAGCAGACATTACCGATGGTAATAGTATTTTAAGAGCCATTCATTATTTCCCGATCGAGAATCCTGCTGCTGTGCCCGCAGAAGCAGTAAGAGCAGGCGCTCACGAAGATATTAATTTAATCACGTTGTTAATTGGCGCGAGCGCAGATGGCTTGCAAATTTTAACCAAACAAAACAATTGGTTTCCAGTTACGGCAATCGAAGATGATATTGTCGTGAATGTCGGCGACATGTTACAAAGATTAACTAATAATAAATTAAAATCAACTACTCACAGAGTGGTGAATCCTCCTATAGAATTAATGAAAACTTCGCGCTATTCGGTTCCCTTCTTCTTACATCCAAAATCGGAAATGGACTTAAGCTGTTTAGCCAATTGTATAGAAGCTGGTCAAGTAAAAAAATACGATGACATTACAGCAGGCGATTACTTAGAGGAACGCTTAAGAGAAATTGGTTTAAAATAATCCTTAATACCATTGTTTCCAGCCCCTAATTGCTGAGCACTTCTTCTAATACTACATGCGATTGCAAACCCTTGAAACCTTCTAGATGATACTGGTAGTAGGCAATGAGCGCTTGTAAAAATTTCTTTCTTTCTTCCGAACTCAATTGCAATTGCGCAGCCTGTTCAAAATTATTTTGCATGAGTTGTTTTAAAAATTCGGTGTTTTCTTTTTCCATATAAACCGGATGCGAAGGAATCCCGTTGACAAATACCCCATTTTTAACATCAAAATAATTATCGCTGACTTTAATAGCATGTGCTGGATAAATTCCTAGAAATTTAGAAAATCGCAACATAAAAAACAAATGAAAATTGGCCAAAGGCGCCTGCGTTAAATCTAATAATTGAATAGATTGAAAAGCAAACTCGAATAAATCTTCGTCGGTATTACTTTCTTTTAAAGTCACATAAAGCAATTCGCAAATAAAAATAGCCAAAGATGTTTTAATAATATTATATGGAATTTCGGATAAGATTGGGTCGTTTTTAAGTTCTGCAATACTCTGCAAACCTCCGTTTGGCTTATGATACACCACCATGTCGAGTAAATGCAAAGGCTGCAACATCGACATTTTAATTTTCGTTTTATTTTTTCTAACGCCTTTTAATAAATACGATTGCGTACCAAACTTTTCAGTTAGTACATGTACAATTAAACTCGTTTCGGAATAATTAAATGTTTTTAATACAATGCCTCTGGTTTTATGAAGCATCTTAATGTATTACTAGAATTTTTTTAACCATGGTTTCTACACCAAAATCGTCGGTAGCCAATACCAAGTAAACACCAGTACTCACTTTTTCGGCAGCAAAATTTTTGCCATCCCAATTAGCCTGGCCACCATTAGCAAATGTCCTGAATACTAGCTTTCCATTAATGTCGGTAATTTTTACTTCTGCATTATTGACTAATCCTTGAATGGCAATGATGCCTGCGTAATTTTCTCTTACGGGATTAGGGAAAACTTTTACTTGATCGAGGTTGACTTCGTAACCTTTGGTTGCATCGCTTCGATAAGACACAATTCCGTTGTCGGTTGCGAAATACACAATTCCATTTTCGCCATTAATGGCAATGTCGTTGATTTTATTGGCTAATAGCGGGCTGTTACTGGTATTGAAATAATGTATTTGCTGAGCACCATCATCCGAAAACAACCAAGCACCATTTTTAGTACCCATCCACTTTCTATTGGCGCCATCTACCTTAATACAAGTAACTGTTTCGGATGCTAATAAAAATTGTACAAATTCTCCATCGACTACTCGAACAGGTTGCGCATCGATGTCTGCACCAAATTGCAAAATGGCAGAGGGATTATAAAATACCACCACGCCTGCATTTGTTCCAACCCATATACGACCATCTAAATCTTCGGTTATGGCAAATACTTCGGTTGCATCTTTTGGTAAATTACCAGCGCCCTGGCCTGCAGTTAATTTTTTGTAAACTACTTTACCATTTGTGCTTTCTTTGAAAACCAAAATGGCATTGCTTGCTGGAATCACTACCCACTTTTGATCGTTGCGATCAATCGTAATATCCGCTACATATTTTAGTTCTCCGAACACGCCCGGAAATTCAAAATTTTGCCAAGTACCGTTTACTTTTTTTACGGAGATGGGTTTTTCGGCCCAATGGTTAGCCACCCATAATTGATTTTTACTATCAATGGCCATGCCCGAAACGCGGTACTGGCCGTCGTTTCCGAGTGCCTC